>JBBCGG010000001.1:2772500-3087500 GCA_037200525.1 Methylocella sp. | reverse complement strand
TCTAACTTAAAGATCCGCCTACGTGCGCTTTACGCCCAGTAAATCCGAACAACGCTAGCCCCCTTCGTATTACCGCGGCTGCTGGCACGAAGTTTGCCGGGGCTTATTCTCCTGGTACCGTCATTATCTTCCCAGGTAAAAGAGCTTTACAACCCTAAGGCCTTCATCACTCACGCGGCATGGCTGGATCAAGCTTTCGCCCATTGTCCAATATTCCCCACTGCTGCCTCCCGTAGGAGTTTGGGCCGTGTCTCAGTCCCAATGTGGCTGATCATCCTCTCAGACCAGCTACTGATCGTCGCCTTGGTGGGCCGTTACCTCACCAACTAGCTAATCAGACGAGGGCCAATCCTTCGGCGATAAATCTTTCTCCTTGCGGACGTATCCGGTATTAATCCAAGTTTCCCTGAGCTATTCCGAACCGAAGGGTATGTTCCCACGTATTACTCACCCGTCTGCCACTCCCCTTGCGGGGCGTTCGACTTGCATGTGTTAGGCCTGCCGCCAGCGTTCGTTCTGAGCCAGGATCAAACTCTCAAGTTGTAATGAGAATTTGTTACCCGGCTGGTCACTATATCTTTGACGAGTCCCAAGCACATCTGCCCGCAGTTCAATAGAACTGCAAACACGATGAACTTAGATACGTGACCGCCAGAGTTATCTCATCGACTGCGCCCACAAGGAGCGCAATCCGCAAGGACCCCGCCGACCACGTTTCTCTTTCTTCCGATTTAAATGTCAAACAGCATGTTTCTCAGCGTAGCAGAGCTCGCGCCCTTCAACACGGAAATCATCGACCACCCCGGCAAAACTTACCAGGTGGCCCAGACCCGAGAAACTCGAGAAACGAAATCCGCGTCTGCCGCTTCAGCGGCGCCGCTGTCGATGGCCGGTTTATAGAGCTACCCAACCCAAACTGTCAACACGCGATTTTCACTCAAGATCGCTTTACGGCCGCGTTTTCCACATCCTGGTTATTTTCGGCGAATTCGAAGGGAAGTTTTTCTTGGACAGAGCTGCATGCCCAGGGCCACGCGGCGACCCCCTGGTGTCCCCAGGCCAGGGCGCTGAACATTAAAACCTCATAACAATCATATAGATGCGCGCGAACGCTTCAGCTTCGTGGGAATTTCCCTGAGAAAATTTGCTTCGCGGCTGCATCGAGGGCCGAACGCCCTGCCCCATCGGACCTGAGCGACCGAAAGAATCCGTCGAAAGCCAATTTCACCGGAGGAGATCGACGCATGGTCGCGCGCACTGTCGCACCCGGATTTCGCCACGGTTTCTCACATTGGCGTTATGTCCTCATCTTCAGAAGCAGCTCGCGAGCCGCCTTAAGATCCGGACGCACAAGCGCCATAGCCGCCGCGCCGAAAACGATGGCGCCGATAACGACTGCGGATCCAATCGTGACTATTTGCGGCGTATTTTCGGGAGCGCCGAGCCTCACCGCGGTTACCGCCGCGAACATCAGAGACGACGCGACCGCAAGCCTTGGGAATACGTCAAGGGGCTGACGAATGTTGATCCGAGCGATCCGTTGAGCGAAGAATAAAAAAAACGGCAGAAGCGCGAGATTGCAGGCGACCATCGCCGCCACCATCGCCTCGACGCTTATTCGAGAAGCAAAGACAATCGGGATCGCCGCCAGGATCGTGAATGAAATGTTGAGCTTCAAGACCAGACCGGAATAGCCCAGCGCCAGAATAGTGTAGGCGCAAAGAGCATCGATAGTGCGCACCACGGCCTGCGGCGTAATGATCTGGATGGCGAGGACCGCGCTCCCCCATTGCTTGCCGAAGATGAATGGCACGGCTGAGGGCGCCACGGCGGCAAATCCGATGAAAATAGGAAAAGCGGCCAGCGCCGTCATGCGCACAGCGGCGTCAAAGAAACGATTGATCCTCTCCGGGTCATTCTGAACCCTTGAGACTGTCGGCAAGACCAAACCCATGAGCGGATTGAGAAAGACGTCCCATAGGATTTGAAACGGACGGCGGGCGAATGCATATACGCCCACCGCTCCAGGGCCGAGAAATACGCCAAGCGCAACCGCAGGCAACTCGTCGTTCGCCATCGCCAACAACGATTGCGCAACGACCGGGCTAGCGAAACCAAACAGCTCCCGACAACGTGCATGCGAGTAACGCAAACTAGGCCGCCACCCGCTGCCCAGGAACACCAGCGCCGTCCCTACCGCCGCCTTCGCGATCTGGATCCAGACCAGGCTCCACACGCCGAATCCGGCGATCGCCAGGCCGATTCCCAATGCCGCGCTGAAGGCCGTCGCCGCCAGAGTGCGCACAGCGAGCACGCGGAAACCGAGTTCGCGCTTAAGGACTACGGTTGGAACAGCCGCCAAGGCTTGGATTGCGACGATAATGCTCGTCCAGCGGACAAACTGTTTCAGGGAGGATTGGCCAAATGCGCCCGCGATCGGTCCCGCGAAGGCCCAGATCAGAGCGCTAAGCATGAGGCCGAGGCCCGCGAGGAACCAGAAAGCGGAGTCAAGATGCGCCGCTGTGATCTCTCCGCGTTGAACGAGTGCGTCGGGAATGCCGGTTATCACCAGAACCGAAAGGAAGAGCGGCGGCAACATCGCCAAGGTCGCGACCCCGAAGTCGTCAGGGCCAAGATAACGGGCGAGGATGACGAAGACAGCTAAGGTAATCAGTTGAGAGCCCCATGACGCCCCCGCAGTCCAGACCGCGCTGCTCACGATCTTTCTGCCTAGCGACGTCACTGATCGCCTCTCTCGCCTGCCCTTAAAAAGATGGCTTTCTCGAAAGCCGAGCCATTGAGCGCCTCGCTTAGTTCGTTCTGAACTCCGTCGCCGAGGATCAGGCAACAGTTGAGCGAATATCGAACAATGCCGCGCTCCAACTCAGACCCCGCCCACGACGTTTAAGCTCATGACGTTCCTACCGATTTTCGCAGTAGCTGATCCCACTCTGAGGGCGCAGCTCAGACTTTCCGAATGACGGCTGTGCCCCATGTGTCCGGGATAGGAATGACCTTCTCGGGCTTGTTTGCAAAGAACTCGTCTACGGCTTTTTCAACGCCGGCCCATTCGAGGCTCGAGTAGTCGTGCATGATGAGAAAGCCGCCCGGCGCAAGCCGGTCATAGAAGTATTCGAGCGCCGCCCGAAATGGCGCATAGAGGTCACAGTCGAGATGGACGAGGCAGAACGACAAATCATGCGGGACAAGCGATGTCGACTCGGGAAAATACCCTTGGACAAAATGGACGTTACGCTCGCCTACCAAAGACTTCACGGTCGCTAATGACGTATCTTCAAACCGGTCTTTGGCCGCCTTGTCCGCGTCAACATCCTTCAAATCATTTTTGTCGAATCCTGCAAAAGTATCAAATAGATAAGCTTTTTTGCCCAGCTTTCTGGCGGCATCCGCAAATAAAAATCCTGTATTCCCTTTATAAACGCCAAGTTCTGCTAGATCTCCCTTTACATCATCTTTTATAAGCTGATCAATTACCAAATTTAGAAAGAAATACCGCGTAATGTCTCCGGCATGACTTGCCTGACTTCCAAAGAATTTCTTGACATCCTCGAATATATTTCTTCCCGTTCGCTCAATATATTTATCATAAAACAGCGAATACCGAGCCGGCCGATAAATAACGCAGGTTCCCGGACTTATGCTCCACAAGCCAAGGTGAAAACGCCCTAACCGAAGAGGAAAATCCTTAACTGACGAATACCATCTCGCCGGATCAAACAGTTTGCCGAATAAAGACGCTGGCTGTAATCTCATGGCCGTCACCAATCGATGCTTAACAAAAGCGGCGTCTTAAAAAGGGACCTGCCTATAGCTGTACTGTGATATCAGAGGCGACGTCTTTGCTTGATTGAAGTGTACAGCGGTTCATAGTGTTGGACAAGCTATTATTGCTCTCGTGAATTCGAGAGTGACTGCACATAGCCTTGCGGCTCCGCCGCGTTGCGTCTACGGTTTAGGGACGAATGGTAGGATATTCTCGAACCGGAATTCAGCTTACGGGTCTATGATGGCGAAGGACCACGCAGCCGCTACGCAACCCACGGCGGCAACGTTGAACTCACAGCGATTGCGAAAAGAGGCTGGCGAGTGGCTGAAAGCGCGGCGTCAGGCAGCCTGTCTATCCCAAATGGATCTCGCCACAGGATTGGGACTGAAATATTATACATTCGTTTCGCAAGTCGAAAACGGGTTCGGCCGAGTCCCGTCTGAGAGCATGGAGCGTTGGGCTCAACTCGTAGGCGTTGAGCCTGCCGTTTTCGCGCGCACGCTTTTGGCGTTTTACGATCCCGCGCTTCATCGCGCGCTTTTCGAGGAAGCGGCTCATGACGGTCGTTGATTTCCGACGCGAAGCAATACCGAAGTCGCAAAATGAATGGCGACATGGCGAAATAGCGGAGTTGATGCGACTGTGCCTCAAAGTCACCGGCGGCGCCGCTGACGCCTATGCCTACGGCGAAACCGAACGCCTCGATCCTCAGTTTTATATGATCACTTCAGACCCTGCCCTCCCCAGCATCATCTGTGTGTCTCGAATCTCAAACTACGGCCGCAGCTGGTACGTCGTCGAGAATGGAAGAGGTAGTCTACTCGGAGAGGGCGGCGATCTAGCGACGCTCGTTGACGACGTGACCGGTCAAACGCGTTCACACGGTCTGCGGATGCGCTCGAAAGCCTCAAAGCTCAGTCATCTATTTCTCACATTCTTTAAGGCGCCGCATCTCTCCGTGGCCCGCGCTTCAGAGGGGCTGTTGGGATCGACGGATCTCTTATCCGATCGGCCCCTAGGCGAGGAAACCGAGCCCTAACCCGTGCGATCCTCTCGAAGCTAAATCGCCTTTGCAATTACTTCAGCAACGGCATGCCGCTTAATCAATCCTAAATGACGGCTTCGCAAAACTGCGCCGCTGGGCGCGGCTCCGGAGCGAGACTGGCATGATGAGGTTCTGTAGGGGTTGCGTCCCCTCGGAGAAGGACAGGACCGTCCGAACCAAAAACGCCCGTGGGACTTTGTGTTCCGTTACATGCGCTCGTTGCGCTTAGGCTCCTCTTTTAACCATTTCGGGCGCTTTGGAACAAAGCCCAAAGCGCCCGAAATATCAAAGAGGCTGCATCGGCCGGTCATGTATCATACGTGCTTGATGCATCGACGCTTGACCATCACTTTGAGACAATAACCAGCCGCAACCAAACATACGACTTCGAACTCTTCGTCCGCAAGCTCTGCAAACTCGCGATTTCTCCGAACCTGCAGCCGGCGACGGACCCGAAGGCGGCGGCGATAGCAAGGTGGACGCCGAGACTTTTCCTGTCGCGGAAGAAGTTTCCCGCATCTTTATCGGCGAACCGAATAGTGGTCGCGAAAGCTGCGCTTTTGCATACAGTGCCAAGAAGAAATGGGCTGAGAAAGTCCGCACCGATGTCAAATGCATCGTCGAAACTGGATTGTCGCACTCGCAATGCCACTTTCGCGCCCGCGGCCCTGAAAATTGACCATCTTGATCGCGGCGGCGTGATTGCTGGAATAGCCGCATGCGATACCGATGCGATTTGGCACTCCGCGGGATAACGAAGCGCGCGACGTAAGCGCATTGTATACCGTTTGATCAGACTGGCTCCATTTATGGGCTGTCAGGATCTGCAGTGTGTCAGCCGCCTCCTGCGCGGCGCCAGCATTGGCGCTAAATCGACACCTTATCGGTAGATTCGTTGCCGAGACTTAAGTTGTCGACGGAGAACTCCGGCAACCGGCGCTCTTCGTTCCGGTCACAATGCGGTGATGTGATCAACCACAATCCAGCATTCATGACCTTCACTTAGCGCTGCGCCCGGCTCCGTGCAGCACGGCATCTGGGTCGGGCGGGGCGCGGCCGATCATTGCGATGAGCAACTCTCCACGTGGACTGGCGCGGACTGCGTCGTGGCATGCGCCGTGCATATTCAGACTACTGAAGGCACGGCAACGCCGCGACGGGTCGCCGGAGATACGAATTGCTTCAACCGTTGCGCGTTGCATTCAGGCGCCTGCTGAGCGCGGGGCCGAGCTCGGCAGGCGTCATCGTCATCACGTTTCTCATTTCCCATGCGCTGCCTGGCGATCCGGCGGTGCTGTTCGCCGGGCCTGCGGCCAACGCGGACTCTGTCGCGCAGGTGCGGGCGCATCTCGGTTTGGACCGCAGCCTTCCGGTGCAATTCCTGGCCTATGTGCAGGACCTGGCGCATGGGGATCTTGGCCAGTCGCTCACTACGGGGCAGCCAGTTCTGACCGACTTGCTTCAGCGCTTGCCTGCCTCGCTACAATCGCCCTGCTGCGCGCGAGCCGCTACACGCTCGCAAACAACCGGCTGACGCTCGTGGCGTGCGGCCTTTTTTGTCTGCTGCTGATCTGCGCCGCGCTAGGGCCAGTGCTGGCGCCCTATAATCCGCTGTTAACGGACGCTGCAGCGCGACTGCAGCCGCCATCATTGGCGCATTTGTTCGGCACGGATGCGCTCGGCCGAGATATCCTAAGCCGCGTGGTCGTCGCGTCGCGGATCGACCTTGGCATGGCGGTGTCGGCTGTCGCCATATCGTTTGCCATCGGCGCGTCGCTCGGCGCGGTGGCGGGCTACGCCGGTGGCTGGGTCGATGCCCTATTCGGGCGGCTGATGGACACAATCATGGCGTTCCCGCTTTTCGTATTGGCGATGGGGATCGTCGCCGCGCTCGGCAACAGCGTGCTGAACATCATCATTGCAACCGCAATAATCAACTTGCCTTTCTACGGCCGGTTCGCGCGCGCCGAGGTCAACGTGCGGCGTGATCTCGCCTATGCGAGACCGCTCGGATGGGCGGCAATGGTGCGGTGAATCCTGTCTGGCCATATCATGCGCAACATCCTGCCGACGATGATGGTGCAGGCCTCGCTCAATATGGGCTGGGCGATCCTCAACGCCGCCGGCCTGTCGTTCATCGGCCTCGGCGTACGTCCGCCGACGCCGGAATGGGGGATCATGGTATCTGAAGGGGCAAGCTACATCATCTCCGGCGAGTGGTGGACCTTTATGTTTCCGGGCGCCGCGCTGGTGCTGACGGTGTTCTGTTTCAACCTGCTCGGCGATGGATTGCGCGATCTCTTCGATCCACGGAAGCGCACATGAACGCGCCCACCGCGACGCATATAGCCGCCCGCGCCAATCCGCTCCGATCCGAGGCTGCGGAGCAGCTGACGAAGGAGGGTGCGCGGCCATTGCTGCGGATCGAGGACTTCACCCTCGATTTTCGCATCCGCGAGGGCGCCGTCCATGCTCTCGACTCCGTCTCGCTTGACATCTCCCGCGGCGAAATTGTCGGCATGGTCGGCGAAAGCGGGTCAGGCAAGTCTGTGCTGGCCTACGCCATTATGGGGCTCACCGATGCGGCGGGCCTCGTTCGTTCTGGCCGGATCGAGTTCTCCGGCCGCGACATGCTGCGGAAGACGCCGGCTCGACTCTCGAGCATGTTGGGCCGGGAGATTTCGATGGTCTTTCAGAGCCCGCGGACGGCGCTGAATCCGATCAGGCGCATCGGCCGTCAGGTGGAGGACGTACTTCTGAGGCACGGTAACGTCAGTCGGCGGGCGGCGCAGGCCGCAGCAGTCGAGGCTCTGCGGCGGGTGCGTATCCCGGACCCGGAGCGCCGCTTCTATGCGTATCCGTTCGAGCTGTCCGGCGGCCTTTGCCAGCGGGTAATGATCGCGATGGCGCTGGCCTGCTCGCCCTCCCTGCTAATCGCAGACGAGCCAACCGGGCTCGACGTCACTACCCAGGCCGCGGTTATGGATCTGATCCGCGACCAAGTGAGGGCGCTCGGAGCCTCTGTGCTATTGATTACTCACAATTTGGCGCTGGCCGGAGAGTACTGCGACCGCATCGTGGTGATGCACGCCGGACACTTGGTGGAGGCGGCGCCCGCCGAGCGGTTGTTGCGCCGCGCCGCTCACCCGTACACTGCGCGGCTGATGGGCGCGACTCCCGCCGTCGGCATGCGAATCGAGGATCTCGCCTCCGTGCCGGAAATCTGCCCGATTTGCGGCAGGCGTTGCCTCCGTGTCGCTTCCTGCACCGCTGCGACCGCTTCGATGCGCGTTGCGGCGCCGCGCCGCTGCCGTCGCAGATGGTGGAAGACGGCCATCTCGTGCGCTGCTGGAACCCGCTTTGAGCGCTCTGCTGGAGACGATTGGCTTGGCTAAACGCTACCCTACCCGCCATGGGCTGTTGCACGCTGTAGACGGCGTAGATCTGAAGATCGGGCGTGGCGAGAGCCTCGGTCTGGTCGGCGAGTCGGGCTGCGGCAAGTCGACCCTGGTCCGCCTGCTGGCGCGACTGATCGAACCGAGCGAGGGAGCGATTGTGTTCGATGGTCGGGACATCGCGCCGATCCCTCTCGACCGTTTCGTGCGCAGCCCGGCCCGCGCCCGCATCCAGAGCGTGTTCCAGGACCCCACCGAGAGCCTCAACCCCGCGCTGACAGTGTTTGACGCCGTCGCCGACCTGCGGACGCGGCTCGGCATGAGCTACCTGTTCGTCTCGCACGACCTGAACGTGGTCAGCCTGCTCTGCAGCCGCATCGCTGTAATGTACCTCGGTCGGATCGTCGAGCAGGCGCCAGCGGCCGAGCTGTTCCGCGATCCCCGCCACCCCTACACGAGGTCGCTGCTTGCCTCGATACCCGACCCTGCCCGGCGGGGAGAGTGGCCCTTGCGGCCCGACGGATCGGCGCGCAGCCCGATCGACCCGTCCCCGCATGTCTGCCGCTTCGAGGGACGCTGCCCGCGCCAGGAGGCGGTGTGCGCCGAGCGGATGCCGTTGCTGCTCCCGACCACGCCCGACCACCTCGTCGCCTGCCACTTTGCAGAAGAGACCGCCTTTGTCGCCGCCGGCTCCGCGCCAGCGGCGCGACCAGCCCATTAGAAGGAGCCGCCATATGAAATCCAACGTCGCCGCCGAGATCTGCCAACTCGACGCCGTCACCCTGGCTCGGCGCATTCGAACGCGCGAGCTGTCCGCCGTGGAGGTAACCGAGGCGGCGCTTGCTCGCATGGAGGCGACGGAACCGCATCTGCACGCCTTCTGCACGCCGGCCCCGGATCTTGCGCGCGCGACGGCGCGGACGATCGAGGCGAAGATCATGGCCGGCGAGGAGGTAGGTCCATTGGCCGGCGTGCCGGTCGGGATTAAGGACCTGGTTGCGACCAAGGATCTTCGGACCGCCATGGGCTCGCCGCTCTACCGCAACTTCACGCCCGATGAGGACGACATCGTGGTCGAACGGCTGAAGGCGGCCGGGGCGGTGATTGTCGGCAAGACCAATGTGCCGGAGTTCGGCTATAGCGGCGTCGGCCACAGCCCCATCGCCCCGACCACGCGCAATCCCTGGAATCTCGCTCTCACTCCGGGCGGCAGCAGCGCCGGATCCGGCGCCTCGGTCGCCGCCGGAGTGACGCCCTTCGCCATCGGCAGCGACGGCGGCGGCTCGGTGCGCATCCCGGCCGCGCATTGCGGGCTGGTGGGAGTGAAGGCGTCGATGGGCCGAGTGCCTTTGTATCCGGGCTGCCGGGACGAACGCTATCCCGGCGTATCAAGCTGGGAGGGCCTCGAGCATATAGGCCCGATGAGCCGGACGGTGGCCGATTCCGCGCTGATGCTCGACGTGATCGCCGGCCCCGACCCACGCGACCGCCATTCGCTGCCGACGGCCGATTTCAGCTGGCTGGACGCCGCGCGCGCCGGGGATTTCAAGGGGAAGCGCGTCGCCTACAGTGCGGACTGGGGATACGCCGCGGTGGATCCTGAGGTGCGCCGCGTGGTGGGTGAGGCGGTGCGGGTCTTCGAGACTGAGCTTGGCTGCGATGTCGAGCAGGCCGACCCAGGCTGGACTGATCCGTATGAGACATTTTGGAGCTTGGTCGCGCTCGAGACTGATCTGCGCGGCCTGCGGGCGATGGCGGCGCCGCATCGGCATGAGATGTCGCCGCACCTCGTCGCATTTCTCGATCGGAATTGGACCGCAGAGGAGTTCACCGACGCGATCACCGCCCGCAAGGCGCTATGCAACCGCATGTGGCGCTTCATGCAGCGCTATGACCTGCTGCTGACCCCAACTCTCGCGGCGCCGCCGTTCCCGGTGCATATGCAGGGGCCGGAGATCATCGATGGGCGCATGGTCGGCAACACTCAGTGGCTTTGCTTTACCTTTCCGATCAACATGACCGGCCAGCCCGCCGCCTCCGTGCCCGCGGGGTTCACCGCGGATGGACTGCCGGTTGGGCTGCAGATCGTCGGCCGCCATCTGGATGATCAAGGAGTGTTGCAAGCCTGCGCCGCCTTTGAGGCGGCGCGGCCATGGCGCGATCGGTGGCCCCCGCTGCCCGGCGCCGCCGCCCACTGACCGCATTCCTTTCACGTCCGGAGACAAATCATGACGCTGATCAGCCGCCGTTCTCTTTTGAGCGGCACGATACTTACTCCGCTCGCGCTGTCCCTGCCCGGCCTCAGCCATGCCGCGACGCCAAACGACGTGCTCGTCGTTGTCGGCGAGCAGGGGCCGAACTCGCTCGACACTCACGGGCCGACCGCCAACGACTACACTCGATTGGTCGCCTGGAACGTCTATGACCGCTTGGTGACTCATGGCGTCAAGACGATGGAGAATGGAGCCACTGGCTACGACGTGTCGGTGATGAAGCCAGAACTGGCCGAGAGCTGGGACATCGCCGACGGCGGCCAGACCATCGTATTCCATCTGCGGCGCGACGCCACCTTCCACGATGGCGCCAAGGTGACCGCCGACGACGTAAAGTGGTCATTCGACCGCGCCGTTTCGGTTGGCGGCTTCGCGACCGTGCAGACGGCGCCGGGTTCAATGACCAAGACCGATCAGTTCTCAGTGGTCGATGAGTCCACGTTCAAGATCACTTTCGACCAACCGAACAAGCTCACCATGCCGGACCTGGTTGTGCCAATCCCGATCATCATCAATTCCAAGCTCGCCAAGGCGCACGCGACGGCGTCCGACCCATGGGCGCTGGATTGGGTGCAGCACAATGACGCCGGCGGCGGCGCGTTCAAGGTGGCGAGCTGGAAACCGGGCACCGAGATCGTGTTCACCCGCTTTGATAATTGGGTTTCCGGGCCAAAGCCGCAGCTCGCACGGGTGATATATCGGCAGATTCCCTCCCCGGGCACCCGCCGCGCGCTGCTGGAGAAAGGCGATGTAGATATCTCAGTCGGCCTGCCGCCAAAGGATTATGCCGAACTCGCCAAGGCGGGCGCCCTGAACGTGATTGGCACTCCGGTGCAGAATGACCTTCTCTTCATCGACATGAACACGCAGATGAAGCCCTTTGACAATCCTAAGGTGCGGCAGGCGATTGCCTGGGCGACGCCTTATCAGTCGATCATCGACGCCGCGCTCTACAATCGCTGCGTGCCGATGTTCGGCGACGCGGCGGACAAACCTTATCCGCCTGCATGGCCGGTCCAATCGCACTACACCACCGACCTTGCGAAGGCGAAGCAACTCCTGACCGAGGCCGGGTACCCGAACGGTTTCAAGACCACAATCTCCTACGATCTCAGTCAGGCGACAACGCGCGAACCGATCGCGCTGCTGATGCAGGAATCTCTCGCCAAGATCGACGTTGAGGTCACAATAGAGAAGGTGCCGGGCGCCAATTGGTTCGCGCAGATGGCCTCCAAGACTATGCCGATGGCGATCACCGAATTTTATGGCTGGCTGGTGACACCAGAATACTTCTTTTTCTGGAACTTCGACGGCAAAAACAATTCGGTGTTCGACACCGCTAACTACATCAATCCGGCGCTTGACGCCTTGATCGACGCGGCGCGATTCGAGGGCGATGCGGCTAAATACGATGCCGATCTGGTAAAGATGAATGACATCGTCATGGGGGACCTACCGCGCATCCCGCTCGCGCGGCTCTTCTTGGACGTCGCGATGCAGAAAAACGTGAAGGGCTACGAGTACTGGTTCCACACCCATCTCGACTACCGCAAGATGTACAAGGCATGACGTTGGGCGTGAACGAACGGCGCTGTTTCACCTCCAGCCGGGGGCTTGGATCTGTTCCGCGCCTTCATACCGGGGGCCGCTAGCGGTCCGAGCTTCACCAGCGTGACATCCACAGTGGTCGAGAGAGATTGACGAGTTCTAAACTCTCATCATTCGAAACAGGAATGGCCTCTTGCACATTGCGGCAGGCAAAGAGAAAAGGCCTCGCTTTCAGCAGATATCGCTCGAAAGCCGCGGTGAGAAATCCGGCAGCAAACGCATATCGGGCCGGCCGCTCTCGGTTTCGCTGCCCCGCAGGTCGATCCACCAGCAGGACCAGAAAAATGAAATGATCGGCCGAGCATCAGTCCGCCGAGGTTCTTGGCCCGGATATCGAGCGCCGTCGCCAGAGCCATCAAATAGTCGGACAGGCTATATTCATCACAATTGCAAATGTAACCGTTTCGCACCGGACGGTCATCAAGTTGTAGTTCCATCCGACTAGCTTTGGCCCTTGAAGGCGCTAGATGATTTTTCTATGGAGTTACAAACCGGCCAGAAGCCGAGATGGAAATCCCCGCTTGATCTGAGTCAAAATTGCTTCTCTGGGCGAGTCTGCCGGGGTCGATGCATTCTCGGCGCACCGATATTTCTTGTGTGCGGACGTGCGGTAACCCCGGCCAAAATTTGGTGGAAGTGTTCCCTATGGACCTATCGCTGCAACATCCAGCATTATTGCTAACCGATCGCCGCACCCTTATGGGGAGTCTTGCTTGCGCCGTTGCCGTCGGATCGACTGCTTTCGCGGCTGACGCTGTTGGTTCTGTAGAAAGTTCCATCGGCGATGCGAACGCCGAGGCGCTTGGCGTAAGGCGCTCGCTCGTTACGGGAGCCGATATTTTCGTCGGCGATCTCATCAGCACTAGCGATACGGCGCGCCTCATCATGCTGCTTGGCTCGGCGACCCGCGTACATCTGGGCGCGAGCGTGCGTCTTCGCGTAGACAAGTTTCTTGCGGAAACTGGCGGCGAACTTAGATTTGATTCCGGGCCATTGGTGATCGACCGGGACGAAAGATCGCCCCCCATGAACCTGCGTGTTCATTCGCCATTCGGCGTGATTGCATTGCGCGGGACGCGCTTCTTCGCCGGACCTAGCAACGGGGTCTTCGGCGTTTTCGTCGAGCGCGGTGTTGTGGATTTCACTGCGGGCGGCGCAACGGTGCGGCTCACCGCGGGCGAGGGATCGGACGTCCGACAGCCCGGCGACAAACCCACAGCGCCACGGCTTTGGGCGTCCCAACGCGCGGTCGACGCTCTGCGAAGCGCCTACTGACGAATGGGTTCGAAGACCTCGAGCGTCTCGCTGCGGCCCCTGACCATCAGCTTGCCCACCGACCGCACGGTTCCCGGGGCGAGCCGCGCGGCTGCAACGGGGCCTATGCAGATGGTCGTCCCCAGCTCCTTATTAGCCGCTTCGAGGCGGGCCGCAGTGTTGATCGCCGTTCCATGCGCCGTATAATCTAGTTTGCGCTTTCCCCCCACGTCGCCCACAATTGCCAGGCCGGTTTCGACGCCGATGCGCGTTTGGCCGAGGCCAAGCGCTCGCGCCAACGGGCGTTCACGAAACGCCGCGCAGGCTTCGCTCAGCGCGAGAGCGCATTCAACTGCCCGCTGTGGATGGTCGGGCAGATCGAGGGGTGCGTTGAACAGCGCGTGAATTGCATCGCCGACGATCTTGTCGACCATGCCGCCGTGATCAACGATGACGTCGACGAGCATCTGAAAATAAGCGTCAAGGAGGGCGATGAGATCGCGCGGCTGAGCGCGCTCAGTCATAGCAGTGGAGCCCTCAATGTCGGTAAACATCGCCGTGACCTCACGCGTCTCGCCTTCAAGACGCACCGCGCGAGGATTCGAAAGAATGCGCGCCACTACGGCGGGCGCGAGATGCTGTTCGAAGCGGTCGCGCAATCGTCGCTCGCGGCGGTCTATTTCGACGGCGGAGGTCAGCGCGGACAGGATGAATATTAGCGCAGCCAGCGCCGGTGGTCCAGCCGGATCCAGCAGTAGATTGCGCCAGCGCAGCGTCAGAGCGGCTACAACAATCCAAGCAGCGAGGAGACCGCCAACGACAAAGAAACCGCGGACCGGCCTCAACCGAGATCCTGCGCCGACAGACAGCAGGCCAAGCAATATCGCGCCGACAACTTCAATCTCTGCGAGAATATAAGGTCGCGTCGGAATTTCATCCGACATCAGGGTCGCAATCGCATCCGCCTCGATTTGGACGGTAGGAGCCGCTTCAGCCTTCGCGGTGCGACGAAAGATACCAGCTTCGGGGGCGCTGCTGCCGATAAGAACAATACTGTTCTTGATCATGGTTGCGTCAAAATGCCTGTCAAGAACGTGCGCGGCTGAAATAGTGCGCCGTTCCCATACATCGGGCGGCGAGGCGCGGAACCGAAGAGTCGCGTCTGGCCCCAATGGCGCAATGCGATCGCCTATCCGAAGGTGCGCCGGAGCGTCCTCAATGATCAGCGCTGAGGCCTCCCGCGAAACGCGCACCGTTTCGACGGCGAAGCCCGCGATCAAGGCGCCTCCAGCAAGCGCCAGCAACGGCGTGCGACGCGCCACGCCGTCCGCATCGTTTTCGAAGACGATAAGGCCAATGCCTGCAGCGACTTCCGCAAGGCCGGCCGTCGGCCCAATCGTTGCTTCCGCGCCCCAAATGTCTGGCAGCTGTGGCGCACCGCGCACGAGAATTGGAGCCGGCGCCTGGTATGCCGCCGCCTGCTGCGCCAACACGGCGCCAAGCACGCCCTGAGTACGACCAAGCGCGCGGCCGAGTTCCGCGTCGCCGTCCGTCAATTGACGAGCGATCGTCGCGAGATCGACGCGCCCGGTTTCGGCCGCAAGCATACGAGCGACGGATGCAGGAGAAAGCCTGTCTTTGCCCTCCAGCAAAATATCGAGGCCAACGACATTCGGCTTCTCCTCGGCGAGCGCCGCGATAATGCGCGCCAGCAGCACGCGGCTCCAAGGCCACGGACCGTACCGATGCAGGGTCTCGCTATCGATGTCGACTACCACAATCGGCGGAGAAGCGTCCTCGCGCGAATAAGGCAATTGCAGGTCGAGAGCGCTTTCGCGCAAGAAGCTCCGGACGCCTCCGGCGTCGATGCGCCAAAGCGCACCAAAAGCGAAAAGCGATAAGATGCCCACAGCCAGAGCGGCGGATGCAAAGGGCTTGCGTTTCATATCTGCTCAATAGCACCGTCTCGCCAACGCGATCGGAAATTCCAGGGCCGTGAAACCTTCTTAATCGCCGTTGGCCCGTAGCCGTTTCCCGCAACCGCTATCAGCCGCACCGTTTGGGGATATTCCCGGTTTCCGTTCAAGCCCGCAGATGGCCAAATTGGCTCGCCGATCGGGACGATGTGAGTCAGAGCCAAAGCCGACCTTCGCCCGACCTCGGTTCATTGATTTTACGATGTCGTCCGAGCGTTGTGAAGCTTCTTGGCCGATGACGAATTTTCTCCATTCTGTTCCCTAGGGAACAGCGAAGGACAGCAAAACAGCGGATTGTCTGGGCGTCGGCACTTAACAGTCGACGCTTATAACAAAGGGGAAGCTGAAATGAAATCATCCATTCTATTTGGAGCGACGCTTGCCGTGCTACTGCCGATTCAAGCATATGCAGGGCCGGCGCAGTCGATCGAGTTTCCAATGACCGTTTCGGCAGGAGCGGCAAAGTGTTTGCCAAAAGCTCAGGCTACCGTCATCGTTCATAGTGTAGGCACAAAGGAAGAGCTGGAGATTGTCGCGTCTGGCCTGCCCGCCAATACCGATTTCGACGTGTTCAACATTCAGGTTCCAAACGCACCGTTTGGAGAGTCCTGGTATTTAGGCGACATCGAGTCTGACGTAAACGGCAACGCCGTGAATACTTATGTTGGCCGGTTCCAGAAAGAGACCTTCATAATTTCGCCGGGCGTTGCGCCTGCGCCCAAATTCCCCGCGGGAAAATTTCCGGATGCAACTGCAAGCGTGACAATTGGTGGCATTCAAATATATCATCTTGGAATATGGTTCAATGCGCCAGCGGACGCGTCGAAAGCAGGATGCGCGAATACCGAGACCCCGTTCAACGGCTCACATAACGCTGGCATCCAGGTCCTGAACACAGCGACATTTCCTGACACAGCTGGGCCGCTCTCCACTTTCCAACCCTAAACTGATGTCGCGGCGTCCCACCGCATGATCGCCAATCAGCCTCGCTCTCGGAGCGAGGCTTTTTTTCAGCGCGAAGCTGGTGAATTGCGGCGGCATTGATTCTGAACGTGATCAACCGTCACCACATCACCGTGATAGCAATAGACGATGTCGCCGATGCCGCATCATTCACAAACTTCCTTTTGCGGCGAGAGGGTGTGGAATGCCGGCTACTCTGGTATCAGAGAGCCATCATGGCTCCAGATCCTTCCGCTATCGCGTCGATTTTTCCACTTTTTGGTCCGCTCGATGCAATCGACAGCGCGGCGCTAGCGCCTCTGTTGCGTCGGCGGCGCTTCGAAATCGGGCGAGTCGTATTTCAACGCGCTGATCCAGCCGAAGAAGTGCTGCTGGTTATCGCGGGTCAGCTGCGCATTTCTGTCTGCTTTGCTGACGGGCGCGAGTTGGCCTTCCGGGTCGCGGGTCCAGGCGACACAGTCGGCGAAATAGGCGTCCTCGACGGTCGTCGCCGTAGCGCCGATGTTATTGCGCTGCGCGCCACCGAGGTCCTCGCGCTCGCGCGTGCAGATGTGAAGCGCTTGTTAATCAGTCGTCCCGCGATGGCGATGGGCGTGATTAACTTCCTCTGCGGCCGTCTACGCGACACAAGTGAGCAATTGGAGGCGATGGCATTGCAACGCGTCGAGGCGCGACTGGCGCGCTTTTTGCTGCGGTTGGTAGATTCCTCGGGGTCGTTGATACGCACCGAGACAGAGATCACGCTCGGTATTTCCCAGTCCGAGATCGCGGGATTGATTGGCGCCAGCCGTCCAAAGGTCAATCTCGCGTTCAGCGCCCTTGAGGAGCGGGGCGCGATCCGCCGCGCCGGCAAAAAGTTGGTCTGCCGTCTTGGAACACTGAGCGAGATTGCAGAAGCGCCCGGCGCCTGATGCCCTATAGGCGTCACATCAGGCCGAAAGCGCAATGATCCCAGAATCGCGGCGATTAGACCAAAGGTGGCGACTGCCTCGGAGAGGGCTTGGCCTGGGCCTTCCCGCAGTTTGACGGAGACCTGAAGAACAGGCTCTCCGAACATCGAATGAGCCAACCAGACCCCAAGCGCGGCCCCCACAAGCTGAACAACAATGTAAGCTGCCGCCGTCCGCGCAGTTAACGCATGTTGGAACAAAAAACCAATGTCACGGACGGATTGAAGTGTGCGCCCGAAAGCGGCTCGAAGATGATTATGAGCACGGTTAGCCCGGCGCCAGTCGCAAGTGTGTTGCCGAGCAGCGCGACAGCCGTATTACCGCCCGCAAGCCGCCCGCCCATTATGCCTGGGCCAATTATAATGACGAGCGAGAGGCCGGCGCCTAGCGCCTCGGCTGGCCAGCCGCACAAGGTCGAATGAGGTAAGCGGCGGCTCCAGGCTGGGCTCGGCCTTGATCACCTCAGCGCCCCAGCTTTGTTGTCAGATAACGATGCGCAACACGCTGCACCGTTGACCAAATCGGCGAGAGGGCACAAATCTCCGGAGATCCGTTGCAACAATCCTTCATGAGGAAGCTCAGCAGATCGGCCATTTGAAGATAATTGGCCTTATAAATGATCGAACGGCATACATGTCGGGTACCCGCAGCAAGCCTAAGTCGTCCTGCGACCGCGCAGAGAACGAGTCATTCGGCCTGCAGACGAAGGTGAGGCGCGGCGTTCTGATCATCTGGACGATGCGAGACCTCCGTGAGGATCCGGAGGATTTCGAATCGCGTATCGATGCTGCCCAATTCCTTAGCCATTGCCGACGCCCTCGAACGATAGCCGGGATCGTCAAGCACGGTTCGGACGGCCTCCCGCAATGCCTGCGACGTCGGCTCGTTCGTCCCAAGGTTAACGCCGACTCCGGACCAGGCAATGCGGGCGTTCACGTCCGCTTTGTCTTCGGTCAGCCCAGCGCCGACGATAGGAATTCCAAAGCTTAGAGCCTGATTAACGCTGCCATAACCACCGTTCGTGACAAAAGCATCCACTCTAGGCAGCATCCACTCGAACGGCAAATAGCTGGCGAGGCGTGCGTTGTTCGGGATCGGATCTGGTATGGCCTCGATCGGCCTTCCGCCCGTGGTTACGATCACGAGCACGTCAGGCTCATTGGCGAGCGCCGCAAGCGTCGGCGCCACCAATTGGCCAAAACCAAAATTCGCCACCGTTCCCTGAGTGACGAGAACAACCCTGCGGGAGCCGTTCAATTCATTCGCCCAGGATGGAATCGGGGCTTGGCCGGGGACGATCGGAAGAGCCCCCACGAAATGCACCGAGGTCGGCAAGTGCCGGCGCGGAAATTCAAAGCTTGGAACTGTCAATTCTAGATAAGCGTCCGGAAATTCTATGATGGCGTCGAGAAAATCCGTAGACAACGGCCCAACGCCCATTTTCTTCAAGAGTCCATTGAGGCGACGGGCCAAAGGCTGACTTACGACTCTGTCGTGCTCTCGGGAGATGGCGGCATACTCGCCGAGCTGCGCCTGATTGGTTGCGGGTGGAAAGCCAGCAAAATTCGGCGCGCCGTCATCACGGCGCAAATGCAAAAATGATGTGCCGCAAATAACAATCGGGGGACGTTTCGATCGCGGTCTGAACAGCATCGGGAGGACGCCGAAAAACATATCATCGCCGATGATGAGGTCGGCTGCGAAATCCCGCAAAACTTGCTCGAGGCCTTCCATCTGAGCGGGTACGGGATCGATGAACAGGCGCTCCAACGCGACGCGCACCCATTCCGGGCCCGGAGGTATGTTTTTCAATTCCGGAACCACTGCGGGGACGTCGCGGAGATCGAGGTCGGCCCCGCCCGAAGGGGGTGAAATGCTGCGCCGATGCCTTCAATGCGGTCCCGTAAGGCGCTTCCAGACAAGCCAACGACCTCGTGGCCTTCGCCGATCAAGACGCGTCCAATCGCAAGCAGCGGATTGAGATGTCCTATGGCAGGCGTCGAGGCAATGAGAACTTTCATGAGGTCCTGTCGCTCTGGTTATTATAAAAGTACATTACCGTGGCGGCTCCCTGTGTCGGCATAATGTCAGCGCGAAGCAAAGTTGTTACGTCCGCAATCTGTGACACGCGGTTGGCCGGCCGCCTCCCCTCCTGCCATATCGATGGCCACAGTCGTGACTTTGCAACTGAATTAGGGTCGCGGTACGTTCGCGAAATCATGATGGATGGATTTCGATGACGATGATGTCGCGGATTGGCGGGTCGGACAGAGGCAGGATTATGCTTCGAACGTCCATGTTCGCGTGAATCCGGCGGCGAAAAAAAAGCGACCATGACCAAACAAGCCCCAACCGGTCAGCCGGCAAACACTCAGTCAGACGGCTTGGGAGACTCGCGCACGAAGACCACGAGCGCGGAGGCTGCGGTCATTGAAGCCGCCAATTACACAGCGAACAACGAGCCCTGATCGGCCAGATTGTATCAGCCTCTCACATTTCCAACCCGCGCTGCTCGCGTGCATCGTGGAGTTGTTTTGTCAGCACGTCGACCTTCGCTTCGAGATCGTCGATTTCCTCTTGCAGAATTGCACCGCGTTTCTCGTACCCCGCAATCCGCTTTTCGTAACTTTCGATTAGCATCTTGATACGCGCCTCAATCAACAAAGCCATCGGCGGCTGCGGCGACCTGCAGCAGATTGCCGGCGCCGACCACGAGCCGCGTCTCCAGCGATGGCGCCGTCTCGCCTTCCGCAGTCACATAGGTGATGCGGACATAATAGATGCTGGCCACAAGCGCGCCGCCGACAGCCGCCCACAGAAAAGGCGCGCGCGGCGGCGCGATCCCGCTGGCGAAATCTGCGCGACAATCGGCCAATGCGCCAGCTGCAGCGGCAGGAAGCCGCCATGGATCTGCCAGGGATGCGCCTCGCGCCGCGCCCAAAATTGATCCTGATAGGTTTGCACCTGGAAAACGCGGTTGCAAAACTTGGCGACGGCGCGCGACTGCCGCGTGATGACGTCTTTGAGCCAAACGTCATCAGCGCCCGAGGCGATTTTGAGCTCCAGCTTGATGTCGGCGAGGGAAATCAGGTCGAGCGGCGCACCGCCCTGAAAGGCGGGAACGGCGGGGATCAGCACCCTCGATAGGATCGTCGGGGACGAGGCCATCAGTACAGCGCCACAAGGCCCGAGGCCGTGGTTCCAGTGGCCCAAACGCGCTGCGCCCGGATGCTCAGCACGGTTCCGACCGGGACATTGGAGAGGGTGACTCCAGGGCTTCCCGCCTGGTCCATCGCGGTGATGGTGATGTTGCCGGCTTTTCCGAAATAAATCGCCTTGGTCACGAAAGGCAGATCGGTTGTGTCGTTCGGCGTGATGATGGCCAGATTCGTCGGCGGGCTCACCAGGTCCGGGCCCATGCCCTGAAACAGATCGGTCATGTCGATCCTTGCTATTTGGTGAGATAGGTTTGACGGCGGCCGTGCCTCGGCGCCGGCGACGACGCTGCGACCGGAAGAACTGCTTGCGCGGGAAATGGCTTTTTTGGCCAGTCCTGCAAATTGGCGGCGATGTCGCCGGATGCCTCGAGGCGGACCGCGACGTCATCCGGCAGGATGCGCGTCTCGCCCGATGCGGATCGGAAGTACGTCGCGGGTAAATTCGACAAGCTTCATTTGTTTTGTCCTTGCTGCGGCTCAGCGCCGCACCGATGCGTGCTTGCTATCTGGGCGATTGCTGATTAATTCAACGGCGAAGCGCCTAACTCTTTCTCAGCATCCGGTACTGAGCCTTGGTGGGAGCGTTTATTAGCCGACCGGCCGCTGTAGCGATGACTACAGCCGGCCGCGATTTTAGGAATTAAAATTATGAACATCTTCAGGTTGTTAGCCGTCGCCGCGATCGTTGCAAGTTCCACGGGTTTTGCAGAAGCAAAGCAGATGAGCTCGCATTTCTATGATCAGCGGTCTGCCCAGGAAACCGGCATTACGACAGGCCGCTCGGTTGGAGCCGAGACCCAGAATGGATCGCATGGCGCTGTTGAGCAGCTGCCCCCGGCGCGCGGGCCGTTCGAGGTCTATTGATATCGCAACAAACTGCGAGTCAACGGTTTAAGAGGCGGGAATCAGTCCCGCCTTTTTCTTTTTGCACGGAAGAATGCTCTAGCCGACCAGCGCTTCGAGCGTGTCGAAGCGGGCAAATACCCCAGCTGGGAAGATGACGGCGGTGTCCGTCGTGGCGTTCGAGAGATGCGGCGTGACGGTAAGCCGGATGAATTCGTCAGCTTGGCGGAGGCGCCAGGCGGCGCAAAGGTGATGACGCCTTCGACGCGATCGTCCTTGATCTCGGGCGCGAAATTGCCGACCGGGCACTACAGATTATGATCGGCCAGGACGATGTTATTTGAAAGGTAATTGTCGAGCCTGCAACCCTTGGCGACGAGGACGTCCTTGACGCGGTCGCTTTTGCCGCTGTTGGCGACAACGCGGATCTGACGTTCGCCGAGAGCGGCATCCGTGATCACGGAGCCGGCGAAGAGTTTATTTTGCATAGTCACGGATTCCCAGTGGCTCTGACCGCCGCCCCATTACGCGTACGATCGATCAAAGTTGGTCTGCATTACGGCCGCCGGCGGACATTAGGAAAATCTCGGCGTAGAGGCGGTCTTGGCCGAAAGCGATCGATCGGCTTTACGTCACTTGCCGCCGGCTCGTATAAGAGCGGCAATTCGCGCTTGATGTCTCACGGGCTCCCCAAGAGATGTTTTGTAAATAGAGTGGATGCCTCTTCGAGATCTTCGAAGATCATTGGCTTTCCGATCCTCTCCAGGAGGCCGGCCCGCTTCAGAAGATCCAGGGGTTCGCTGTGCAACTCGGCTATCCCGAATGCGATCCCACGCTCGGCAAACATGCTGCGCACCTCGTCGAGCATTGCCGCTGCCGTCGAATCTACTTGGACGATGGCGCTGGCGTCGAGCACGAACCAATGCGTATCGGACAAGCCGTTCGCGATAGCCATGAAGCGCGACTTCACATAGTCAACGTTGAAGAAGAGAAGACTGCCCTCGATCAAACAAATCGCCAGCCCCGGGATCGGTCGCGCTGCCTTCGACCTGTGCATTTTGTAGAAGCCATGTTGGCCGGGGATGACGCCAAGCATCGCGTCGCGGGGCCGCATTTCCTTCAGCAGCGTGTACAAGAGGGTCGCCGCTACAGCAATTACGACGCCTTTCAGGACGCCGAGACTAATCGGACCCGACATGCCAATGAGCGCAAAGACAAACTCTATCCGGCTGACTCGCCAGATCTCGCGGAGGCTCGCCAGGTCAATCAGGCTGATTGCGGCGGCAACAAGAATCGCCCCGAGCGCAGGAACTGGCAAAACCCGGAGAGCATCGTTCAAATAGAGGAGTCCCGCCGCGAGAGTGAGGGCCGCAACGATGCTCGACATTTGTGTCTTGCCACCAACGGTCATGTTAATGGCGGTGCGCGAATCCGAAACGGTCACTGGAAACCCGCCAAATAGCCCTGATGCAATATTGGCGGCTCCAAAGCCGACGAGCTCCGCATCGGCGTCCACCGCGAACTTGCCGCGTGCGCCGAAACTGCGCGCCGTGACGATGCCTGAGCCGAAGCTCACCAGCCATATCGCCGCGGCATCGGTCAAAAGGCTTTTCAAGGGCAAATTCATCACGTCAGGAATGGAAAACGTAGGCAGCGATCGGGGCAGATTACCCACCACCGCCACGCCCATCTTCTCAAAGTCGAAGATCGCAGAAGCCGCCGCTGCAATCACAACAACGACTATTGGTCCCGGCACCGGTGAGCGCCAAAATGTCATGAGCTGCAGAACGACGAACATCACAAACCCGATCACTGCGGAAAGCCAGTGGATCGATCCTGCTTTTTGGAAGAGCTCAAGAAATGGCGGAAAAAGCCCGTCGGATTCGATCCGCAAGCCAGTCAATCGTCCGATCTGACCCACAAGGATCGAAATTGAAACGCCGCTGATGAAGCCGATAAGGATTGGTTTCGACAAAAAGACGCTGACCACACCGAGATGAAGCCTACTCGCGACCATACAGAAGATGCCGACCGCCAGCGCGAGCGCCGAAGCCGCGGCGACGCGGTCAGTCGGCAGATTCATAGAGGTGTTTGCGAGTGCGGCGGCCAGGACGGTCATTGTCGGCGCGTCAGGACCAACAATCAGTTGACGTGACGGGCCCAGCAAAGCGTAACCGACAAGCGGGAGAATGCTTGAATAAATGCCCACCTCGGGCGGTAAACCGGCGATCGCTGGATAGGCGATCGCACTTGGCACGGCTACCGCTGCAACGGCGAGGCCCGCCGTCGCGTCTGGGCCAAACCACTGGGGCCTGTAGCCCTTAAGACTCGTCAAGATCCCATACCGCGCAAACATTGCATCAGCTCCGGCGCGGACTTAGTTGCTTAGGCAAGCGGGCGTTGCCTTAACCACAAATCCAAACGTATCCTATGGGGCTTGCGCGCCAACAGGAACCGACGCCGTAGGGCCACCATCGGCCACGCCAAAAGCGCCGGCCTGTCCCATACCAGACGCCACCGTAATAGCGGCCTCCAACTCGATGACGACTCACCGCTGCGCCGCGGCCTCCGTATCCGCGATGGGCTGCGCCCATGCCCCGATGATAACCATATCCACCCCGACTGACACCTATTCCATGATGCCCGGCAAACCCACGATGCCCACCGCCCCTTCCGCCCCGCCCACCGGACCGCACAAGATCAATATCGGGGGTGGATCTGACAGCGTCCGTTCCGAGGATTTGTGGTGCAATGGGAAACGCAAGAACCGGGTTGAAGTCGGCGATTACAAAGGCGAGGCTAAAGGCAAGTCGAAGCAGCTTGACCCTGTGCATGACGAGACTTCCTTTAAAAGAAAAAGTGTAAACGCAGAAGAACGGGAGCGCAATAGTCCTATCCTATGCCCAAGTTACTCACTCAGTAAGCTTTCCTAGGGCCCAGACCCATAAAATGGTTGGCGTGACAGGCGGATTGTGATTCACAGCTTCCGAAAGGAAGCGACTATGAATCGGGATCAATTCTGGCTGACGGACGCGCAGTTCGCGAAGATCGCGCCGCATCTTCCCACGGACACGCGCGGCAAGGCGGGCGTCGATGATCGCCGGGTGATCAGCGGGATCATTCATGTGCTGAAATCTGGCGGACGCTGGATTGACGCGCCGCTGGAGTACGGGCCAAAGAAGACTCTCTACAATCGCTACGTTCGCTGGGCTGCTAAGGGCGTTTGGATCGATCTGTTCCACGCGCTTGCGCAAGCAGGCGGGCCGCCGGCGCAGGTCCTCATCGACTCCTCGGCGGTCAAGGCGCATCGCTCGGCCAGTGGCGGCAAAGGGGGGAGAAGAATCAGGCCATCGGCCGTTCGCGCGGCGGGCGCACAACCAAAATCCACGCATTGACCGATGCGGACTGCCGCCCGCTGTCTTTCATGCTCACCGGCGGCCAAATCGCCGATTGCTCGGCGGGCGCGGAGCTTATCGCGCGACTTCCTCCTTGCGAAATCCTCCATGGCGACAAGGGCTACGACGCAAATGCGATCCGTCGGCAGGTCGAGGAGCGCGGAGCTATGCCGAATATCCCGCCCAAGGCCAATCGCAGGTGGAAGAACTGCTTCTCGCCCTTCCTCTATCGAAACCGCAACGCCATCGAACGCATGTTCTGCCGCCTGAAAGACTTCAGGCGCGTGGCTACCCGCTACGACCGAAACGCATTAAACTTCCTCGCCACAGTCTGCATCGCCGCTACCGTCAGCTACTGGTTGTGAGTCTGGACCCTAGGCCACCTCAATGGGCCTCGTAACTAAGCGCCTCCGTCGTCTTTACGACGGCAAGGGCCAACGATTGAGAATCCATGCAAAGGGTGCGCCGAATATTGGAGACCGAGGTGCTGCGCATATTCGTTGGCTTCTTCGATCGCCCATACTCTAAGCGATCTCTAACCCATTGCCCGAAAACCGAAGCCAATAGATCCTATCGTCTGGAATGTGAGTCTTCTCTATTAATGTGAGTCCAGTCTGTATGCGCAGCCGATAAATGGCATCCTTTGAGGCCATGATAATTTGAGCAAATTAGACAAACGGATTTTCGAGGCTCGATACGGCCGTTTGCCAAATAAACCAATTATAATAAGGCATTAGCATAAAAAATGTGAAACTATAAAGCATCTTAAGATAAGAATTGTAGTATTCGCGTTCATATATTGGCCTTCCAAGATTATAACATTCGCTGAAAAGCGCCCCCAGCCATTTTCCAAAGAGTAAAGGTAAATAAAGGAAATCAACCGAATGCCCTAATAAGCCATGCCGTGCATCTTGAGAGCCCGCAGCATGATGACGACGGCGCCGGCGGCGGGATTATGACGCATGACGCGCCTCCCGGGTCTTGCGCAGAGCGTCGTAGCGCTCGACGTTGGCTTGCGGCTCGGTGGTCAAGGTCAAAGCCTGCGGAGCCTTTATTGGAGGCGTGTCCATGGGCTTTCCGTCGACCAGCCTGTGGAGCAGGTTCAGAATATGTGTCTTGGTCGGCGCGCCAGCCTCCAGCGCCAGTTCGACAGCCGTGAGCACGGCTTGCTCGTCGTGCTGGAGAACCAAGGCTAGAATCTCGACCATCTCGCGGTCGCCGCCCGGCGTCTTGAGCAGGCGCTGTTGCAAAGCCCGGAAGGCAGGCGGCAGTTCGGCGAAGGGCGCGCCGTTACGCAAGGCTCCGGGCTTGCGCTGTATGACCGCGAGATAATGCCGCCAATCGAAAACGGTCGCCGTGGTCTTGCGTTCGTGGGAGCGGGCGAAGACGCGGGCGTGCTCGCAGACGATCTGCCCTTCGGCAGCGACGACGATACGCTCGGGATAGACCCGCACGCTGACCGGGCGATTGGCGAAGGACGCCGGCACGCTGTAGCGATTGCGGTCGAGATGGACCAGGCACGTCGGCGAGACGCGCTTGGCGTATTCGACGAAACCGTCAAACGGCCTCGGAAGCTGCATCAGATGCCGCGTCTCTTCGGCCCAGGCGTCGGCTACCGAGCCCGCCTGCGAGTTGTGCGCCGTTTGCGCCCACAGTTCCCGGCAGCGCGTCTCCAGCCAATTGTTCAGCGCCGCCAGGGAGGGAAAGCTGGGCGTCGGTTGCCAAAGCCGATGGCGGGCGTCCTGGACGTCCTTTTCGATTTGACCTCCGCCCGCCATCCAACATGCTTCGCATGCCGGACCCTTGGCGGGCTCCGCCTTTCTCCCACCCGGACGCCGGATTGCAGAACCCGGCCTCGAACAGGAAGTGACTGACCATGGCTAAGAAGCGGGCGTTGACCTTGCGCTCCTTGCCGCGTCCGATCTTATCGACGGCGGTTCGCATATTGTCGTAGATGCCGCGCCGCGGCACGCCGCCCAGGACGCGGAAGGCGTGATTATGCGCGTCGAACAGGATCTCATGGGTCTGTTGCGGATAGGCGCGGAGAAAGAAAGCGCGGCTATAGCTGAGCTTGAAGTGAGCGACCTGGAGCTTGGTCCGCTCGCCCGCGATGACCGCCCAGTCCTCTGACCAATCGAACTGGAACGCCTCACCGGCCATGAACGCAAGGGGCACGAAGACGCCGCGGCCCGTGGTCTTTTGCTCTCGCTGTCGGGCGTCCTTCCAATCCCGCGCGAAAGCCGCCACGCGATTGTAGGATCCGTCGTAGCCCAGCGCCGCCAGATCGGCGTGCAACTGCTTGATCGTGCGCTTCTGCTTGCGCGACTTCCCTGCCTCCTGTCGCAGCATATGCGACAGCTTGTCGGCGTAGGGGTCCAGCCCGCTCGGCCGCTCAGGAAGATTAAACTTGGGCTCGATGCTGTCAGAGCGCAGGTACTTGCGCACCGTGTTCCGCGACAGACCTGTGCGCCGCGATATCTCTCGGATCGAAAAATGATCCCGATAATGCCAGCGCCGGATGACGCTCAATAACTCCATGTCGATCACTCCATCGCCCCCCCCCCCCGGCCACGCCAAAGGGGTAAGGTTCGAACATGGGTCAGTTCTCGGCGGAAAAACCCGCGCTGCCTGGGTCAGTTCTCAGTGGAAATCAACAGACCGCCGCGGCCGCCAACTGTGGAGCCGGAGCCTCGCAGTCTCCTGGTTCTGGACGGTCGGCGCGGTGGCGGTTTCACTCACGCCGGTCGTCATTCGCAACAAGACCGGCGGCGGAATTGGCGTCGAGACCGCCATCACCGCGCTTTTCGCGCTAGGCATCGGGATCGGCTCGATCGCGGCGGCCTTGAGCGCCAAGGGGCGTATTTTGCTACGCCCGGTTCCGCTCGCCGCCGTCGGTATGGCGGCGTTTCTGATCGATCTCGGTCTGTCGACCTGGAGCCTCCCCACAGCCAGCGCGGAAGTCGGTATCGGAGCGTTTTTCAGCTCGGCCAATCGGCGTCCGCATCGTTGTCGATTTTGTTGGCCTGTCGTGCGCCGGAGGCTTGTACGTCGTGCCGCTGTTTACCGCAATTCAGGTGGACGTCGCTGCAGAGCGGCGAGCAAGAGTTTTCGGCGGGGTGAACATATTGAACTCCGCGTTCATAGTCGGTGGGGTTTTGGGGACCGCCACGCTGCAAAGCAAAATCCTAGGCCTTACCGAGCCCGTTCTCCTAGCGGGCCTTGGGGTTTTGACCCTTGGCGCAGCCTTTTATGTCAGCAAATATGTGTCGCGGCGGGTCAATCAATGAGCTGCGGAACAGGGCGTTTGGCCGTGGCGGACTAGAGGCTGCTTCGCGCGGCCGTGATTAATTTCAGCCGTGACCCCAAGTCTGTGGAAAGCGAGCCGCCAGCGCGCTTCGTGCAAGCGTGGACAGTTGTTTGCCTCTAATGCGGCAAAGCGGCGGCGACGTGGTCGCATCTGAGCCGGCGACGTCGCTCTGGGGTCCGCGTCGGCTATAAAATCAACGAGGTAATAATATATGCGGTCACGTGTTTTTTCCTTCGGGGTCCTTCTGGCTGGGCTGGCTAGCTTCGGCGTTATCCGCGACGCAGCTGCGACCGACGCGCAGAATTATGCGGAACTGGAAAAGGCGGTGCTGGATGGCAAGGACATCCGCATGACGCTCGATCTTTCGAAATGTCTCGTCCACAGCACGGAAAAACCAGGCCCCCTTGTTCGTGGGAGTCTGCACTTCGAAGGCTACATGGAAGGCGATCAAGGCATAGCGTTCGCGACGACGCATTTCACTGTGAGAAGCGACAACACGCCGGTGGACGAGTTTCTTTCCTTCAAAGTCGACCGAGCGGGGAAAGTTGATGCGAAAACGCGCTTCCTAAACCCGGTTACCTATGCGGTCTTCCATGAGGCGGAGTTTGATTGCAGCATGGGTGAGGGAGTGGCTTTCCACTGGTAACTGATGCGACGCTACAGGGATGGGGTCGGCGAAGCGCCGGGTCCCTCAGGGGGTGCCTCATGGAACAGGGGCGCTCCTTCGGCAAAGTGGGGAGCGCCGCAGCCGGATCAGAAGGGTGCCCGAACGCGACGATATAACTTCTCGGTCCCCGTCGGGAAATCCGCGCTCTTCTCCCAAAATCAGCGCGTAGTGATGGCGCTTTCGTGATGCTGGTCTGAATGAGCAGGTGACCACCGCGCTGGTCATCCACAAGCGTAATCCCGATGCAGCCCCGAAGCAAAATGTCCCACGAAAAATCCCACGGAATTAAATTGAGAGGGAGTATCTATTTGATTGGTTTGGCGTTTTAGGAATCAGCTATCCGGCCTGGGGGACTAGGGGTCGTGGGTTCGAATCCCGCCACTCCGACCAATTCTCTCGTTGATATCTCAGCGTAATTCACATCTTCGCCGTTTGACGCCAGGATCAGCTCTCGCGTTGGTGACCACCTGGTGACCACGAAGGCGGAATTGGACGCAGCGGGCCCCAATGAAGATTCGCTAGCCGAATCTATAAAGCTACGCGGTGGGTAAAATCGAAGTCAGCCGCATGTCCTCCGGGCACGCAGCTCCGGCCAAAAATTTTTTCCGCTTCGAATTATTTGATTGGTCGACAGTAAGGAAACTTCGCTCGAATTGCTGTTGCGCAATGGACGATCTGCGCGCCGCCGCTTTCTCGGGTTCTTGTATCTGGGTAGCCCGCTGGCCTGTCACGCTCATAACCTGAAGGTCACAGGTTCAAATCCTGTCCCCGCAACCAAATTAACTATATGAATACGCAGCTCTTTTATGAAGCCGCCCTTAGGGGCGGCTTTCGTATTTTCAGTCCATGTCGCCACCATCTCGCCACCGAAAAAAATTGTCTGGTTGAAGCTGCATTAGCTATGCTGCGTGGTGAATCTTGGAGTGCAGATCTCATCCCGAACGTCGGGCCGTCCAAGCTTTCATAGATGAGACACGGCTTTGGCATTCAAGATAGGGCACTGCGATGTCCGTATGCAGCTAGATGAGCTCACGAGACTGCCTTATGGCGTCGCTCCTGTACGGTCTGAAATTTGGGCGGCGCGAGCG
Source organism: Methylocella sp. (assembly GCA_037200525.1). NCBI lineage: Bacteria > Pseudomonadati > Pseudomonadota > Alphaproteobacteria > Hyphomicrobiales > Beijerinckiaceae > Methylocella > Methylocella sp. The sequence goes on along the minus strand of JBBCGG010000001.1, from coordinate 3,057,731 downwards.
GCACGCGTAAATCGCCTGCGGACGAGTTCGAGAGCGAAAAGGCCGCATTTGTGTTGATCAGGACGCCGTTTAAAAGTAAGCGCTTAGCCGAGGCCGTTCAGGCGGCGTATTTCCAGGGCATGAGGGCATCGATTTCGGCATTGGGCCAGCCGTTTGCGACGCGCTCGAGTGTCTGGGTGAGCCAGGCCTGAGGATCGATGTCGTTCATTTTTGCAGTTTGCAGCAATGTGGCTATGGATGCCCAAGTACGGCCTCCACCATCGCTGCCGGCGAAGAGTGAGTTTTTTCGTGTGATTGTTTGCGGCCGGATTGCACGCTCTACGATGTTGGAGTCGATCTCGATGCGGCCATCATTCAGGAAGCGTTCGAGCGTCGCCCGGCGTGAGATGGCGTAACGTATCGCCTCGGCGAGCTTAGACTTGCCGGAGATACGTGGGAGCGCATCTTGCCAAAGCCTGAACAGATCAGCGACGATCGCCACCGCAGTTTCTTGCCGGGCCGCAGCGCGCACTTCTGGCTCTTTGCCCCGGACGTTTTCCTCGACCTCCCATAGATGGGTCATGCGTTCAATCGTAGCCGTGGCAAGCTCGGAGCTGCCATTGACGTGCAGTTCGTAAAATCGTCTCCGGACATGGCTCCAACATCCCGCGAGCGTGACGGCGTCATTGCCGCGGTCTGGCCTCGCGAGGCGATTGTAGGCCGTATATCCGTCGACCTGCAGAATGCCCCTATAACCACCGAGATGACGGGCGACACAATCGCCAGACCGGCTATCTTCGAAGCGATAGGCAACCATCGGCGGGCCGCTGCCGCCAAAGGGGCGATCGTCTCTCGCATAGGCCCAGAGATAGGCTGTCTTTGTGCTGCCGGAACCGGGCGCCAAGGTCGGCAAGGTCGTTTCGTCGGCGAAGATTCTTTCCGCCTGTTTGATCCGGGTGAGGACGTGTTCAGAGAGGATCTCAAGTTCAAACCCGAGCCGGCCCATCCATTGGGCCATCAGGGCGCGATTGAGTTCCACCTTGTCGCGCGTGTAGATGGCCTCTTGCCGGTAAAGCGGCAGGCCATCGGCATATTTGGAAACGGCAATAAGCGCCAGGAGAGCTTCCGTCGGAACGCCGCCCTCGATGATATGGGCCGGCGCTGGAGCCTGGATGACACCATCCTCATTCTTGAATGCGTATTTAGGCCGGCGCGTGACGATGACGCGGAACTTGGCCGGCGTGACATCGAGCCGCTCGGAGACATCTTCGCCGATCAGGATCTTCTGTTTGCCTTCATTCTCGGGAAGAGTGTCCGGTTCGATGACGATTTCGAGCCGCTCGAGATGGGCGGCAAAACCTTTGCGGGGACGTGCGGCTCGTTTGGCCTTATCGGGACTGGGCCGCTTGTCGAGTTCGGCCTGGATGGCTCCGATCCCCGTTTCAATCTCGTCGAAGACGAAGGCACTCTGTTCGTCATCAAGAGCTTTCGAGCCAAGCTTCTCGGAGCGGCGCCCGAACCTTGCCCGTTCCAATGCCTTGAGGATGGAGGTCAGTCGCGCGATGCGTTCGTCGGCGCTCGCATTCAAGGCTTTGAGATCGGCAACTTCGGCTTCAAGAGCTTCCGCGCGAGCCGCTTTTTCAGTCATGGCCAACACCATGGCCTTGAGCGCATCAACGTCGTCGGGGAGCTTGGAGCCAGGCACTACCATGGGGCTCATAAGAGCACATTTTGCCCGCGATTGCCGCCCTATTGAAACGCCCGATTCACTCTGTCGCAGGCGTTTTATCCAGCAAACTCCGGCCGTTTCACTGCCACCGCGTGAACGCGTTTCCAGTCCATCCCATCGACCAGCGCCATTAACTGAGCCTGGTTGAGTTGAATCCGGCTATGCCCGATCTTCGGCCAGCAAAACTGCGCTTTCTCAAGACGTTTCGCATAAAGACAAACGCCGGATCCATCCCAAAATACAATTTTGATTCTGTCGGCCCTTTTTGCACGGAAGACGTAAAGCGCGCCATCGAATGGATCGCTGCCGCTGTCACGGACCAGGGACAGCAAACCGTCTACGCCCTTGCGAAAATCGATCGGGTGACTTGCCAGAAACACTTTGACGCCCGATGGGATCATGCCGAACGAACCGCGCGGATCACGCGCCGCAAATGTGTTTCGTCGGCCGTCGCATCCGCGCGGATGACAACGCCGCCGACAACAATTTCGATAACGCAAGGCGTGGGCTGCGTGACTTCAAGAGATGCATCCGCCGGTGGCGCTGGCAGGCTGGCCGATCCCTTACGTAAGGCCATGCGCCGCCAATCAAAAAGCTGCGCGGGACTGATGCCGATGCCTCGGGCGATCGCCGAGACATTCGCTCCAGGCACCAGAGATGCAGCTACGGCCTGTTCTTTGATCTCGTCCGACCATCGCCGCCGCAGCTGCGACGGTGCTCCCTCAAGACGATCAGGAAGCACCTCGATCATATGGAAGCTTCTATCCCTAGACCTATGCGCAGACATAGAAGTTCAAACCAGCATTTATTGCAGCTCCCGCATAAATACCTGCTCGTCAGACGCTCCGCCATATGGGTCCAGCTTGGCGCTTACTTTATTGCAGCTCCCGCATAAATACCTGCTCGTCAGACGCTCCGCCATATGGGTCCAGCTTGGCGCTTACGTTTAAAAACGAAGGCCGCCATCTTTGGTTTTTGAGCCGGTATAGATAGGACAGCGCGCAAGCGCACTGAAACCCCCGAACTGAGCCCACAAACGCTGCCCAACCATCAGGCGATGGCAGCGATTGCCATATGTCCTCGGGCTCGGCTCCGGATAAGTTTTCGACCGACATGGCGCCCGAAGGTCAATGCCGGGACGCGACAGTGATGTAGGTCATCACGAAATCGAAGGTCTATCACTTCGCTGGTACGCCCTTGCTCCCGCCCACAAAGCATTTGGACCGGGCTTTCAATGCGGCAGGAGGAGGAGCTTGGTCAAGCGAAGCGGTCAGAACGATAGATCGGAAGTTTTCCAGAAATTCGGGGTGGCGGTTAGCCAGGAAGCGTTCGATGGCGGGCTTGGAAAGCAACCGCTCCAAAAAGCCGGCGGCAACAACTAGAACTAACATGTCGTCGCCATAGGATACCTCCAATTCTTTATAATCTTCGCTTATCGAGGACATCTCTCGCTCGAGACGCATCATCTGTTCAGTGGAAAGACCGGTAGCTCTTGTGAGTTCGTCCGGCTTATGGAGATCTGCTGGCTTGGTCGTGGCCAATAAGGCTTTAGTATAGCTGGAACTGAAGTTATTTGCGGACGTCATCAGCTCGGCCACCTCGAGCTGCCGAATCGGCTTCATCTTCCGAAGGACCTGGAAAGAGCGGTGACCGACCGGCTTATCCTTCAGCAACTCTTCGACCTCACCGCTAATGCCGGTGAGCATGTGCCGTCGCTGCCGGATTACCTTCACGTCTACATCGAGCGCTCGAGCGAGCTTCTCTTCGGGAACACCCCGCTCAAGAGCTCGAACTATCATATGGTGCTCTTGGATTGGAGCCAGACGATTGATGCGCTTGTTATAAGTGAACGCCTCGTCATCGTTGGCGACGATGCAGCTAGCGTGGAGGGCTCCCTGCTGCTGTAGCGCATCGAATCTGACATGCCCGTCGAGAAGGAGATGTGAACCATCCTTCTGACGAGCAACTGAAAGCGGTTCGATCAAACCTAACTGAGCCACCGACGCGACAATGCGCTTATACTTAGCGGTTTCTTTGAGAGCTGGCGCTAGTAGCTTCGACGGGAAGATTTCGCTCAATGCTACCATAAGCACTGCACGTTCAAACGCGATTTTTACCCTTCCCGGCATCGCTTATGGCCTCCCGGTTTCGATGCGCTCGGCTAACGCGCTCGGTAGAGAGTGTAGGCCTTCGGCGCGCAGAAGCGTCAAAAAATGATCATCGGTAAGAAGGCGTTTCAGCGCATTCGACACAAATAGCAGTCGACTGCGAGCAAGCGTCGCCCGTTTGACGAGAAGCCTCTGCCTTTCGGTTTCCTTCTGATAAGCACGTATAAGGTTTTCGGAGGTTACTCGCTTTAAGGTGCGGCGTTCCCGCCGATTCCGCAGACGTACCGCCTTGCCACTGGTGTTTCGCTGCTCGATGATTTTCCGGATCGCCAGCACTTGGTTGCCCGGGATGGCCTTCTCCTCATAAGCCTGCGCTAGTGCTCGCTGAACATCACCTTCTTTGGCGCGAGCGATCTCTACGGCAATTGAGTGCGGTATAACGCCGCGATCGACGGCATTGATGAGCTTCTCCTCGCCATGTTGGAGCAGGTAACAAATGGAGTTGACATATTCGGCACTGAAATCCAATTTGATGGCAATTTCCGAATGTGAATATCCCCTCTCCCTCAGAGCGCCGATTGCGCGCACTAGCTCGATCGAGGTGTGGTGCCGGCGGGCAAGGTTCTCGACCAAGCTCATCACGAAGCAATCTTCTTCAGTTGCGTCGAGCACTATCGCCGGGATTTCTAGCTGCCCCAAGGCCATGAAGGCTTCGAGCCGCCCTTGGCCACAAACCAAATCATATCGTGCATTGCCAGGACGTTGACTTACTGTGATCGGCTTTTTCAAACCCAAGTGGGCGATGCTGTCGATCAGCTCCTGAAAGATTCGCTTATTGCGAACACGAGGGTTCAGCACCTTAATGGCGTCGATCGGCACCATGCGGATTTCGTGACCTTCGGTCATAGGGCGGCTCGCAATGGCGTTCGACGCCCAAGGTCAAAGAAAGCGTCGAGGGTGTCGAATCTGTAGGCGTCAAGAAGAATGCCGTTTTCTGGCGCGAGGCGTAGATTCGAGACTGATCCGACGTCTAGCCACGGTAGCAGGTAATAGTCGTAAACTCCCGCGTTATCCGGTTTCATGCGGACCGCGATTGTGATGTCGGGCCTGAGGCCGCTATCCAGTCGAACCTTCCATCGCAGGCCGCCCGCTGTTGTCATTTGGCAGCGCACAATGACTACCGAAGCCCTGAACTCATCATTGATCGTGAGGAGATCATTCAGAGGGTTGCGGCGCACCGTGCCTCCTGCGCTTTCAATATCGACGACAACTTGCGCGACGACGTCCGGGTGGAGTGCCCGCAACGTTCGGTTGGTTTCGATGTAACGGTAATCACGAGACGGCGAATAGCCAACGAGCTGATAGGCGCGGACCAAGCTTCCGAACCGATGACGGAAGGTGGAACTGGACGGCATGTCCTCGGCTTCGTCGATTACAAGCCCCGAGAGCCATCCTTTTGTGGCAAGCAGCGTCGAAAGACGATCGAGCAGGTCCTGGTCGCTGAACCGTCGGCTTCGATCTTGGACGATCCTTTGCGCGGCTTCGAAGAAGTCGGCCTCCACGATCGGTTCGAAGGCTCCGTTGCTGCGCACCCACATACCTGGAGGGTTCGCAACGCGTTTTGCTTTGAGCTTGAAAGAAACGCGATTGTAAACGTTATTGCCGACATACTTCTCATTAGTCAAAATTTGATGGACTGCTCCGCGCGTCCAAGGCCGATAAAGATCGCCTGGAACTTTCTCGGCGTTTAAGATGGCGGCGATCTCGCTCTCAGTGCGCCGCTGCACGACGAACATTCGATAGAGGCGGCGAACCACCTCGACCTCGTCAGGCGGCCCCGGAGTTAGGACGACGCGATCTGTTTGCAAACTTTTATACTCTCCCCGACCCAACAGGACTTTCGGTGTCCGATGCTCATCAAGCAATTGGCGTCGCAGGCCGAAGCCAGCCGGGCCACCTTGGCGAAAACCCATGCGGATAAGGCGACACTGGCCTGTGAACACTTTAGCGGACAGCTCGCGGCTATACTCCCCCGCCATGGCTCGCTTCATACTTTTGATGATAGTGGCGCTCAGGCTTCCATCATTCTCGAATTGCTCAGCGCAATATCGAACTGCAATGCCTGCCTCACGACAAATAAACTCGTAATAGGCGCTTTCATCAGCGTCCTGAAACCGACCCCAGCGGCTGACGTCATATACAAGGATGGCGGCAAATTCCGCACACCCGCTGCGAACGTCTGCAATCAAGCGTTGGAGCGCTTGTCTGCCATCCAGACGCAGACCGCTTTTGCCCGAATCCTGATAAGTCCTGACGATCTCGAAACCACGACGATCAGCATACTGCGCAATAATATCGGCCTGGTTTTCTGTCGAGTATTTTTGATGATCGGTCGACATACGCACGTATTGCGCAGCCCGAACTCTACGGTGGGGATAGTCGTCGTTTCTCGGAGCTACCGAACTCATCATCACATATCACGATTACTCGAGCGGACCCCTGGAGAACGATTTCGTCGCTCGACGAGGCTACGGGGAGTGAACAGGAATGTCCTTCACCAAGAACGACCGAAAAGTTCAGTCAAAATCTGGAAGATCTTTTCCGGCCTCAGCAGAGGCTGGTCGCCCCCCATTCGCTGAGATAATCGCCTCGGCTCTAAGGGAGGAATTTGGCGGGGGCACGTCCGCAATAAAAACGGTGGCGAGGCTCACGCGAGCGAATGAGCGCGCCGTCCGCAATTGGTTCGACGCGAAAAATGGTCCGAGCGGCGAAAACCTGATTTATCTGCTCCGATATTCCGACGTTGTGCTTGGAGGTGTTCTCGACCTCGCTGACCGGGGAGAGCTTCGAACGGCGGCGGGCTTTTCCGAACTGCGCCAGCTGCTTGTTGACCTCTTGACCGCGATAGACGATATCCGTGCGTCGGCCCCACGGGGATTGCCGTGAAGATATTTTCCGTAGTGATTGAGAATTTTCGAGGCATCCGTTCGCTAAGCTGGTGCTACCCGATCATGCGGTGCTGATTGGAGATAGCAACACCGGAAAATCGTCAGTGTTCGAGGCAATCGACCTGGTCCTCGGCCCCCACCCGCTCAACCGACGGCCGCCCGTTGATGAGCATGATTTCTATCAAGGCAAGTATCTCCCGGTTGAGAACCTGGAGGTGCCCGAATGTGCCGCGCGATCGCGCCGAAAATTGAACAGCCGGCGCATTGCATCCTGACTGCGGGTCCTCAAATACAAATCCCACATGAACTGTTTGGACTGAGTTTTTTGGGCGGTGTCAAAGCCCGATCCCGTCCGCCCGGTCAACCCGCTTGACCTCCAGAGCAAACACATAGCCGAATCCGTGATGTGTCTGAATGATCCGCGGGGCGCTAGGGTCGGCCTCCAACTTCCGCCGCAGCCGCAGGATCTGCACATCAATGCTTCGATCAGAGATGTCCTCATGCCGGCGAGTCGCCTGAATAAGGTACTCGCGAGAGAGTGTGCGCTGCGGCGCTTCGAGGAACGCAATGAGGAGGGCGCGCTCGCTCTTCGTCAGCGTAACCGCAATTTCACTGGAGTCGGTCAGGCGGGCAAAGCGCCGATCGAACTGCCACCCACCAAATGTGTAAACGCCGAGCTCCGGCCCTTGCGGAGGCGCGACGCGCTCGGTTTTCCGTCGCCGCAACACTGCCCGAATGCGCGCCAGCAGCTCTCGGAGACTGAAAGGTTTGGTGACGTAATCATCGGCGCCAAGTTCCAAGCCAACCACCCGGTCGGTCTCTTCGCGCCGATGGCCAGTGACAATGATGACTGGGACGCCGGAGCGCGACCGGATATCTCGCAATAACTCGAGCCCGTCCTCTCGGCCAAGTTGCAGATCAAGAATAACCAAACGGGGTTTGTCTCTCGCAAAGTGACGAGCCATATCTTGCTGTCCTGAGGCTGAAATGGTGCGCAAGTTATTTTCTTCGAGGAAATTGATGACCATGCTTCGCATGGCTGCATCGTCATCGACGACGAGGATGCCTCCCGGCCGGCCGTCGTCGTTCATGTCTCTATATTCCTTGGAAATCCCAGGCGGCCGACGGTGAGCTGGGGTCTGGCCTCCGAGGTCAGGTCGCTCGGCGGGTCCTCCGCATGATTTCGTCTCCGCGTAATTTGGCGTGTTGGCGTAGCTGCGGACATCACGGATAGCCGAAGAGATGGTCCTCCCGGCGGGGGTGCGCAGCGAACGCGAACCTGCGCTTTTTAGCATCGAAGGGAATAGGAACACCCGATGGGTCAGTTTGGGCAAACCGATGTGGTTCCGCACTCCTCCGGCGTGGGCAAGCGCCTTAAGCGCTCACCTTCTTGATCAGACGTAGCATGTGGTCATCGAGGGTCTGGGCGACCTCGTCGATTTCGGCATTGTGGAACTGCCCAAACTGCGTTGAGGGCTTATCGTACTCAAAGGTCGTTCCGCCTCGAGCATTTTCGTACACGTTGAGCCGAAGAGGAGCGTAAAGCGCAGCGCTGAAATTCAGCTTCGTCATCTCGGCGGCAGCAAGGACGTCGCCAAGAGTACACGTTCCCCAGTTGCCGTCTTCCTTCCAGCGCCCGGCTACCCTCTCGGTCTACAGGTCGGCGATCGCTGCTTTTGCAAGATACGCTGCAATACGGTTGGCCGTCGGTTCTAGCCTTCCGCCGACTAACCCGTTTTTTCCCGGCTGCGTCGTTTCACCGGCAAAAAGGCCGCGGGACGCAGCGAGCGGACAAACTCACCAAGCGTTTGCCCAGCCAGACGGACGTGGATCTCAACCCCAAAGCTTGATGGTCGCCTCGGCAATCTTACGTCCCTGGTATCGTGCCCCTTGAAGCTCGTTTTCGCTTGGCTGGCGCGATCCGTCGCCGCCGGCGATGGTCGTCGCTCCGTAAGGAGATCCACCAGTTATTTCATCCAGGGTCATCTGGCCGCCGTATCCATAGTCGAGTCCAACAATGACCATTCCGAAGTGCAGGAGATTGGCGATGATGGAGAACAGAGTCATTTCCTGGCCGCCGTGCTGCGTCGCGGTTGAAGTGAAGGCGCCTCCCACCTTGCCGTTCAGTGCGCCGCGCAGCCAAAGGCCCCCTGCCTGATCCAAGAAGTTTGCCATCTGCGAAGCCAGTCGTCCGAATCTCGTGCCAGCGCCGATGATGATTGCATCGTAATTTCCAAGTTCTTCAATAGTCGCAATCGGTGCCGGCTGGTCAAGTTTATAGTAGGACTTGCGGGCGATTTCCTCGGGGACGAGTTCCGCAACTCGCTTAATATCGACGTGCGCACCGCCTTCGCGAGCCCCTTCCGCCACAGCATTCGCCATCGCTTCAATATGCCCATACGCCGAATAATAAAGAACCAAAATTTTGGCCATATTTGTCCTCTTTCTTGTGTTTGAGGCCGACCTCACAAATGACGCAGCACTAACGCTACTGCGTCGTAGCTACAGACCGCAGCCTTCTCTTTGACGCACTACTTGTACTTAGATCGAAACCGCTCCCTTCGGTGTGATGAGCTACAGTTTCGTTGGTACCCGATCCAAAAATGTGAACATCAGCGAAATATGGCCGTTCCGCACGAGAGCCACATCAACACCCTGATGGGCTCTTCGCGGGAGTCCAGCTCGTCGCGCCCGCTTGTCCGGCCCCTAGGATTAAGAGGACACAATCTTCAGCCCAAAGCTGTGCGATCGCCGCGCGTCTCCTCACTGCAACTCGTTCGCCGAAGACTTCGTGAAGACTGCGCTTTAGGGTCCAGACTCACAACCAGTAGCAAACGGTAGCGGCGATGCAGACTGTCGCGAGGAAGTTTATGGCGTTTCGGTCGTAGCGGGTAGCCACGCGCCTGAAGTCTTTCAGGCGGCAGAACATGCGTTCGATGGCGTTGCGGTTTCGATAGAGGAAGGGCGAGAAGCAGTTCTTCCACCTGCGATTGGCCTTGGGCGGGATATTCGGCATAGCTCCGCGCTCCTCGACCTGCCGACGGATCGCATTTGCGTCGTAGCCCTTGTCGCCATGGAGGATTTCGCAAGGAGGAAGTCGCGCGATAAGCTCCGCGCCCGCCGAGCAATCGGCGATTTGGCCGCCGGTGAGCATGAAAGACAGCGGGCGGCAGTCCGCATCGGTCAATGCGTGGATTTTGGTTGTGCGCCCGCCGCGCGAACGGCCGATGGCCTGATTCTTCTCCCCCCTTTGCCGCCACTGGCCGAGCAATGCGCCTTGACCGCCGAGGAGTCGATGAGGACCCGCGCCGGCGGCCCGCCTGCTTGCGCAAGCGCGTGGAACAGATCGATCCAAACGCCCTTAGCAGCCCAGCGAACGTAGCGATTGTAGAGAGTCTTCTTTGGCCCGTACTCCAGCGGCGCGTCAATCCAGCGTCCGCCAGATTTCAGCACATGAATGATCCCGCTGATCACCCGGCGATCATCGACGCGCGCCTTGCCGCGCGTGTCCGTGGGAAGATGCGGCGCGATCTTCGCGAACTGCGCGTCCGTCAGCCAGAATTGATCCCGATTCATAGTCGCTTCCTTTCGGAAGCTGTGAATCACAATCCGCCTGTCACGCCAACCATTTTATGGGTCTGGGCCCTAGGAGAGTTTCTATTCCCTCAGCCACGAGTCACTCGCAGGTCGCCATTTGAAGGAGCCCTGCTCAGGAACAGTTCGCGCCCGCATGCGGGGATTCGAAACACGAAATCTTCAGCGTGCCACTCCACGCTTCGGTCATTACTCGTCGTTTTCAGGAGATTACCGCCGAATGAGAAGAATTACACATGACATATTCCTACAGACGAAGAAGTATGCCTGCATAGGTTAGGCTCGCGGCAAGATTTTCACTACGCATCATTTGGACAACAGTGCGTTCCCCAAGAGGAACAATTGCCTGGTGGGGCACCGGTCGGTCTAGCGCTCCACCTTCACGCGGCCGCGTTCCCGCTCAGGCAGACCTGTTGTCCGTAGTTTTCTGCCAGGAAATCGATGAAGGCGCGGACAGCTGGGTTGAGCCCGCGGCGCGTCATGAACACTAGGCTCAGGACCTATTAAATTTGCCTGAGATGTGATTCCTGGTCTCCGCATGGGGAGGCTGGGATGAGTGATTTGTTTTTGTTGGGCGAGCGGCAGATGGCGCGGCTTGCGCCGCATTTTCCTCTGTCGCATGGCGTTCCGCGGGTTGACGACCGTCGGGTGGTCAGCGGAATCGTCTATGTGATCCGCAACGGCCTGCAATGGAAAGATGCGCCCAAGGATTACGGGCCGCACAAGACGCTTTACAATCGCTTCATCCGCTGGAGCCGGCTCGGCGTCTTCGACCGCATATTCGCCGCGCTCGCTGGCGAAGGTCCAAAGCCCGAGCGCATCATGATCGACGCCACGCATCTGAAGGCGCATCGCACAGCGGCGAGCCTGCTCAAAAAGGGGCTCTTCCCCGCCGTATCGGGCGCACGAAAGGCGGACTGAACTCGAAGCTCCACGTCGTTTGCGACGGCGCCGGCAAGCCCCTCGTCATGTTGCTCTCGGAGGGCCAGATGAGCGACCACAAGGGCGCGCGGCTGATGCTCAAGGCTTTACCGCCCGCTTCAATGTTGATCGCCGACAGGGGCTACGACAGCAACTGGTTCCGCGCCGCGCTGAAGGCCAGGGGCGTCGAGCCCTGCATCCCGCCAACCAGAAGCCGCAAGCTTCCCATTGCCTATGACAAGACGCTCTACCGCCAGCGTCACAAAATCGAGAACATGTTCGCCAAGCTCAAGGACTGGCGGCGCATCGCAACCCGCTATGATCGATGCGCCCACACCTTCTTCTCCGCCATCTGCATCGCAGCCGCCGTCCTCTTCTATCTCAATCAATGAGTCCTGAGCCTAGATAGGTCGTAACTTCTTCAGAACTCCAATCCGGAAATATATGGAGAAGACGACCTTTTTCGATGGCATGCTTGACTATTTCTTTCGGCAAGAACGCGATACCTCGTCCAGCAGATGCGGCAGCAATCAGAGTGTTGAAATCGCTGCTACATAAGATTGGATCAAAACTGATCGTCTTTCGGACTCCATTCGGACCCAGAAGGGTCCAGCGCTGCGACGCCTCCTCTTGGGCACTCAGATATTGGAAATCGTTCATTTCTGCGGGGTCCACTGGGACCGCCCGCTGCCGGACGAAGTCGGGACTCGCCACAAAGATCCATCGGCTCAGGCCAAGGCGCCGCATCATGAGCGTTTCGTCGTCTAGCTGCAGGCGCGCGCGGATTGCAACGTCGATCCTGTCCTCGATCAGATCAATGCGGCGGTTGGTGGCTATTACCTCCAGCCGCACCAACGGGTATTTCGCCATGAAAGCGGGAATGAGCTGCGAGAGAAAGTTCTGAGCGATTCCGATTGGACAGCTCACCCTAACATTTCCCATGGGCTCCGCACGCAGCCGTGCGAGATCCCGTTCAGCGTCATCCAAGTCTGCAAGTATTGCGCTGCATTGTGTATAAAACGCCTCCCCAGCGTCGGTGGGTCGAAGCTTGCGTGTTGACCGCTCCAGCAGCCGGACGCCAAGGCGCGATTCAAGGCGGGCAACCCGTCTACTGACGCTCGATTTGGGAAGCTTTAGTGACTTGGCGGCGGCGGAAAATCCTCTGTGCTTCACGACGGCAGCAAAAACGAGAATGTCATTGAGGTCCTTCACCCCTCTAATCTCCTTGGTCTCGCCATAGCGAGCGACGGCAGATCGGTCGATGGTCCCACGGGACCGACCGGAAGTGCCATTAGCGACAACGCTGGAAAAAAAGCGCTCGCGGTCCTTCGTGATAGGGACCAGCGAGAGCGCCCAATGCTATTGGAGGATTGAGTCGAGAAATACATAGAGCGCCGCGATCTTGCCGTCGCGAGCGATGATCACGTCCACGCCCGTATAGTCCGGCTTTTCGCCGCGCGAACCGGACCCCCACGCCAAGCGGCCGGCGTTATGCAACGCTTGCGGCTCACCGTGCGGGGTATACGCGAAGTGGGGGTGAGTCGCACGGAGGTCTCCCGCGAACTTGTCCAGCGCGTCGTGCCCGACGAAGACGCCGGGAGGCACATAAAGAACGCAGTCGCTGGTGTAGAGGTCCTCGATTGCGGCGCGGCGGCGGGCAGGGTCGCCTTCACCAAAAACCTCCTGAAGGTTGCGGTTGAGTAGTTCATGAATTCTGTCCGACATAGCGCGTCTCCGTGGTTCCTTGCGGTCCACATTAATTTGTGGCGGAGGACCGATTTTCGAAATAGAAATGGGTGAAAGCTATCGTTGCAGGAATGTAGATGGCAAAGTTGCCTGACTTCGAGGGGCTGGCGATGTTCGCCAAGGTGGCAGAGGAGCGATCTTTTGCTGGGGCGGCCCGGACGATGGGTGTATCGGTGGCCACCGTCTCACGGGCTGTTACGCGTCTTGAGGAGCGACTGGGGGGACGTCTGTTCAATAGAACGTCCCGGCGTCTCGCACTGACAGACTATGGCCAAATGCTGGCGGAGCGAGCCTCTAAGATCTACGCAGAAGCGGAAGAGGCCGAGGATTTCGCACGCGAAACCTCCAGTCGCCCACGGGGCCTCGTGAAGCTCGCGGTCCCGATGTCCTTTGGCGCCCGCTGGGTCGCGCCTGCGCTGCCCGAGTTTATCCGTCGGTATCCTGACATCGCAGTCGATCTTCATCTCACGGATGCGCAGGCAGACCTCATCGGCGGTGGTTTCGATGCGGCGCTGCGCATTGCCGTGATGGAAGACTCCTCCCTCGTCGCACGACTCATTGCGCCCGTGCGCCGGTTTGTCGTCGCCTCGCCAACGTATATTGCTCGGTACGGTCGTCCGCAGCACCCACACGACCTGGGCGCTCATCAGTGTCTAACTTACGCGAACAGAGCGAAGCGCGAACTCTGGCGGTTCACTCATCGGGCGACAGGGGAGGAGTGCCCTATTGCTCCAACAGGGCCGCTAAGGGGCACGAGCGTCGAGGCGTTGTTACCGACGTTGCTCGAGGGGCTCGCGATTGCCGAACTCCCGGAGTTTATCGCGACACAATATTTTCCAGAGAACCAACTGGAGCCGATTCTGACCGATTGGCGCCTGCCGGAAGGCGGATTGTACTTCGTTACGCCGACTGCTCGCGCGCGTCCCGCAAAGGTCTCCGTCTTGGCCGACTTCTTGATCGCGGAGCTGACCGACGCGTCGTGGAGCGCGGAAGCCGTTATGGGCTGGAAACCGCCGGCGCAGCGGCGGAAGTAATCATAAGGTCAATATCGGGCGGGCGATCACCCTCGCTGCGACTTGAACGCCCGGCGCATCTCTTCGGCAAACAGTTGTGGTTGTTCGAAGGCCGCAAAATGCCCCCCTTTGTCGAGCTCGTTCCAATAGAACAGGTTCGGCCAAAGAGCCTGGGCCCACTCGCGGGGCGGACGGAAGATTTCGCGAGGAAAAATGGAAGCGGCCATCGGCAAATCGATGCGCCCGGCTGAGAGATTTGCAAGCCGCGTCGCGTGTTCTCCCGGTATATCCGGGCCGACGAAGCGGCAGTATTCGTCAATCAGTAAAGACTGATGTCATCGAGCATCGCGTCGAACGACAGCGCATCCTCCGGATTGCCGGAATTATCGGTCCATGCCTGAAATTTCTCGTAGATCCAAAGCGCCTGGCCACACGCCGAATCTGCAAGCGGGTAGCCGATCGTCTGGGGGCGAGTCGCATGCTCCTTGAAGTAGCCGTTCTGGTCACTGGCGAACCAGGTGGCCCGGTCGATCGCACGCTTTTCGGAAGCGGTCGGGTTTTCGGGGAGCTTCGCTGGGAACACGAAGGGCCAATTCACGTGAGCGGCAATCAACCAGGCGGTCGCAGATGCCCGAGCGCGTGCGTTACACCGGATCCTCAGTCTCCACCCTGGGCGACCCATTGGTCGTATCCGAGCCGCTGCATCAATGTTGCCCACGCCCTAGCGATGCGATTTACGTCCCGTACGGGTTCCACAGGCTTCTCCGAGAACGCAAACCCTGGGAGAGACGGCACGATGACATGGAACGCATCTTCCGCACGGCCGCCGAAGCGCGTGGGATCGCTCAGGTGGCCAATGATCTCCATAAACTCCACGAACGAATCGTCCTAATCCGGCCGCTGATGAGATCGACATCATCTTTCTTCAAAAGGCATTCTGACTGCCTCAGACCCGCCGCGCGAGCAAAAGCGCTAAGAGGAAAATAATCGCCGCGTATTGCTGATTGAATGGGGCCTTCCTCATTGGAGCGAACTTCACGAATGCGCTCAGTCGGTTCTTTGAGCGCGGCAACGCGCCATCCTTTACATGCTCCTGCTAGATCCGTGGCGAAATGCAAAGAATTTGCGCCGCTTGTTTGGCGGTTGGCAGATGGCCTTCATGGACGAAGCCATCGTCAGTTTCACTCATGGTTCAGGCCAAGGCCTTCCTCGAGCGCGAGCATTGCGGCGATGTTCACAAGATGGACGGTGAAAGTAACGGCGGCAATCCATGGATTTCGACTGTCGGGGCGACAGCGCTCCATTGGCCTAGGCCGCCTGGCTTACGGTCTTAATGGCGATTACGCTTCGGTCGATGATGCGATGGAATTGCTTGGATATTTCTTGAGCGTTCCAAGTTCCGATGCGCTTTGGACTGAGCATTATATTTGCGGAAATACCTGCAATGCGTCTGATCCGTTGCAACGCTGTCTCAAGCTCCAGAATTCTGACGTTCTTTCGCGTGATGGTCTCACACAAAATATCGACGTGCTCCCGGCTGAAGGTCTGCCGCAATTGTTGCTCCAGAGCGCTGATCGTCGATTGCTGCGCCTTGATCCGCTCCTTCGCGCGTCTCCGCGTCGCCGAGCGCTGTTTCAGTCGTTTTTGCGTTGACGCGAGCTTTTGAAACTCGTCTGGCATTCCTGTCTCCCCAAAGGAAATATCGGCGGCGATAACGGTGCGTTGAGTTGACAGACGTCGCGTCGTGGAGCGCTGCCCGGCGGGGCGATGCGCGGCGTAGAAAACTATTCGCGCAGCAAGGCGCGGCGCTGCTGATCAACGAGAGGCCCTACGCCGAGTTCCTCCTCGTCGCCCCAACCCAGCAGATCGCCGAGCTCGCCTTCCGCCAGGTCGAGGGCATGATCGCGACCGACAAGTCTCTGCGCAGCCTGTTGCATGTTCAACCGCATCTCAAAAAGATCACGCATCAGCGCAACAGCGCGACCCTTCAGATCAAGTCGTTTTCGACCGACATTCTCACCGGCGTGAAGCCGTCCGGCATTCTCGTCGACGAATTGCATGTCGTCTCCAACAACCCCAACGCCGACCGCGTCATCGGGCAACTCCGCGGCGGCCTCATCTCTCAGCCGGAAGGGTTTCTGTTTTTCATCACGACGCAGTCCGAGCGGCCGCCGGCGGGCGTCTTCAAGACAGAGCTCGCCAAGGCCCGCGCCATCCGCGATGGCCTCATCGGCGGCGCCATGCTACCCATTCTTTACGAGTTTCCTGAGGACGTCGCGTGGAACGATTCCGCCAATTGGTGGATGGTCACGCCCAATCTTAACGGGTGGGTCACGCTCGATCGGCTGATCGAAGATCATGCGCAAATGGCTGTCATGGGGCCACGCCTTTGCGCATGTCTCGGTGCTCGAGCGGCGCAAAAACGAGGCCTCGAAACTGCGCGATTTCGCCGAGCATGGCGATCTCACCATCGTCGACCGCATGTCGATCGCCTTCGAGGCCGTGGCCGACATTGCGGCGGAGATCGACCTGGCCGGAATTCTGGCCTCCATCGGGCTCGACCCATACGGCGTCGCAGAGATCGTCGAGGCCATGGCGCTGCGCGACATTTCCGGCGACGATCGCATCGTCGGCGTGTCGCAGGGCTACAAGCTGACCGGCACGATCAAGATGACGGAAGTCAAATTGGCCGACGGCAACCTTGTCCATTGCGGATCGGCGATGATGGCATGGTGCGTCGGCAACGCGAAAGTAGAGCCCAAGGGCAACTCGATCGTCGTGACCAAGCAGGCCTCCGGCTCAGCCAAGATCGACCCGTTGATGGCCCTCTTCAACGCCGTCGCGCTGATGAGCCAAAACCCGGAGCCGGTCGGAGGCCGTTCGGTCTATGAGGACGGCCATAGTCTATTGGCGGTTTAACGGTTGGGGCGTCGCTATTGCAAAGATCTGTGTACACGCAGTAAGATGTAGCGGAGCTCTTGATAGATAAATGGATCTGCCGCAGAATGCGTAAGACTTGTAGACATTGGAAGGTCGCTCGATGGCCTTTCCGTCGTGACAGCGAGGTTTGAATGCCGCAGCCGCTTCCGTCGCCCGCGCGCTCGGTGTTTGGATCGATGGTGCTGATCGCCGTCATCGTTGTTTTCGCCGCGGCCACCTTCGCTTACACGGCGGGATGGTTCTCACCGCAGCGCCTGACTCCGGACAAGATCATACTGGCGTTGACTCCCCCCACGGGGGCGCCGCTCGGCCATCGCCGGAACCACGCCAAGGGCGTCTGCTTCACTGGCGTGTTCGAAGCGAACGGCGCTGGCTCGGCGCTCTCGCGGGCCGCGGTATTCACCCGCGGGCAGTATCCAGCTCTCGGGCGCTTCAATCTCGGCACCGCCGATCCGAACGCACCGGACGCCACGGTCAGGGTGCGGGGGATGGGGCTGCGGATCTCTACGCCGGATGGGCAGGAATGGCGCGCCGCCATGATCGACCCCCCTTTCTTTCCGGTAGCGACGCCGCAAGCGTTTTACGAGCTGCTGCTCGCCTCCGCGAGCAAAGACCCGAACGCGATGAAGACATTTGCTGGCGCGCATCCAGAAATCGAAGCTTTCGGCGCGTGGGCTAAGAGCGCTCCCTGGACCGGCAGCTACGCAGAGGAACCTTTCAACAGTCTCGACGCCTTCATCTTCGTCGACGATTCCGGCGCCGAGCACAGCGTGCGGTGGTCGCTCGTGCCGACTGCGCAACCCGTCCCGATCTCGGCCGAGGATCTTGCGAAGCGCGGCCCCGACTATCTGGAGCAAGAGATCGCCGAGCGAGTGCGTAGCGGGCCGTTGCGCTGGAACATGGTGGTCACAGTGGCTAATCCAGGCGATCCGACGGACGACCCGAGCAAGGCGTGGCCGAAGGACCGCCGCACCGTCACCGTGGGCACGCTGATCGTGCAGCAGGTTCAGGCCGAGCCGGACGGGCCGTGCCGCGACATCAACTTCGACCCGATCGTGCTGCCGTCCGGCATCACCACCTCAAATGACCCGTTTCCGGCCGCGCGGTCGTCCGCCTACAGGGTGTCCTATGACCTTCGCACTGCGGAGGCCAAGGACTATCCACGAACCGCAACGGGTACCAAACCATGATCCGAGAGCGCTTCACTCCGCTTCAGCGCCTGCTGCACTGGTTAATGGCCGTCTGTGTCCTGGCGATGCTCTTCATCGGCGTCGGCATGGTCTCAACGGTGATGCCGAAATATCTGCCGCTTATATCCATCCACAAATCTCTCGGCATCGCCATCCTGGTGCTGGCGCTCATCCGGCTGGCGGTGCGCCTGCGCTACGGCGCCCCAACGCTACCGGCCGACTTGCCTGAGCCGATGCGGCTCGCCGCGCATCTGTCGCACTATGTGCTATATGCGCTGATGATTGCCATGCCGCTGATCGGCTGGGCGATGCTGTCGGCTGCCGCCTATCCGGTGGTGGTGTTCGGGGGCGTATATCTTCCGGCGATACTGCCGCAGAGCGACCATCTGCATAGTGTGCTCTGGGACGCACATTTCTATCTGGCTTTCCTGTTCTTCGCGGTAGTCTTGTTGCATCTCGCGGCGGCGCTGTTCCATGCGCTCGTCCGACGAGATGGCGTATTCGAGACTATGGCGCCTGTGCCTCCGCATAACGAGATCGCGGCCGAGTAACAAGGCTTTGTGGCCGACATTGCGGCGGAGATCGACCTAGCCGGAATTCTGGCCTCTGTCGGGCTCGACCCTTACGGCCGTCGCGGAGATTGTCTAGGCCATGGCGCTGCGCGACATTTCCGCCGACGATCGCATCGTCGGCGTGTCGCAGGGCTACAAGCTGACCGGCACGATCAAGATGACGTAAGTCAAACTCGCCGACGGCAACCTTGTCGTCCATTGCGGATCAGCGATGATGGCTTGGTGCGTCGGAAACGCGAAAGTCGAGCCCAAGGATAATCGACCCGTTGGTGGCGCTCATCAACGCCGTCGCGCTGATGAGTCACAACCCCGAGCCCCTCGGCGGCCGTTCGGTCTATGAGGACGGCCACAATCTGTTGGTGATCTGACGTTAAGGCAGTTTTTGGAGAAACGAGTTAATCAGACGAAGCAATCTCTCGCCGGCAACCGGCATCAGAGGCAGCATTGACAGCAAGCCGTGCAGCATTCCTTCAAGACGCACCGTCTCGGTCGCGATGCCTGACGCGCGCAGGCGCTTGCCAAGCGCTTCGCCTTCATCGCGCAGCGGATCGCACCCGCAGGTAATGATTAGGCTAGGCGGGAGCCCGGTAAGATCCTCCGCCAGTACAGGGGAAACGTAAGGTTGCCGGCGATCGACACCGGGAAGATAGAGACCCATTAACTGGGCATACTCATGAAGGCTGAAGACTTTTCCATCATGTTCGGCTTTCGATGGGTAGCCGCTATCGTCGCGCAAATCGGTGTTCGGATAGAGGCAGATCACACCTGCGAGAGCTGGTTTGCCTTGATCACGAGCCATCAGCGCCGTTGCGACCGAGAGCAAGCCGCCGGCGCTGTCGCCGGCCACAACTATCCGCGAGGCGTCCAGATTGAGGGAAGCCTGCTCGGCGACGATGTAAGAGAGTGCGGCATAGCAGTCATCTAAGCCCGCCGGGAAGGGGTGCTCGGGCGCCAGCCTATAATCCACCGACGCGATCGCCCATCCTGTCTCTTTGGCGAGTTTGCGGAGAGGCGTGTCGTAGAACTCGATCGAACCGCTGACAAAGCCGCCCCCATGTAGGTAAAGGAGAACGGGAAGGCGCCCCACTGTTGGCCGCGATAGATTCTCAGCCTCAGCAAATGACCTGCGTGGTCGAAGTGGACATCGGAGACATCGGCTAGGTCGGGCCCCAGGCCTTGAAGGCCTGCAAACGAATCGACGCGGCCGCGCCACGCCATCACAATTTCATGCGCGTTCGCGGGCGGCGGCGCCGGCGGAGCGGCCGCCAACATTTCGAGTACGGATTTGGCTTCTGGGTCGAGCCCTGAAATCAATAGTGGCGGTGCTGTCGAACTCTGATCCTACAATCTAAGGTCGTCTCAATACAAAACTGTGGCAACTCAGTTACGAGTGTCATGGACATAGGGGGCGCCCAACCTCTTGACGCCGGCGAAGGCTGCCAACCAACTCGAGTCGAGGTGGTTACAAATGGTCAGATCCACTCTTGAATCTTGCGTCGCTCGTAAAGCGCGCCGACGTCTCCATAAAAGAGAATTTCTTTCACCCATGAGCCTCGTCTCCCGCCTCCGCCAGGCCTTCGCGCCAAAAGAGAAAGGCGTTGGCGCCGCGCTCCCGGCGATGGGATATCTGCCGACGCTGGGCTCGACGCCCTCGACGACGGGGCTGAACATCAGCCAGGGCGCGGCGATGGCGGTGTCGACCGTCTACGCTTGCGTCACCATCCGTTCGCAAGATACCGCCCGCTGCACGCCGCGCCTGTTCAGGCGTCGGCCGGATGGCTCACGGGTGCAAAATACGACGCATCCGCTATGCAAAGTTTTTCGCCGACCGAATCGGGTTCGGACTTGGTTCGAATTCAGGGAGCAAATGAACGCCGCCTATCTTCTGCGCGGTAATGCTCATGCGGCCATCAAGCGCGATGCGCGCGGCGTCGTCTCTGAGCTCATTCCGATCAATCCGGACGCCGTTCTCGTCCTTGAGGGCTTCGACCGCCAGATTTTTTACAACGTCAATCGGCTCGGGCTCTGGCAGATCGCCATGCTGCGCGAGTTTCCGTCCTCGATCGCCTCGGAGGATATCTTTCATCTGCGCGGCCTGAGCTTGAACGCGCTCATGGCGCTTTCGACGATCGGCATCGCGCGCGATTCCATCGGCGTCGCCAAGGGCCTCGAACAACAGACGGCGCGACAAATGGCCAATGGCGCCCGGCCCAGCATGGTGCTCGAAGCTCCGCATAAACTGTCCGAGGACGCCGGGACGCGTCTCAACCAGCAGTTCCGCGACGCCTACGCGGGCTTTCAAAACGTCGGCGGCGTGCCGGCGCTCGAACAAGGCATCAAGGCAAACCAGTTGCAGCTCACTTCGGTCGACATGGAGTTCATGGCGCAGCGCGCCTACCAGGTGCAGGACATCGCCCGCTTTTATCGCATCCCGCCACATAAGCTCGGGACGGACCAGCTGCGCGGCGTCAACATCGTCCAAATGGATCAGGACTACGTCAACAATACTGTCATGCCTGATCTGCATCGCTGGGAGCAAAAGTTTGATCAGGTCTTCGGCCTCTCGGACGAAGGCCTCGAGATCGACATGGACGAGACGGTGTTGCTGCGGGCCGATATCACGACCCGCTAAAATTCCGCGCGCGTCGGTATGCTGACGGCTTTCCTGTCGCCGAACGAAGTGCGCGCCAGCGAAAACCTACCGCCCGTCGAAGGCGACGACGAGGTCTATCGGCCGCTCAACATGGCGGCGCTAGGCAGCGACGCCACCGGCACAGCGGCGGACGGCGCCAGGCATCCCAACACCGAAGAAGGCGACACGCCTGGCGCCGACAATGTGCCGAATGGAGCGGAGGCGACAAGCGCCGGCGCGCCGAATGATTGTTCATGATCCATAGGCGAAGCTTAGCGCGCGCGGAGGAATAGCCGCTTCGCGCCGGGAGCCGACATTCGATCTGATGAGATGCAACCCAGGAAGGGGCACGGTTCAGAAGTACAAACGAGAGCAAGCTTAGGGCCCAGACCCATAAAATGGTTGGCGTGACAGGCGGATTGTGATTCACAGCTTCCGAAAGGAAGCGACTATGAATCGGGATCAATTCTGGCTGACGGACGCGCAGTTCGCGAAGATCGCGCCGCATCTTCCCACGGACACGCGCGGCAAGGCGCGCGTCGATGATCGCCGGGTGGTCAGCGGGATCATTCATGTGCTGAAATCTGGCGGACGCTGGATTGACGCGCCGCTGGAGTACGGGCCAAAGAAGACTCTCTACAATCGCTACGTTCGCTGGGCTGCTAAGGGCGTTTGGATCGATCTGTTCCACGCGCTTGCGCAAGCAGGCGGGCCGCCGGCGCAGGTCCTCATCGACTCCTCGGCGGTCAAGGCGCATTGCTCGGCCAGTGGCGGCAAAGGGGGGAGAAGAATCAGGCCATCGGCCGTTCGCGCGGCGGGCGCACAACCAAAATCCACGCATTGACCGATGCGGACTGCCGCCCGCTGTCTTTCATGCTCACCGGCGGCCAAATCGCCGATTGCTCGGCGGGCGCGGAGCTTATCGCGCGACTTCCTCCTTGCGAAATCCTCCATGGCGACAAGGGCTACGACGCAAATGCGATCCGTCGGCAGGTCGAGGAGCGCGGAGCTATGCCGAATATCCCGCCCAAGGCCAATCGCAGGTGGAAGAACTGCTTCTCGCCCTTCCTCTATCGAAACCGCAACGCCATCGAACGCATGTTCTGCCGCCTGAAAGACTTCAGGCGCGTGGCTACCCGCTACGACCGAAACGCCATAAACTTCCTCGCGACAGTCTGCATCGCCGCTACCGTCAGCTACTGGTTGTGAGTCTGGACCCTAGTGCAAACGCAGAAAAGATCCGCGTTTTAGTCGACTATGCGACTTGGCTTGGCAAGAATAGAATTGATCTCGGGTTTGTAAATGATGTCACAAAAGGTAAGGTACTGGTGTTTCCAATCGTAGCATATTATAAATCGGCCGGCACTAGGGATCATTTTTACTGGGGAAATACGAAGGATTATCTCCTGAAGACGGGCCATTCGCATGCCAGAATAGTCGTAATGGGGCCCGACAATCGAGAGCAATTTTATGCTTTCAGCATATATCTCGGCGACTCGGAAGTAGAAATAAATCTGTTCAAGGATGTTACCCATCCCGGATTTTTAGTAGAGAACGATCCAGAGTTCTTATGGGGACCAGATTGAGAGTGTTCTCTGGACAGAGGTTAGCATCATGCATCAGATGCAAAGGTCCTGGTACATTGAGCCCCTATCGGCGCTTTCTGCTGTAGTCGCGGCCGTGTTCTGGGTAGGCTCAACCGTTGTTTGGGTGCCGGTACCTACCGAGACCCCCGGACCGGGAAGTTTCGTCGGTGGCCTAATCGACGAGAAAGATCGCTGGGGGCATCTATACGACGTCGTTAAGACAATCAAAAAACAATCCAAATGAAATGGATTTGCCGCATTTTTTGCGGCGCTATCCGCGTTCGCTCATGCGGCAGCTATTCTATTCCCAGCTTGACCGCCCTACGAAATACCGACTCACCGCTGTGCCCGATCTTATCGGGCGCCGCGGCGGCAAGCTTAAGTGGCACTGCCAAAATGTTCCGACAAAGTAAGGGGCAGCTTCTACCGACACGGCAGCTTCCCAACCACGAAGCCACCCCCAGGAAACGATCCTCTTCCCGGTCCCCCTACGCAATTCCAAACAGTGCTCGCAGTGACGAATGGTCTGCCCCCTGAAAAGTGATCCTCCGTGAAGTATGGGCTTATGAGCCTGATGGAGGACTGCGCAATGCCGAGGAAAAGACACAAGGCGGAAGAGATCGTCGCGAAGCTACGGCAAGTCGAAGTGCTTAGCGCGCAAGGGCGACCGGTCGCGGAGGCGATCCGCTCGATAGGGGTGACGGAAGTTACATACTATCGATGGCGGTCGGAATACGGCGGCCTGAAGGGCGATCAGGTGAAGCGGCTGAAGGAGCTGGAGGCGGAGAATACGCGGCTCCGTCGAGCGGTGTCCGATTTGACGCTTGAGAAGCTGATCCTGAAAGAGGCTGCCTCGGGAAACTTCTGAGCTCCGCGCGTCGTCGCGCCTGCGTGGAGCATGTGATCGCCGAACATGGCGTTTCCGAGCGGTTCGCTTGCCGGGTTCTCGGTCAGCATCGCTCCACGCAGCGCAAGGTTCCGACCAAGCCCGATGACGAAGCGGCATTGATCGCCGACATCACGGCGCTCGCCATCCAGTACGGCCGCTATGGCTACCGCCGCATCACGGCGATGTTGTGGGAGCGAGGCTGGAAGGTCAACGTCAAACGGGTCGAGCGGATCTGGCGACGCGAGGGGCTGAAAGTTCCGGCCAGACAACCCAAGCGCGGGCGTCTCTGGCTCAATGACGGCTCGTGCGTCCGGCTGCGCCCGCAATGCCCCAACCACGTCTGGTCCTATGACTTCGTCGAGGACCGCACTCATGATGGCAGGAAATATCGCATGCTGAATATCATCGACGAATTTACCCGCGAATGCATCGCGATCAGGATTAACCGGAAGCTGAAGGCAGCGGACGTCATCGACGTTCTCTCGGACCTCTTCATCTTGCGAGGGGTTCCGATCCACATTCGTTCCGACAACGGCCCGGAGTTCATCGCCAAGGCGTTGCGTGACTGGATTGCCGCCGTCGGCGCGAAGACCGCCTACATCATGCCGGGCAGTCCCTGGGAGAACGGCTATTGCGAGAGCTTCAACTCGAAGCTGCGCGACGAGCTTTTGAATGGTGAAATCTTCTACACTCTCAAGGAGGCGAAGGTCGTCATTGAGCGATGGCGACGCCACTACAACACCGTGCGCCCGCACTCATCGCTGGGCTACAAGCCGCCAGCCCCGGAGACCCTGCAATGGCCGGCTTCGCAATCCGGACCAGCTTCGCCCGCCACGCCAGCAATAGCGCCAGGGCCGACAATGCACTAACATTCAAACTGGATCACCCCATGGGGGCAGGCCACGAATACCGTCAGCCGTTGCGATGCCGCAACATAAAAGAAAAAGCCCGGCGCTGGGCCGGGCCGAGCCGTCCGGGTTTCGAAGGCGTCAAGGGATAATTTTATCGAGCGCGGACCGAAGCGATTTCATGGCTTCCATACTGCCAATGAGATGAGCGACAATCACCCGATCCATCAAGACTTCGTTCCCGGCAGGCGAGACCGCAACATGGCGACTCACCTCAAGTGCGACTTTCACGACCCCATCCATGTGTCCAAGGAACGGAGCTCGTTCAAAATATAAGAACGGAGCGCTTGCGCTCGCGACCGCCGAAATACCTTGAGCAACACTGGGAATAATTTCTACAACGGGTTGGCTGGCGGCAGCCGCCTGCGTGGAGGTTGGCTTACGGGCCATGATCGACTTTCTTAGAACTCCAGAGCCAATCGAAATTGCTTAGCTCCCGGCCAAGGAGTTAGTCGCGACTAGATTACAAAAGTGTTTCGCCACAGTTACGGTTGCATGAAAAAGCCCGGCGCTGGGCCGGGCTCTCAGGCGTAAGTGACGCGAAGGTCTTACATGCCGCTTTTAAAAGTATTGTCTTTCGCATTGCTTCCAGTAAAGCGACGCCGACTGACAAAACTACCAACGCTGCTAATTTGATCATAAAATCTCCTGGAACGAAAATTGTGATAGCAACGCGATATAACAGTTAGTGGTGGTCATGGAAAAGCCCGGCGCGAAGCCGGGCCGAGTTTATTTAGATAGGATAGGAAGTGCCTTGCTAACGTAAAGCGCGGTGCTTGGTTCCCGACAGCGGCAGACCAGCGTGTCTATTCTGAACGCTTGGCGCGATTCAGAAACGCAGCGATGCCGCTGACAATGGTCGTCGTTCCGAATATTCCGGCAACGGTGGGCTGACCTATATGCAGCGCATAAATTGTCACGCCAAAGGCTCCAACAGCAAAGATGCCAGCAAGGCATTGGCCGATGTGGGCCTCCCAAATTCGAAACCGGAGTTCGGTTTTTTCGAGCGCGCGGCGGTGAGCTGCCTCATCCTCAAATTGACGCACGATCCGCGCTGCCGAACCGGGCACGATCATCTCGAATTCTCGGAGCGACCCTGGCGGCGGGAGCGGTCCAGACCAACCCATAATTTCCGTTTGGATTGGCCTATCTCGTTCTACCGGGGCCGAGGTCATCCGGCACGTTTGATCTTTTCGTCCAGGCTGCGCCTGTATCGCCGCTCAGCCGAGCTAAGATCCGAGCCGACTTTTACCCAGTCCTGATGCAACGCCTCAGAAACAGAGTTGGCTCGCTTCGGTAGCTCGGCCTTATTCTGTCCGAAGGAGCCCATCTGAGCAAAACCTCGAATCATCGATGCTGAAAACTTCATCCAGACCGTGAACATGTCTTCCATCTAGGACTCCTAGACCACGCACCGGAGCTCGCGAAGATCTCCGAAACAGCCTAACAAATATGCTATCGGCAACGGTCCAACAATGCGTAAGTTCACACAGGCAAATGCGGCGGATCGTTAAGGCTCCAAGCCAGCCGATTAATGTCCTGTTTCTTATAGGGAAATGTCCTATTGGCGGCCTACCGCTGTGCGCGATCTTATCGCGCGCGGCCCCTTCGGTGTGGGAGCGTCCCAACTTTCGGACCGTGTGCCGGCGCTTAGCCCATTCTGTCTGCATGATGCACCGTTATTTCAGCGGATCACCGTTGCGCCTCGATCTTATCGCGCGCGGCGCTGGCCATAAATTTGGATCGGCTCGGCTTTCGCCTGGCCGCTTCCCGGTCGATCGTCTCAAGCAAAACCCGCGTCGATCATCAGGTTGACCTTCACGAGGCGTCCATTCTCGAGAAGCAGTGGAATTAGAACGGGCATTTCGCCCGGCGAGAGCCTGATTGATGTAAGGACCTTGCCAACGCCCCTTGCGGTCGGGATCTCGAACCGATCCGTTGGCTTTATGCGCCATGACATCGCGCAGCGCGCCAGTGACGCTGGCGATGGCTTCGTCGGGGGTGTTGCCGGCGCCGACGCAGCCGGGGACGTCTGGGATGCGGACACCCCAATTGTCGTCGCTTCCGTCCAGAATCCCAACATAATGAGCCATGGAAGTCTCCTAAATCCACTCCGCCGCTTCGGCAATGGATTGCGCGGCGCCGATTGTAAGTTCTTTCCTACGGGGAACAACGATCATCACTCCTGGGAAATCCCGGTTAACGAATCGATAGTGGCCGGCGACCCCAATATTCATCCAACCTTCCTTTTCCAGGCGCGCGATGATTTTACGCACGTTGGTCTCCAGGCCTTGCATGGCGCACCCTCTGGCTTGTTGACTCGCCCCGCAGTTTAGGGTCCAGACTCACAACCAGTAGCAAACGGTAGCGGCGATGCAGACTGTGGCGAGGAAGTTTAATGCGTTTCGGTCGTAGCGCGTAGCCACGCGCCTGAAGTCTTTCAGGCGGCAGAACATGCGTTCGATGGCGTTGCGGTTTCGATAGAGGAAGGGCGAGAAGCAGTTCTTCCACCTGCGATTGGCCTTGGGCGGGATATTCGGCATAGCTCCGCGCTCCTCGACCTGCCGACGGATCGCATTTGCGTCGTAGCCCTTGTCGCCATGGAGGATTTCGCAAGGAGGAAGTCGCGCGATAAGCTCCGCGCCCGCCGAGCAATCGGCGATTTGGCCGCCGGTGAGCATGAAAGACAGCGGGCGGCAGTCCGCATCGGTCAATGCGTGGATTTTGGTTGTGCGCCCGCCGCGCGAACGGCCGATGGCCTGATTCTTCTCCCCCCTTTGCCGCCACTGGCCGAGCGATGCGCCTTGACCGCCGAGGAGTCGATGAGGACCTGCGCCGGCGGCCCGCCTGCTTGCGCAAGCGCGTGGAACAGATCGATCCAAACGCCCTTAGCAGCCCAGCGAACGTAGCGATTGTAGAGAGTCTTCTTTGGCCCGTACTCCAGCGGCGCGTCAATCCAGCGTCCGCCAGATTTCAGCACATGAATGATCCCGCTGACCACCCGGCGATCATCGACGCCCGCCTTGCCGCGCGTGTCCGTGGGAAGATGCGGCGCGATCTTCGCGAACTGCGCGTCCGTCAGCCAGAATTGATCCCGATTCATAGTCGCTTCCTTTCGGAAGCTGTGAATCACAATCCGCCTGTCACGCCAACCATTTTATGGGTCTGGGCCCTAAAGCGATCGAGCGAAGAGTATAAGATAGTGGAAAAAAGACAGCTTTCTCTCGCAAAAAACAAAAGAGGTCGGCCGACGGGACGCGTGCGTCCTGAAACCAAAACACTCCGCATTGCTGTCGATACTTTGAATTCTATCGACGATTGGATTACCACCCAGCCTAATCCGAAACCTACAAGGCCGAGGCTGTACGCTCTCTGATCGAAGCCGCGCTTCACTTTTTGGAGAAAGATTCCGGCGGGAAATGATCGATGATGCCTGCATCGACATCAAGATTCGAAATAGCCGGCAAGCAACTCTTTGGTGCTCGAAGGCAGGGAAACCTTGACGGACCGGTCGTTCGAAGAGGAGACGTGATGGGCAGGCCGCCAGACCTCGCGAGCCCTGGCGGCCTGCATCCGTCAAGTGATGGCCGGAGGCTTTACTCCGGCCCTTTGTCGATCAATTCGCCGCTGCAACTGGCGTCGCGGTGGCCGGGGTAAGCGTGCTGAACTGGCCGTGCGTGCCGGCGTCAACTCCCGTGGTGATGAACAGCGCGCGCGGATCAGATATAGAGCCGCCGCCGAACCTCAGTTCCCACAGGCCGGGAGCGCCGATCGGCTGGCCGCTTTGGTTGAGCAGAGGTTGAATGCCGCCTTTTCCATCAAAAGCGTTGATATGGCCGTCGCCGAAGTTGCCAACGATGATATCGCCGCTGGCGCCGCCGAAACCAACCGGGGCAAGCACAGCGCCCCAGGGGGCGTTGAGGACGCCGCCAGCGCCGAGGCGCTGCAAGAGATTGCCGTTGGTGTCGAAAATATCGACGAAACCAGCGCCCGCTGCTGGGGTGACGAAGGTTTTCGTGGCGTTCTGCTTGGCATAGGTCACAATGATATTGCCCTCGATCGTGTGGATGCCGAAGGGCGTGAAGCCAGCGGGGATCTGCGGATCGGAAAACGTGCCCGTCAGCTTGTCATTCGCCGGCTTAAATGTGGCGTCGAAGACATCGATATGGGCGGTATGGACGTTGGCGGCGTAAATGAACGCGCCGTCTGTAGTCTCGCCGAGGGCCAGAGCGGTGTAAACGGCGCCCGTCTTCGAGTTGTCGACGGCGGTGACGGCGACGGTTGGATTGACCGGCAGATTCGGAGCCCAGGCCGCGATGGAGCCCTGCCGGGTCGCGAACATGAAGAGCGAGGTCAGCTGCGTGCCGGGGACCAGGAAGTCGGGGGTCGGATTCCAGAGCAAGCCAGAAGGTTGCGACTTCGCGCTGGGGGTGATGGGATTGGGGATGGTGAAGGTTTTTTGCACCTTGGTCCCATTGCCGTCATAAAGGGTGGCGACGCCAGAACCGCTATCGTTGATCCAGAACGCGCCGTCCGGCTGGAAGGCCATGCCCCAGGGGTCTACCAGGATAGGGTCGATGGTGATGCCGCCGCCCTTGGTGTCCGAGACAAGGTTCGTCTTTTGGTACAAGAGGGGCGTCGTTGACTGTGCGTGCGCAGCGCCGGACAGCAATGCGGCGGCGGACAGAGCCGCGGCCAAAAGCGGAATTTTCGGATTCATTTCATTTCCTATTTTTTGGAATCGGGTTGTTCGGCCGATGTCGCAGATCGGTTCGGAAAGAACCGTCCTCTCTTCGACGAAGACAACATAGAGTGGTCTCGTTTCACCGTGATTTCCGCTACTAGGAAATTCGTTACGATCGAAGTGAAAGAATGTCGTTTGATGAACTGCGATTCCCGAAGACATGCCTGAGTGATCCGCATCCGTTTATGGAAGGAGCCCCCGCTCGCTTCGCTCGACTGCGGCGGGGGCAGTTCGCACTACCGGGACTCGATCGTTAGGCCTTGAAGAAAAATGGTCTGCCCCCTGAAAAGTGATCCTCCGTGAAGTATGGGCTTATGAGCCTGATGGAGGACTGCGCAATGCCGAGGAAAAGACAGAAGGCGGAAGAGATCGTCGCGAAGCTACGGCAAGTCGAAGTGCTTAGCGCGCAAGGGCGACCGGTCGCGGAGGCGATCCGCTCGATAGGGGTGACGGAAGTTACATACTATCGATGGCGGTCGGAATACGGCGGCCTGAAGGGCGATCAGGTGAAGCGGCTGAAGGAGCTGGAGGCGGAGAATACGCGGCTCCGTCGAGCGGTGTCCGATTTGACGCTTGAGAAGCTGATCCTGAAAGAGGCTGCCTCGGGAAACTTCTGAGCTCCGCGCGTCGTCGCGCCTGCGTGGAGCATGTGATCGCCGAACATGGCGTTTCCGAGCGGTTCGCTTGCCGGGTTCTCGGTCAGCATCGCTCCACGCAGCGCAAGGTTCCGACCAAGCCCGATGACGAAGCGGCATTGATCGCCGACATCACGGCGCTCGCCATCCAGTACGGCCGCTATGGCTACCGCCGCATCACGGCGATGTTGTGGGAGCGAGGCTGGAAGGTCAACGTCAAACGGGTCGAGCGGATCTGGCGACGCGAGGGGCTGAAAGTTCCGGCCAGACAACCCAAGCGCGGGCGTCTCTGGCTCAATGACGGCTCGTGCGTCCGGCTGCGCCCGCAATGCCCCAACCACGTCTGGTCCTATGACTTCGTCGAGGACCGCACTCATGATGGCAGGAAATATCGCATGCTGAATATCATCGACGAATTTACCCGCGAATGCATCGCGATCAGGATTAACCGGCAGCTGAAGGCAGCGGACGTCATCGACGTTCTCTCGGACCTCTTCATCTTGCGAGGGGTTCCGATCCACATTCGTTCCGACAACGGCCCGGAGTTCATCGCCAAGGCGTTGCGTGACTGGATTGCCGCCGTCGGCGCGAAGACCGCCTACATCATGCCGGGCAGTCCCTGGGAGAACGGCTATTGCGAGAGCTTCAACTCGAAGCTGCGCGACGAGCTTTTGAATGGTGAAATCTTCTACACTCTCAAGGAGGCGAAGGTCGTCATTGAGCGATGGCGACGCCACTACAACACCGTGCGCCCGCACTCATCGCTGGGCTACAAGCCGCCAGCCCCGAAGACCCTGCAATGGCCGGCTTCGCAATCCGGACCAGCTTCGCCCGCCACGCCAGCAATAGCGCCAGGGCCGACAATGCACTAACATTCAAACTGGATCACCCCATGGGGGCAGGCCAGGATGACAGCTCCCCGAAACTAAACAATGCCCCCAACACGAGAGCCACTCCCGGCCCGGAGCGCAGGCTTTCTATGACGACGTTGGCTGAAATGGAAAGCAGGACGACCACCGTAAAGATAACTATCGGCAACGGCCCTTTGCGCGGCACATAACGAACAAGAAAATAAATGAGAAACAAGGACAAGACGCCAAAGCGAGTTAACAGATAAAGAAATCCGTTGTGGAACGAGAGCGAATAAACGTCATAGCCAAGCGACGCGGAGCTCTCCTCCCCCGCGGCGGCCATGTCCTTGGCAATTTCAGGATCGAGATACTGTTCCCATCCTAACTCTTCAACAGCTTCGAGCGGCACGATTCCTCTCCCCAGAGGCGTTCCAATGAGGGGGAAGTCCATAAACACGGAAAAGGCATGCTGCGCGAGAGTTTCTCTTGCCTGCCCATTATTCCCCTCGCTTACGCGGGAGTCTTTCAGATTAACATAGCTGGCAAATAGCGATGTGAGCGCCAAACATACGATAGCAACAATAACTGTAATCCGCCATGGCACAATAACGCGGGATAGCGCCGTAGACCGTACGCAGAATATCAATGTAAGGGATAAACAGGATATAGTCGTATACGAGCTCACAAGATGTGTTGATGTAAGCAGGAGAATGGCTAGCGCAAATAATACAAAATAGTAATTGTATCTCTTGTCAAAAAACACAATAAAAATAATAAAGAAAAAAACTGCTTGGTCGGCAGAGATATTGTGCATGATTGGAAGGCCGACCGCGAATATCTGGACTAATGGGACAAATATGAGAGCGGCTGTTAGCGCGGCTTTCCCCAAGGAGGTAAAGAACCTATAATTATATATCTTATATCCAACCATGAACCACGCGTAGAACATTATTAATGTCAGAATCTCTCGCAACATAGAGCTAAGGCTGAACTCATATTTAGCGTATTGCCCTAAGGGAAAAACCAACATTAATAAAATTTTGATCGAAATAAGTAATAATACAGGACCGAGCATCGTAAACGTGGATCTGTTCATTCTTCGGATTGGCCACAAAAGACCAACAAGCCCAATGGAAAAATGCAACGATACCAGCGCCATTGAAACTATGGTAATAACAAAGTCCGTTATTCGTTTTCTCTGGTCTCTCCCCATACTCTGCACTTCTCATTTTCCGGATTGATGTTCATTTAGGCAGACTATCTTAAATCAATTTGCTTTATATTTCTATCGCCGAGTAATGCTTCGTTGCCCGACTTTCGCACGAAGCAGGCGCAACAGCGGGCAAGCTCCCTCGGCAAGGCCTTCGTCACCCATTCGGCTCTCGTCCAATCGCCGCTTGGCGCGATCACCCCATGCGGAAAGGGCGCCGGTCTAGGAAGCGGCGTAAAGACAAATTCTCTTGGTTGCGAACAGCGCATTCTCACGGTGGGCGCGGTCACAAAGTTCGATCACATAGTCAATGTTGTTTTTTCGGGCGTAATCGAGCTTTTCCTCAAGGGAGATCTTGGAGCTCGCTTCGCTCACGCGGTGATGCCAAACGCTGTAATAAGACGGCGACCACATCACCGCCGCGCCCCTCTTGAAATCGACCCAAACAAGCCGATGCGAGGCATACTCGAAGATAGTATCGTCAACCCCCTCGGCCTCGCCTTCGCTGAGCCCTTTCTTCTGATTGAAGGAGACGACGGGCGTCTCAAAGACGGCGGTTACCGGCGTACTTTTGCGAGCCCAGGCGCCAATTGTCCACCATTCGTCGATCCACGCCTGGTCGTTCTGGTTCTTATGATGGTTCGTCAGCGCCAGGACAGAGATGATACATAAAAGCCACGCCGCCATCGCGATCTGCAGTCTGCCCCGTCCCATCCCCGGAATGCCTGATATGCGTGGAAACAGAGCGCCGATGCGTGGCGCAAGGGCCGTTCCGAGCAGGCACAGGCCAAGAGCCAAAATGATCGGAAAGCGAAGGGCGCCATCCGTTGGGACAGTCAGCGCCACGACGAGGATTGGCGCAATGACGGTCGCTTTGACCCGGTCTTCGCCGAACCACCACGAGGTTGCCAAGGCGCAGACCGCGAGAGTCGCAAGCAAATGGACAAGCGTGCTGCTGCGGAGCAGATGGAGATTGAGGAATGTCTGCGAATGGGTTGCGAAGGGCAGGAGGATTCCCGCAACATATATACCGCAAACGGCCAGAAGCGCATACAGCCAGATGCGACCGGCGCTGCCAAGGTGCATGAAAGCGCCGGCGCCGATGGCGACGACAAAGGCAACGCCAACCTTTTGGCTGAGACTGATCGAACCGAACAAGAAGTGATACGGAAAGTATTCGGTTAGGAACGACACATAGTCAAATGATGTCGGTTTTCCAAAATCCGGATTGGACAGGATCGAGGCGATGACCGGCGCGGCGAGCAAGCCAGCGAAGCCGATGCCTACCAAACCTCGAAGCAGGAGGTTGCGCCAAGTCAGCTCGCGACGCAAAATCTGAATGAGAAACACTACGCCGAGGACGACGATTGTCCAAACGCCGAAGAACGCGTTGACCGAAAATATTGCGCCTACCATAGCTATCGCCAGGGCGATCCGATGCCGCAGCGCCAAATAGAGAGCCAGAAGAAAAAGGCCATTGGCAATTTCGGATTGATTGAAATAGTTGATGAAAAGACCACCTTCTCCGGCGAAGGACGGCCCTCTCATCAAATAGGTCGTGCTCACGAGAAGGGCGAAGAACAGCTGCTCACGTCGTGTCTCAACATGGAGCAGTCGGGCGCATGCGAGAAAACCTACAAAGGACAAAAATCGGCTGAGCGCGAAAAGCAGCAAAAAAGCCCAGTAGACGCTTAAGTAACTCGCAGATCCGCGCAGCATCGCCCAAATGACCGAATCGTAATGCCGCAGGGATTGCATGAATTGATCATTTGCGAACTGCGGTTCGTTATACAGTTCAGCGACGATTGGGAAATGGAACAGGTTGTTGTTGGTTCCAAATACAAAGCCGGTGATCGCCAAAGACACGAGTGAGCCCATGGCCGCCGCGATCCAGAAGACCGCTCGGTCAGATCGTTCGTCCGCGGATCGAAACTCACCTTTTTTGACAGGCATGGCTTTTTCTCCGACGCAAGGCGGAAGCGTTAGCGCAGGGATTTCGGGCGGCCATAGAGCTCGACCAGGCGGCGCGCGATCAACGTCCAGTCGCCGATCGACACAGCCATGTTGAAAGCGGCCCGCGACATCGCCGGCCACTCGTCTTTCTTGACGCGCTCGGCAAGAAGGAGCGCCTTCGCTACCGCCTCCGGCGAGAGTTTCTCAATGAGAAGTCCGCTAGGAGGTTCGACGATATGTTCCGCAAACCCCGTCGGCTTGGACGCGATAAGCGGCAATCCGAGGATCGCGGCTTCGAGTCCAGCGGTTGGAAACACGTCGAACCGGGATGGCAAAACGAAGAAATCCCACGTCCGTAAGACTTTCTTCTTCTCCTCGCCAAATAGCGGGCCACCTATCCGGCAATATTCGTCAATGGAAAGCGACTTTGCCAAGGCTTCAAGTTGTTCTCGCGCGGGACCCGGACCGACTAACTCCAACGCGCCTTTCCCCCCGGCGCGCCGGTATTCCGCAAAGCCTTTGAGGAGAA
The DNA here is from genome assembly GCA_037200525.1 of Methylocella sp. NCBI lineage: Bacteria > Pseudomonadati > Pseudomonadota > Alphaproteobacteria > Hyphomicrobiales > Beijerinckiaceae > Methylocella > Methylocella sp. The sequence continues at coordinate 3,023,054 of JBBCGG010000001.1, read as the reverse complement.
GGTCCAGTCCCTTATGTTCGATGGCGTAGCGGCCACAAAAGCCGAACAAGGGAAAGCGAGGGGACGGAGACATGCGCGTCGGCGGCTCGGGAACCCCGTCGATGCTGCTCGAATAAGCGGCGTTGAAAATCAACTCGCACGAAGTGCGCGGAGCGACGCGACGTATGATCTCACGCTCCGCCGGCGTAACCGCCTGCACGAAGTGCGCGGATTCGAGCACCCAGCGCTCAAAGAGTCGAAGGTAGATCGCCGGGAGTGGTTTGACGACCCTGTTCTCCTGGTCGAAGATATGCGAGTAGCGACCATGAATCGTCATTGCATAGGGAATGCCGCGCCGACGGAACGCGCTCGCGATGGATAGAAGAAGCGGATCGCGCCCGTGGTGAATATGGAATATCGTGCCGTCTGTCGCGTCCGCCGTCAGGGCGTCGATGACATGCTTGTCCAGCCGAATGAAACGGCCTCCCATTTTGACGCCGGTCATAGGGGTGAGACGCGTCGGCGCGTCGGCGATATCCTGCGGTTCCTCGAGCGAACTCTTCAAAAGATAAAAGAGACCCACTTTAGAGCCTGCGCGCTTCTGTTCGGCGGCGATCCGTTGCGCCACGATCGCCAGTCCGTTCGCCCGGAGCGGCATATCGCCTGGGTCAATGACGAGGTGGCGGATGTCGAGAGACCCCTTCGGCATTGATGGCTGCAGCAACAGATTGGGCCCTTCTAAGATTGACGGAGAGGTTCATTGCCTGTCGCTCGCGCGACGATATAGAGCGACGCGGCGAGCCGCGCCACGTTCGCCACGACCAATGCGACGCAGGCGCCCGCCAGTCCGAACATACTGGTGAGCGGGAACGCCGCAACCAATGCGACGCCCAAGCCAATAATGTTGATGGCGAGGGCAAGACGAGGAGCATCGATGCCATGGAGAAAGGAGCAAATCATTTCGACGCCATAGTTCGCAACAAATGCTACAGCGAGGATGCGAAGGGCTAGCGATAGCTCGACGTAAGGCGACGCCGCCCCATAAAAGACTCGCAAGAGAAATTCCGACGCAATAAACGCCACGGCATAATATAAAAAGATGGGTGGGACGCCCAACAGCATGTAGGTCCGCGCGGTGGACCATTCCGTTCCGTCTCCGTCCGCCCGCGCACGCGCGGCCGTTTGCGGAATGATGTTGCCGAGGCCCTGGATCACGGGGTTTGCCAAATTCAACACATTGAGGAGGGCTTGAAACGAAGCGGCGGCCGCTGCGCCCCAACCCACTCCAAGCATCCCGAAAAATATGTAGAACCGCCAATAGGAGATCAGATTGTTCGCCAGCGCCCAGCCGCCTATCGACCAAAAGTCCGTCAAGACGAGGCGCACTTGACTGGGGGCCGACAATGACACCCGAAGTTGGCGCGCCTGAATCAGAACCGCCAATCCAGACATCGCCGCCATTCCCCAGAACGCATTTTGCAGGTTGAGCGAGCCAGCGAGGACAAAACCGAAAATGACCGCTGATTGCCCTAGGTAGCTCACCGCATCGCCGACAATCGCCTCCTTGATGCGGAAGCGCGCAAGCAGAGCCCGTCGCGTTCCCTCCTTCAATTGCCACAGGATTAGATAGGCGACAACGGAAGGCGCGATGGCGCCGAGATGGAACGCAAACAGCGATGCCGTCAGCAGAACGCATAAGGGGATCAAAAACAGAAAGAAAATTCGCGTTGAGGCACCCAGCAACGCCTTTTCGTCATCGCCATTAGAAACCGCCATGCGGACCGACATGGGGTAGAATATGAGCGAGGAGTTGACAATCTGGAGCGTGAATAATCCGCCCATCAGCAGAGCGAAGGCGCCGTACTCGCCCGGCGGCAGTTGCCGGGCGATAAGGATGTTCACCAAAAAATTGCCCAGGCTGACGACGGCTTGGTCGACCAAAGTCCAGGACGCTCGACGGAAATGCTCGGACTTACGTGACATTGAAGAAACCGAAAGTCGATGAATGCTCAATCATGGCGCCTCGATCCCGTTCGGCCGCAAACGGCAGTCCTGCTTGAGCGTTCAAATAAATATCTCTCATATGCATGTCCGAAGGACCTATGAGTTGCCCTGCAATATCGCCTTATATCCGGCTACGGCTTGTTTGGCCGCATGCGCCCACGTGAATTCCGTCGCGGCGCGCGCTCGCGCGCTTTGACCCATGGCGCGGAGGCTCTCAGCTTGGCCCGACAGACTCTCGACGGCGGCAGCTAATTGCCGAGGGTCTCCCGGCGGGATGACCATGCCGCACTCCTCCGTCAGTTGATAAGGGATCCCGCCTACGTCGGAGGCGACCACCGGCAGGCCGTTGGCCATGGCTTCGAGAACGACCAGAGGAAATGTGTCGGCAAGCGTCGGAAATACGAACAAGTCTGAGCGCCTGAATAGCGCTGCGACTTCACCATCGGTCAGCAGGCCGGTCAAGACAATGCGTTGGCCTGGCCTGCATGACCGGACATAGCGTTCATAGGGGATCTGGGGGCGCTTTTCGCCCCCAACGATCAGCAGGTAGGGCTGCTGCAAAGAGGCGAACGCATCGAGCAGAACGGGCAACCCCTTGTTGGGCGAATGATTGGCGAGGAAAAGACATGTGATCTCGCCATCTTGCCGCGCTGGGATTCCCAAACGGCTTATGATTGCGCGATCTTCATCGGCCTCTGCGGACGCGGACGGCGTCACCCCATTGCTCACGACCGTTAGATTGGGCCCCTTGAAACCCATGCGGCGAACGATCTCGAAGTCGGCAGGAGAGAGGGCGAATATGCCGGCTGCGCGCTGAACGACTTGCTGAACGGGCCGCACGGCAAGCTGGCTCCAAATCAGCCGACGGAGGGGGCCAAAGCGATTGATTTTGGCGCCATTGGCGATTTCATTGAAGCCGTGGGTCGAGACAACATACGGAATTCCGGCGGTGCGGCATGCGCGCGCGACGCGGGCCATCTCCAGTCCTGGCATGGGATTGTGCAAGTGAACGATGTCGAACCCGCCCCTTCGAACAATCTCCGGGAGGTCCGACCGATAAAACAGCGTCTTGTAGCGATTCGACAGCTTGGACCACGATAAGGGCCACGGGAGCCAGCTGCGCGTTGCGATCCGCTTGCATGCGCTCGCTTCCGGCGCCGCTCCCACGCCGGGCCCCCTATTCAACATGCTTGCGATGGTGACGTCGCAGTGGAGCGCAACAGCGGAGCTGAGTAACTCGGCGGCGCGCGCGGCTCCGCTGACCGACATGTGCGGCGATATCACGATTGCGCAAAGGACCTTGATCATCGGTATTTGTCCGTCAGTTCGGCGGCGAGATCGGGCTCTCGCCAAAGATCGCGAAGCGCATCATCAATCGAGCGCTTGGGCTCCCATCCAAACAAACGATGAATTTCGCTAATATCGGCGCCAAGGAAGGGCCGATCGCCCACGCGCACGCGCGCAGCGTCGCTTTCGATAGAGAACTCGATGCCGGCGATGCCTTTCAGCTTGGTCAGCAGTTCCTCGACCGAATATTGCTTTGAGGTGCCGAGGTTGACGGTTAAGGCTTTGCCTGGGCTTGCCAGATCGCTCTCGGCAACGGTCCCAAAGCCTCCGGCAGCGTCTAGCACGTGAATGTAGTCGCGTTTTGGCCATAGATTGCCGAGGTGAATCTTATTTCGCCCGGCCTTTAGCTGCGCAATAATCTCTGGCATCACATGCGGGTTGGTTTCCCCCGGCCCAATAACGTTGAACAATCTGACGATCACAGCCGAGACGTTGCGTTGCTTTGCAAAGTAGCGGACATAGTGCTCGGCAAACAGCTTGCTCGAGCCATAGACGTCGGTGGGCGCAAGTTTCGTGGTTGATTCGCGATGCAGCTCCGTATCCGGCTCGTAAACGGCGCCGCTGCTAGCCAATATGAAGCGGGCGGCCGGCGGGCACGCCAGCGCCATATTCAGCGTTCCCACCACATTCGTTTCGACCGCGGCGGACGGATCTTGCTCGCATTCTGGAATGAAATGGATCGCCGCAAGGTGAACAATTACGTCCGGCGCAAAGTCCGCGACGAATTTCGTGACCTCATGGCCGTTGGTGATGTCGATCCGCTCGAGCCGGAACTTCCGCGTTTCCTCTTCGCCAAACCGAATTCGACCCTGGCGCAGACAGTCAACGACGGCGACCTCATGTCGATCGTAGAGTAGCCGGGTTAACTCACGACCGACATATCCATTTCCGCCAGTAATCAGAATTCGCTTGCGCATTTTAAATCAATCCGTGTTGCAGTAACACTGTCCAGGCGCCGCCAAACTATATTATTGGTAATAACACTTTGAGTACCAAGTCCGGCGCCATCCGTGCCGATTTGCAATCGGAATGCCAGCAGTCAGACGGTCCGACTTAGTTCGATAATACCGTATTATGGCTAAAATGCCAATATTATAATAGCAAAGATATAGTATTACTACACTAACCGATAGGCATCAATCTTGTCAACGACAATTGCTCTGAAAAATCAATACGTTTCTATTAATTGCTATATTGCATGCAATTTCTGGAGAGAGAGGCAGCTCTTTCTCCCAGCAAGGCGGATTCTGCCGCACCCCCATGTTCCCGAGCCTTGGCGCGCGCCTTTTGGACGCCCGAAAATCCGCCCGAGTATCACCGCCATCGCCCCCGCACATTCCGACGAATGGGGAACTTACGAGCCGCTCCTTCTAGCGCCAGCGACCGGCATTGTGCTCTTTGACGATGTAGTCGCAGGCGCGGGCCGTCAGCGCCATGATCGTCAGCGTCGGGTTTTGCGCCCCGCAGGTCACAAAGCTTGCGCCGTCCGTAACAAAGACGTTCTCGGCATCCCAGCATTGATTGAATCGGTTAAGCACGGACTTGTCGGGATCGTCGCCCATTGGCGCGCCACCCACTTCATGAACAGAGGAGCCCGGTATGGCGGCGCCAGACTCCAACACGAGGCGTTTCCGCATCATCTTGAACGCAAGGTTGTGCAACAGCCTCCCTGTCGGAGTCGGTTGGATTTCCAGCCCCGCGGCCGACGCCATCGTCTTCATGGTCGCGAGCGCGTCGGCGATCATGTTGTTCTCGTTCTCGGAATATGTGAAATCGATATGCGCCACCGGAATGCCCCAGGCGTCTTTCTTATGCGGATCGAGCGTAATCCTATTCTGGGGCTGAGGCAGCATCTCGCCCTCAGCCGCCAAGAACCAAAAGGGGTAGCCGCGCCCGATTCCCCCCTGTATCGCGAAACCACGCAGATAAGGCCCACCTGCCGGCCTGGGATTTTTGTATTGGGGCACGTAAAAACCCCCAATCTTTCCAAAGTCGAACGCATCGGTTTTGCCTAGCGCTTCAGCTTCGAGGTCCACATGCGGGCCGGACAGCACGAAATGAGCGTGATCCATGAGATTGCGGCCAACGAGACCGGCGGAGTTCCCAAGGCCCTTCGGGCGGAGATCGCTTCGGGAGTTCAACATAATGCGCAAGGTCTCGATGGTGCTCGCACAGAGCACGATGACCTTCGCCCGCCCGGTATGCCTTTCTTTGCTGCGTCGGTCCATGAAGCGCACGCCTATCGCGCGTCCCGTCGCCCCGTCGACATCAATGCTCTCCACCACCGAGTTACTTCTCAGCGTTAGCCGGCCGGTTTTTTGGGCGGCCAGGATGGTCAGAGGGATTCTCGAAAGATTGTTGGCGACGTATCGCGTTGGGATGACGTGTGATCCCGGAAACACCCGCTGCACTTGGTCCCGGAACTTCTGTTCAGCGGCGTTAAGCGTGGTGAGCTTGGCGTATTTTCCATCGGGCACTCCCGGCAATCCCTCCGCAGTGCCGTTTACGCCCAGAAATTCTTCGACATGATCATAGTACGGAGACAAATCGTCGTAGGAGATCGGCCAGTCCGCTCCGTAGCCGTCTCTGCTCGCGGCCTTGAAATCGCTATCGGACATGCGGAAGACGATACGGCCCCATGTATAGAGGCGTCCGCCTACCTGCCGGCCTCGAAACCAGTTGAAGGGTTTGTCGCGCGGGGTCGTGTACGGGTTTTCCCGGTCGCTGACAAAAAATCTCTTCGTCGGCTTCGCGAAAGCGACGCACCGCGCCTGAATCGGTTGGCCGCCGAAGATCGCAGCGCGGGCTCGGTTCACGATCGGATTGCCGATGACAAGATGATGCCCGGCCTTCCCAGGCGGCGGAAAATCGGCGATCTGGTCCACCTCCCGTCCGGCTTCCAGCAACAGCACCCGCATCCCGCGTTCCGTGAGTTCCTTGGCGGCCCAGCCGCCAGCGGCGCCCGAGCCAACCACAATAGCATCGAACTCGGTATCTTCGAGCATGAGTATGACAGCTCCGAAACGATTGCTCTCCATGCCTGCTGCGGCCGCATCTCTTACTTTACATACTGACATCTTTACTGTCTGTACATAGCTCATTTGGTTGCTGCGCAGCGGCCCTGGTGCCTTCGCGGCATGGCGCCGAGGCGCCGGCTGACCGATCAGATAGCGGCCAACATAACGCCTGCAATCATGGCTCCGGCTGCGACGCTGACCCGATCTTGCAAAGCGAAAACAATCGGATCGTCGTGAACCAGGCGGCGATGCGCCATCATGAGCATCCGGCTGATCCAGTACATGAGGATGGGGCATGCGAACCACAAATATTCAGGATGACGATAAAGAGGACGCACCGCGTCCGACGAGATATAGAGCGCGAAAACCGTCACCGCATTGAAGCCGGAGGCCGCGGCGAGCGCTCCGACGACTTCGATATCGCGTAATCTGTAGTTTCGGTTCGTCGGGTCTGGCAGCTCCCCATCAACGCGGGCGGCGAGCTCAATATAGCGCTTGATGAGCGCAAGAGAGGCGAAGAAGAACAATGAAAAGCCGAGCAGCCACTGCGACGCCGATCCGCCGATCGCGGCGGCGCCGCCAATGACGCGCAATGAATAGAGCATGGCAAGGGCGACGACGTCGATCAGCATCTTCGTCTTCAACCAGCATGTATAGGCGTTCGTTAGGGCAAAATAAAACAAGAGCACTCCCAGAAACGGCCACGAAACCGCCGCCGCAAGCCCAATGGACCCGAGCAGCAGAAGCGGCATAAGCGCGACCGCCTGACGGATCGGAACGGCGCCGGATGCGAGCGGCCTGTTCTTTTTGGTCGGATGGTTGCGGTCGGCGGAGAGGTCCACGAGATCGTTGAAGATGTAGACGCTCGAAGCGCAGAGCGAAAAGGCCATCGTCGCAAGCAGACTGTTGAAGATGGACTCGGCGTCGAATTTGTGGGCCGCGAACATCGGCAGCCACACCAATGCGTTTTTGGCGTATTGATGCACGCGGATCAGCTTCGTCCAGGATTTCCAACTCGCTTTTGGGGTCTCGATGAGGTCGACTCCAAGGACCGCGAGCTTGGCCGCGAGCCGCGGCGATGTCCTGACGCCGATTCGCTTGGACGCCGCCGCCCAGACCGGCAAATCGGCTTCGTCGTTGCCGATGTAATCGAAGCCGCCTTCGCCGAATGCTTCGACAAGGAGGTCGGCCTTCGCGTGAGCGCTTCTGTTGGTGGTGGCGTCTGAGCCGAAATAGTCTGTAAACAACCCGAGATGCTGGGCCACGGCGGCGACAAATTTGGCGTTGCTCGCGGACGCGAGATAGACATGCCGCCCGTCCGCCCGCGCGTCCTTGATGAGGTCTAGCACCGCCTCGTCGTAAGGCAATTCAGCAGCGTCGAAATCGCTCGATTCCGCCAATACGCTTTTGAAGCGCGCTTTACCGTGACGCAACGCAAGCAGCAGGCTGAAAATCGACGCCGGATCCTTTCCGATTCGGCCGAAAAATGATTCAATAAGCAAATCCGATTTGATCAAAGTGCCGTCCAGGTCAACGACGAGGGGAAGGCCGCCGACGTCCGCGAGCTCGGACTCCGCAGCGACGATCAAGGAAATGGACATAGAACACTCCGATCAAAAATAACTATTTTAGCAATCACGGATGTATTGCGAAGAAATATTAAATGCAGTAGTAATATATAATTCTATTAGTCTTCAGCTATTCTAATGATTATCAGCGAAGTTGTCGCTATAAGCTGCGAGATCCGATCCAACCCTTGGCCCGAGATAAAGAGATATTTGTTCGCGGACGGCGTTAATCAGGAACCAAGGGACAATTTTGACATACCGCGGAAAAAGGCGGCGCGGTTCGCTGCAGATGCGATAAACCCATTCGAAGCCGGATGATCGCATCCATTCCGGCGCGCGCGAGACTGCGCCGCTGTGGAAGTCAAAGGCGGCTCCGACCCCTATTAATGTCGCGCCGCGAATTTTCCCGACGTGTTCGCTCATCCAGACTTCTTGCTTTGGCGTGCTCAACCCGACCCAGACGATCTGGGCCTCCGAGCGGTTGATGTCGCGAACGATTTCGTCGTTCTCCTCCTCGGTGAGCGGACTGAAGGGAGGCGAATAGAAGCCCGCCACCGCCATGTTCGGGTATTTTGCCTTTAGATTCTTGATCATCGCCTCGGCGACGCCTGGCTTGCCGCCGTAGAAATAATGACGAAGGCCGTTCGCCTCCCCCGACCTGCATAAAGCGTCCAACAGCTCCGCGCCGCACACGCGCCCACTCTTCAGTTGCGACCGAATCTTTGCGAGCCAAACGAGGGGCATGCCGTCCGGAGTTACCATTCCGGCTTCGTGATGTATCTTCATCAACCGCGGGTCCATGACGGCCAGCTTCACGCCGTGGACGTCCCGAACGCATACATACTCGGCTTGCCGCCTTTCAATCCATTCTATGATCTTCTCTACAGCGGTCTCCAAAGTGAGAAGACTTATCGGAACAGCTAACACTAAAATGGACGGCGGCTTCGGGACTATCGCGACGTTTGAATTGCGATAAACAGGACCATCTTGATGGATTGCGCTCTCGTGCGAGCGGGCAGTTTTGATTGAAATGCCTGCGTTAAGAATACTTGGCATGGCGCGTCTCCCAATACCCAAATATCAACCGGCCCAAATTCATTCACTGAAGAATGAAAGGCGACAGCTATACGCTGTATAATCGTTATTCCATTTAGAAAGCGTCATAAATATAGTATTATTCGAACAAAATACTGTATATTAGTGGATTATATATGTATCACGACAGTAGAAAATAATTTATAGTCACAGACGCTTCAATATCTGTGTGCCGCAGCAACTTGCCACGATGAAATTGGGCGCAGCTAAGATGTTCTCCGGTGTGATCCAGAGAAATTATCAATTAAACGGACGAAGCTATGAATTAGCTTCAGTTCATTCAATTAATGACTCAAAACGTTATGGACATACTCACTCGTAACGGTATCTCATGTAAAAAATATAGTCAACACAGTAATAGTCGAGCATTAATACTATATATTATTAGCGTATATATGTGTGACAATAGTGAAAATAATTTAGCGTTCGATCATTTTTAATGTCTTCCGCCGCTGCGAGGCGCCATACACTGACTTTTGACGCAACTGCTGCGCGATCCGACTAAATTCGCGATTGAGCGGACGAAAGCTAAAGATGCGCCATTCGTTTTCCCGCTCGCGGCAACCATGGCGCCGCGGTCTGTCGCGCTTTTGGCGTAAAAGCGAACACCTTATCGGCTCTCTGGCGGGGATCGGCTGCGGCGCTGGGCTCGACCGGGGAGCCCTCAATGGGCAATCACGGTTGTTGCCCAAGCCGCCGAGCTTCAGCCCTGGAGCCTGCTGGCTGTATTCCGACCTCGGGCTTTATCACGCTTGGCTATGCCGTGGTGGCGGCCTTCAGGCACAGAGCGCAAGCAATCCATCACAGCTATTGCGGCGAGCAAACGAGCGGCCCCGACATGGGCTTCGCGTGGCAGCTCGCCGATAAGAACGCATCCGCCCCAACCATTATTTGGAAGGACGGCGAGGTCAGCGCCGGCGGTTGCTCATGCTGGCTCGGAATGATCCCGGCGACGGACAAGGCGGGGCCCATGGGCGTCGCCGTCCTTGCCAATGGATGGGTCAATGACCTCGGCGGCGTATCGGTGGAAGCCGATCCATATGGTCACGCCATCCTGACGCAGATTGCCGCCAATGCGTGAAGTTTCGAGTTAGGTCGTAGTTGCGAAAGATGCCGCGAGAAAGGCTAGACGTAGTTCTCATCTGGCTTCCGAACGGCCCGCTGCGAATTTGACCAAGGTTGCATTTGCGCTGATAGCGGCCCTTTGCGCTGTAGACATCGGGCTTCGGAGTGGGATCGAAATCGAGACAATTGCACCAAATGGAATGAACGCCCGCTTTTGCGTTCTAGAAGTCCAAGCAGACCGTCCGCATATAGCCGAAATAGCAGCCTGCAACGCGACCAAACCCGGCGGTGTGCTAAACGGCGAAAATGGGTCGAAGGTTTTCTTCCGTTTGTGGGCAGTTTGGTGGGCAACGTTATTCGTTTTTAATATTTCATAATGAAATCACTTAGTTATTTGGTATTCTGGCGGATGGAGCGTCCGTCGAATGATAGTTCAATGTAGTTCATGGCCGTATACCTTGCCCTCTATGAATCAGCTGGTTACGAGATAAACCGTCTTCCTTCGTCCAGCTTAGTTTGCTACAATTCAGTTTCGCGATTGGGCCGGAGTTGGGGCCAAGGAGTTGGGCGGAAAGGCGAGACAGCTTCGGAAGCTCTCAGCGCGGACGGTGGCGAGTTTGATGACGCCAGGAAAGCATGGCGATTGGCGGCGGTCTCTATTTGGACATCGATAAAGACGGTCGCCGGCGTTGGATCTTTCTCGCCATCGCGAATGGCAAGCGGCGTGAAATGGGCCTCGGCGGCTCCCCCGCCGTCTCGCTCGCCGACGCGCGTGCCAAGGCCGACGAAGCGCGCAAGCTCGTCGCCGCGGGCGTCGATCCGATTGAAGCGCGGCGCGAGGCCGGAAAGCCTGAGGCCGGGAAGCCGACGTTCGGCGAGTGCGCTGATAAATTCGTTGAAGCCAAGTCAGCTGAGTGGCGCAACGACAAGCATCGCGCCCAATGGAAAATGACGCTGGAAAAATATGCCGCGCCCCTGCGCCCGCGGCCCGTCGACGAAATAGACACGGCTGCGGTGCTGCCGGTCTTGCGGCCGTTGTGGCAGACACGCCCCGAAACTGCCTCGCGGCTTCGAGGACGCATTGAATCGGTTCTCGATGCGGCAAAGGCGGAGGGTCATCGATCGGGAGAGAATCCCGCGCGCTGGAAAGGGCACCTCGACAAGCTCTTGGCGAAGCGTCAGCAGCTCACCCGCGGACATCACGCGGCCCTGCTGTACTCTGATGTGCCGAGTTCATTTGCGAGCTTCGCAAGATGAAGGCAATGGCAGCAAGGGCGCTTGAGTTCGCCATCTTGACCGCGGCGAGGTCAGGTGAAGTGCTCGGTGCGCGTTGGGATGAAATCGACCTTGGGGCCAAAGTCTGGACGGTTCCGGCGGCGCGGACGAAAGCCGGACGCGAACACCGCGTCCCGCTGTACGGCCGCGCGATCGAGATCCTTGAAGAACTTGCCCAAGGCAAAACGAGCGATTTCATCTTTCAAGGACAGCGAGCCGGGCGCCCGCTCTCCAACATGAGTATGGAAATGGCTCTGCGACGCATGAAAATGGACGCGACTACGCATGGCTTTCGAAGCAGCTTCCGGGGGGCGGGCGAAGAGACGCACTTTCCACACGAGGTCGCCGAGGCAGCGCTTGCCCATGTGATCGGCGATAAGGCCGAACAGGCCTACCGGCGCGGCGATGCGCTGGAAAGGCGTCGCGGGTTGATGGAGGCCTGGGCCATGTTTTGCGAGCCCATGCCGGCCACTCGTCCACTGGACATTCGCGAGGACACGCTATGATAGACGATCCAGTCTCAAACGAGGTTCCCGCAAAATGGGTTTCCCTTTACGAAGGAGCCCGAATAATCGCGCGCCTCGACGGCGAACCGCTCCGGCATCCAAACGACGCTCCGCGGAAGGCGCTAATCAATCTTGTCGAGAAGTTGCGCCAAGGCCTCGTCAACAGCTGCGGCGAGCGGTTTTCCCTAGACTCTGAGCTCGGGAATGCCATAATCCCCGATGATTGGGACAAATGCGCCTTGGCTCTCAATCATCCCACGTTGCGTGAGCCCGGTAATCGGCATCCACGATTTATAGATATCGAGGTCGATGCTAATTGGTGTAATGCGGCTATTCGCGCCCGCCGAGGACGCGCCGCGGCTAGCAGAAGAGACCGCGATTGACCGGGAAAGTCTGTCACCTCAAACGAATAGCGCTCACCCTCGAAAGAGAGGTCAGCAACCGATCTTGCGTGACCGGATCAAGGCCGAGATGAAAGCCGACATCGCAAAGGGTTACAATTTGGCTGGCGCGAAGGAGGAAGAGATGAGCGCAAAGTATCGTGCCTCTCGTGACACCTGCCGACAAGCCAGAGATGAAATTCAGTCGGAATTTGTCGAGAAAGAAACTCCGACAAATAGCGCCAATTAGCGACCATCGACAAATAGCGACAGCGCTTACTCTCTGATTTTCTTCTGCATGTCCAACGATGTGCAGGAGAAACCGCACAATGTTAGCCGCCGCGCGTCTTTCCCAGGCAAGGCGTGGGCTTGCTTTTCGGGCAACCGGGATCTCTGAAATCCTTTGTGGCTCTCGACTTGGCGATGCATATCGCGCTCGGGTGGGATTGGGCAGGGCGTCGAACCGAACAAGCGCCGACCGTTTACATCGCGGCTGAGGGTTCAGCAGGCCTGCGAAAGCGCGCAATCGGTTTCCAAAAATCCCACGAACGGCAGATATCAGGACGTGTCCCCTTCAGCATGATTGCCGCAGCGCCGAACCTGGGCGGCGAAAAAGACGACCTGGCCGAGCTCATTGCTTCGGTTGAAGCCGCTGGCGTCGCGCCCGGACTAATTGTTCTTGACACGCTGGCGCAATCGCTCGGCGGCGGTGATGAGGATGGGACCGGAATGCAGCAGCTCGTCGCCAACGCTACCGCCCTTGCAAATCGCTTCCGCGCACTTGTGTTGATCATTCATCACGTCGGTTTAGGCGACGATAAGCGCCCGAGGGGCCATTCTGGCCTGCTTGGCGCCAACGACGCCAGGATGCTTTGCGAGAAAAGATAGGCTCGCCTTCTGCGTCTTTGACGCTTCAAAGGCTCGAGGATGAAGACTCGAACATCATCCTCGAGGCGACGCTGTCGCGGATCGTTATCGGCCACGATGTAGACGGCGATGAAGTTTCAACGCGTAGTCGATCGGGTCGACAATGCTGATGCATCGACGACGACGATTAAGCCACGGGAAGTTCCGCGAACGCAACGGCTGCTCATGACTGCAACGCGTGAGGCGATCGACGATGCGGGACAGGACATCCGGCCGTTCGGTTTCGATGGTCCGGTGGTCCGCGCGGTCGCTGACGAGGCGATCAGACTGCGCTTTTACGAACGCATTGCCGAGCAGGCCGGTCCGGACGAAGACCAAAACACCGTGAAAGAACGCCGACGCAAAAGCTTTAATCGTTCGATCGAAAGCGCGCTAAAGGCCCAAATCCTGGTCGCACGCGAGATACAAGGCCAGCGCCTTATATGGCTCCCACATGGTTAAGCTCAAGCGGGACAAATGGGACATCCGGGACAATGTCCCTCAAGTCCCGGTGCCTTCAGGCTTGGGATCCAGCGGGACGGACGGGACATCTCCTTTTGGGATGTCCTGGATGCCCCGCCGGTCCCGGCAAGGGCGCTAAAAAACCGGTCTATCCAGATCTGGCGCGGCTTCGAAGAGCGCAGCATCGCAAGACCCCTTACGACCTAGCAACTGGACGCCGAAGATCGCGATTGGTGAACCGTATTGTAAGCGCTTGATATTGGGCAGCGGGGCTACGTGCACGCGCGTGGAGGGCAAAATGAACGCTCCCGAGATCGGCTTGACGGCCAAAGGTGATGGATTGCGCGCACGCGGGACAGCTCCCAGCATTTCAGCAGCGGCCGGATTGTAAGAGGCCATCGAGAAAGGCTATTGCAACGCTTGTGCTCATCCAGGATCAGCGGCGCATCACACGCCCAATCAGGCATTAGCGGATATCCCTTCCGCCGCACTCTCCTCTAGGATCAAGCGGTTTGAGGCATCGGCCCCAATCTCTGGCCCCAATTGCATGGCGCTCCTGCTCGGTCGGTAGAATCTCCTCGCCGCGCGGATCACGGTCATCGCCGGCGACCGCGTTTTGGAATGGCTCCCCCGCGGTCGTGATTTCTGCGCGATCGCCCAGGAGGCACCCCACCCCCAAAAATGCGCCGTCGACAGTAAGCTCGACACTCAGCCGCGCACCTTACTCCTCAATATCACGCCGGCCCAAATTTTTATCTCGGCGCGAACATTCCGCGGCTCTGATATTCGGCTGGCTCCTTTGGGAGATCGCCGCGAACCGTCGCCGCGGCCGCGGTTCCCTCTGCTCAGCAGACTTATCCCGCAGTTGGCCACTCGACTTTCATGCCGTCGATGCGACGGATGCCGGAGTGGCCGCGAAGCCGCGGCGGCTCTCCAGCCAACCGAAGTTGCGGGAGGCGCGCAGTAAGCGCAATGAGCCCTTCCTCGAGTTCGGCTTTGGCGAGAGCCTCTCCGATGCATCGATGAGCGCCACCTCCAAACACCAGAGGCCAGCGCTGTTGGTCGGTTCTGCGTATATCGAATGTGTCGGGATCTCGGTAGAGCTCAATGTCCCGCATGGCCGACATGGTCGAAAACGTGACAAGTTTTCCTTGGTCAAGAACGTAATCGCCGATCTGAATGTCTTCGAGGATGAAGCGAGAAACTGAGCCGACGATCGGCTCGAAACGCAACGCTTCCAATACAGCGCCTGGAACAAGCGCGGGATCGCGACAAACCGCCTCCCACTGTTCCCGATGCTGGAGAAGCAATGCAACTTCCACAGCCAGGGCCCCGCGCGTGGTATCGCTGCCGCCGATAATGAGCGACGCGATCTGAATTAGGATTTCGATGGGCGAAAGGTCGCCGCTCTCATCGACCGCCGCCAAGGAAGAAGTCAGAAAATCATCTCTTGGGGTTGCGCGCCGCGCCTCGATGAGGCGATCCGCATAATCGAACAGCTGGGCTGCGGAGTTCTGCATATCCGGCACGTCCTCAGCCGTGAACGAAAGGGTAAAGACACGGGACACATTATAGACCAGGCTTGTAAAGTGGGGGATTTCCGCTGGCGGCAACCCAAGAATTTCGCTGATGATGTGCGCCGGTAGTTGCGCTGCATAACGATCCAGAAAATCCACCTCTCCTGCCGCTTGCCAGCTGTCGATCAAGTCTTCGGCAACCTTGCGAATGCGTGGTCGTAAGTCGGCGATGAGGCGAACCGCAAACGCTGCTGAAAAAGGCAAGCGACGCCGACGGTGATCGGAACCGTTCGACGTGAGCATCCCGTATTTGAAGAGGTCGAACAGTGGGCCGTCCATAATGCCCAAGAACTCAGGAATCTCCGTTTCTCCTTGCCGCACACGATGGTCCGTGATCAGCTCTCGGATGTCGCTCGCGCGAAGGACGAGGTCGACGCCGTCGTTGCTCCTTTTGATTATCGGGACCAGCGGTCGGTAATGGCCGAAAATAGCGTGCGGGTCGTTTTCGAGCTCTTCGGTTGGAATGATTAAAGGTTCCGCCACGGCGGCGCCGGATTGTCCGTTTTGCATGTCGTGACCTCTTGCCCATTTCTCTGGGTGGTGGGCTGACGGAGTGGCGCGGATAATAGCCCGGAATTTGACTGCCGGAGACAAGCGCGCATTGGCCCAAGATATTGGACTGATTCTATGTCGCGGCGATTTCAGAAGGAAACAGAGATGTTACGCCTGTAAACAGCGTCTCGCCGAGATCGCGAAGAACCTGCATCACGGATTGCGCCCATCACGGTCGTGGGCGATTTCCGATCCCGGCGATTTCCTCGTCAAGCGGAGAGGAAAATGAGAATCTAAGCGTCCAAAACTCTGCGCAGCGACGCCTCGATCTGCCCGCCGCAATAGGCCTCGCCGTAATCGTGCTGAGCCTTGGCGGCCAACTTGGTCAGCGGTGGCAAAGCAGCAACCCGCCGCGTTAAGGCGGCGGTCATTGGCGCGGCTTCCTCAAGGATCGCACCGATCTCGCGGAAGCGGTCTGCCATGGTCGACCACAAGGTGGCTGTCACGACGTCGGCGACGCCCGCAGTCTTGCCGCCCAGCAGGAAGCCCGAGTCTGCTGTCAGGCCGTGGCGACGCCCGGTCTCCTCCCAAAATGACATCCACTTCTTCAGGCGGGGGACGAACTCCTGCCAGCTTTTTTTCGTCCACATCTCCCGGCCGCCGTCCAGCGTGATCTCGTCGATCACGTCGTTGGCGTCGTTGACAACCTTCATGGTCATGGCTCGCAGGGCGGCCGTCTTGGGCATGAGGTCGAGCGTCTCGCCTAGATAAAGGATAATGGCTGGCATCTGAGCGATAGCGAAGTCCGCCTTTTTGTCGATCAGCATTGGCGGCCCCATGAACGGGACCGGCATGTGCTTCGCCGGCTCGTCCATCAACTTGGTGATCGCCGGGTCCCCTCCCTCTGTCCACGTCCTTCCTGCATAGGCGAGGACGGCGCGCACGAACTGACCGCGGAAGGGCACGGACCAATAGTAGAGGTCGTAGTCAGACATCTTGAGACTTCCAGATTACGTGGCCAATGTCTGCCAATAACGCCGCTAGGCGTCTTTGTCCACGCAACGCCGGCTCCTTTGCTCGCGTCGACGAAGCGCGCCTCTGGGAAATCGCTGAAAATCTGCACCGGTCGGATCTTACTGCTCTAGAGCGCGCGGAGCATGTTTCAGAGTGGATGATCATCACAAGCAAGGCTCTCCAAGTTGGGGACCCTTTGGGGGGTGCACAGCCGAACGACAAAGGTGTCAGTTAGGCGATTCGCGAACTCGGAATATCGAAAGGAGAGGCTGACCGCGCTCCGAAGATCGCCGCTCTATCGGATCAAGCGAAAGACGCTGCCCGCGAGGCCGGCCTCGACGACAACCAATCCGTTCTGCTGAAGGTGGCGCGCGCCGAGCCGGCGCGGCAAGTCCAGGTAGTTGGGGATATCGGCGACAAGTTGCCCGGAGAGGTCAGCCTACAGTCGCAGCTGTCGACATCCCGCTGCGATCGCTTACTCATTGACCAAAGCCGCCATCGTCTCTTCGAAAGCCGTCAGCATCGGATAATGGCTCGTATCGATCGTAATGACTCGCATAGCTGGGTCGGATTCCATCTCTGCAAGGCGGGTGGTCATGGGCGACTCGCCATACCCTGTGCAGACCACGTAAGAGACTGGAATATCCGGGCGGACCTTTAGGGCCGTCACCGGTTGATAAACGGTGCGCCAGGGTTGCGCGGTGAACCTCGGTTCAAGGTACGCTTCAATCGCCGGATCGTTCACGCCGAACACTGACAATGGAAATGGCGGCAACGGCAGGTTCTTGTCCTTATAGGTGTCAAAGAACGCCCTTTGATCTGGCGTGAGATAATCGACGAGCGCTCGTCCGTCCTCTGGCATGAAGGCGTCGAGATAGATCAGCTCTTTGATGCGCTCGGGGATGCGCGCGAGAACCCCGGTGACCACCATGCCGCCGTAGCTCCAGCCAACCAAAGTGATGTCTCGCAAACCCTCCATTTCGATGTGCGCGACAACGTCCTGGATATGGGTCTCCAGATCAGCGGTGTCATTGCCGGTATGCCCCGCTCGCCAAGGCCTGTCAGGGTCGGCGCGGTCGCCGTGTGGCCGAGCGCCCGCAGGCGAACGAGCACGTCTCGCCAGGCAAAGCCGCCCAGAAAACCGCTGTGGACAAGGACGAAAGTGCGGTGTGCAGCGTTACTCATAAAAACCTCTATCGGAAATTGTCGGTTAAAGCAGCTGAGCAACGTCAACTTGATTGGGATTGAACAGCCCGCGCAGTTAGATCCGGGTCCATCGTGCAGACAAGTACGAAAAACGTACTTACCAATGGGTTTGGGGCATAATTTCAGCGCGAAACAAATATGTCGGACACGCCTTTATCCCGCTACCTCCCTTGCTGCCGCATTCGATGATGGCTGCTTTGACTTCGCGGCTTAAATATGCTAGCGATAGCTGGTCGCTACGTTATGACGGCGGATTCTGATGACCGACGACATCGCGAATTGGCAAGCTGAAGAGACGCACAGGCTGATGACTTCGAAAGGCTATGTTCGCGTGGACCCGGCTGCGAAAAGGAGACGACCGTGACAGAGCAACCGATGTCCGACGCCGCTCGAATGAGTGAGCTGGTCAACCGCCGAACCGCGCAGCATGCCCGAACGGACGGCGACCAGTTCGATCCCCAGGCGCGCGTTGATGCGGAATTGAAGAAGATCCCCAAGCCACCCCTCTGGGACACACAGTCGTCGGCGGTTCGCCTCACGTGGCTGAGAGGCCAGTCGCGCGAGATCAAGGCTCGGTTGGGAATTAAGTGATGACGGAGCCTCGGCGGTGCCAGCGGATCGTTTCGCGGAAAACCTATCTCGCCGTGCGGGGACTGGATGACGAATGCCGGCCTTTGCCCGATGATGACGACGTCGTCGCCGACGAGGCCGAAAGCGGCGCGCTGGCGTGGAAACCGGGCGAACCGACCGCCAAAATTAAGCGGCCGATTTTCGACACGGATCTCAGCTTCAAGGGCGTGGCGGCTACAAATCAACCGCCGCCCAATCCATACGAGCCGCGTCCGCCGCGCGACCGAATGTTCCGGCGCCGGTTGACCGGCAGGCGGATTGAACCATGACTGACCAGCTCCCGCCGGATGCTAAGATCGAATGTTTTTACAAGGATGCAGCGGGGCGTCTGCCTGGTCGCATGGATGCACCAGAGCGACTATCGCGAAGCCAAGCGCATCGAACCAAATCGCTGGTCGCGGTCACCCTGGCTTGGTCTGCTCCAAATATGCCTCTACGCCCCTCATGGCGAACGCCTGGCAATGGCGATTCAGAAAGAGCCTGGCGGTCCCTACATCATCCAGGCGGGTCCCTATGCCGGCAAGCGCGTTGACCCTCGGTCCGGCGCCGCCATCGGCGTGGCTGTCGCCCTAGCGGTGGCAGGACGCGGACCAGAGCAATCGCCCGAACATCCGGCGCTGCTGCCAAGCGAATGGCAGAGCCTCGTCTCGACGGATGGCCCGCAAATTAACTGGCGTGAGAGGCCTCCATCGGCGCGGCTATCTCAGCGCGCTTGATCTTGTCCGCCGCATTCCGCCTGGCCAACCTGCGGCGATACATATCAAAAGCTTCTCACTCTCGCGGTCCCATTCGCATGCGGCGAGCCTCGATCTCATCATCCAGCTTCTTTGCCTTGGCTTCAGACCTGGCAGCAACCTCTACCGCCCTCTTTGCTTTGCGCTCCTCGGGAGTCATCCGAAGGGTCTCCCATACCTTACGGCGGCGGGTGACGTCGCAGGGCGCAGTATCGGTGATGGCGCGCAGCGTTGCAGGGTATGGCGGGCATTTCACGACCTGAAATTTTAGGCCAAGCGCCGGTAGCAG
Organism: Methylocella sp.; assembly: GCA_037200525.1. Taxonomy (NCBI): domain Bacteria; kingdom Pseudomonadati; phylum Pseudomonadota; class Alphaproteobacteria; order Hyphomicrobiales; family Beijerinckiaceae; genus Methylocella; species Methylocella sp. The sequence goes on along the minus strand of JBBCGG010000001.1, from coordinate 3,003,508 downwards.
TGAATCAAGAGAAAGAGGACCCAAGCCTTTCATACCGGCCTCGATCTTCGACAGGTACCCCGGCTGCAAACCTGCGATTTCCTCAATTTCCAAAGTGACCAAGCCAAGCTCTTTGCGACGATCTCTAATCGTGCAAACGATGCCCCTGTACGAATCGACAATATCCGCTCCATCGTCCACATCTGGCGTGAGATCGTTCATTGATCGGGTCTCCTTGTCCTGATCACAAATCCGGGCGTAATCGGTTTTGGGCGTGGGGCGACTCCGTCCAAAGAGAGGGGAATGATATCATCGAAGGTCGGCCGCGGGCGGTTGCGCTGCCAATCGTCAACGGCGTTGTTGAATGCTACGATGAATGCCGGGCTCTTTTTCAGCGCGCGAGCGGCGTGACGCGTATATCCGACAAAGCGCGCGGCATCATAGATGGTGTAAGCCGTTCCACTTGGATCAGACGGCGATCCATTGATCATCAGGTCGATCATCCGCAGCATTCAGCGATTGATCTTGATGTGATCGTCGGCGACCATCTTCCGAATCTCGGCTTCGCGATCCGGCAATTTCCAGTAATCGGTCAGGTGGTCGGGCATTAAAGGCCCCTATTATTCGAGGGCGCGCCAAACCCGCCGCCGGCCTTGCTCGCAAGACTCATCGGAGGCTGCTCGACAGCATTGGAAGTATCGTCACCGAGATATTGCCCAACGCTCGGACGGTTCATGGCTGATCGAAGATCTAGTACAAATGCGCCGCCGTCCGCATTCTGAAGATATTGTCGCGCCTTGTCGTCGCCAGAGAAGACGCGATAGGTTCCCTCACCTCTCGACTCCAGCCGCCAGTTCGAGCTGTTGCCGCTGATCGAAGGCTTCAGCGCCCTGGCTGGGAAGGTCGAACCATCTGCAGTATGAACTCCTTTGAAATCATCGTCGGTCAGGCCAATAATCGCTGCCTGGAGCTGTCCAGCATTTGCGCCATAGGTCGGCGCGATCACGTTCGAACCGCGATAGCTGACCACCCCTCCCGTCACGGCGTCGACGGAGGACTTCCAACGGTCTGAATTGAATACCTGGCTCGTGTCGCCTGCCTTGGCTGATTGCGCGGCATAATAGGCCTCTGCCGCGTTCTGCACCGCGCCGCGGATCGCCGGCGACGGGAAATCATTCGCTGGAAACGTCCGCATGGTATTCGTTTGAATGTCGGCCGCTTTCGGCGCGAGGCGCGGTTCGGTTTGGAGCAGAGCAGCGCCTTGGACGATATCCGTCGCCGCCGCCGCCGGCGCGTAGCGATTGACCGATCCGGCGACTGTGAAGATCTGCCCAGCCTTTCCGGTCTGGCCGATCGCCGCCAGCGTTGCCTTTTGCTGGGCTTCCGGCAAGTTGGAGATCGTGCCCATGAGGCCCATGCGCTGATCAAGCGGACCATTTTCGACCACGTTCTTGACCCGATCTATCTCATTCGGGAAGACGGCCGAGAGCGACGCGCCAGGCTGGCGCGCCGCGATCGCCGAGACGACTTGCGACCGTGCGGCGATACCCGAAGCGATCGAATCCGGCTGGCTGAAATCGAGCGGCGCGGGCGACTGACGGACCCAGCCCTTCGCCACCGCTGTGCCGCCAGGATCATCTCTTAAGGCCCTTTGACCCTGCACGAAAAGCTCCTGCGCGTGCTGCGCGACAAGTCCCTGATAGTTGGAACCTCCCTGCGCCTGCGCCTTGACCTGATCCATGTAGCTTTGACCGGCGGACGGGGCCATTGCGAGCGCGGCATTGGCCTGCGATTGCCCCTCGATGGTCGACATGATGTTTTGTCGCTGCTCGGAGAATTGCGCCTTTCCCTCTGTGAGCTGAACATAATTTGCGACGACCGTGGGTGACGGCGTGATCCCGTTCTGAAGCGAACGCTCGATGGAAGATCCCAGCGCGGTCGCCATCGTGGTCTGATTGCCCTGGTCGGCCGCCGTCTTTTGAACCCATGTCGATAGCAGGAATGGGTTGGCCTGCATCTGCTCACGGGTGAAAGGAGTGCCGTTGACGCTCGCTGATGAGACGTTTCCGCCGGCAAGCCTCGTGGCTTGATCGAGCCGGTTCTGCCAGCCGTTCACATTCGCAGCGACGCCCGTTTCGGCGCCGGCCGGAATTTCATATTTTAGGGCAACCGCGGCCGCTGCGCCCGCCACGTCGTTTGTCGCGCGCAATGCAGCGGCGGCGCCGGCGTGCGTCGTTTCGAGTTCATGTTGAACAAAGGCGAGCTGCGTCGCGTAATCGTTCATCGGCTTGCCCTGCGCCGCCGCAAACGCCTTGAGAGCCTGCGCGCGATCGGCATTCCATTGGCCGATTCCGATCGAGTTCGATCCGTCCGATCCATCGCCGGGATTGACGGCGTTCGGATCGAGCCGGCCGCCGCTTTCATGTACGAGGTTGCCGACGATCCCCGCCGCCTGCGCTGGCGTCCAGCCCTTCGACTGGAAATATTGCATCGCCTGGGCTTCGTTTCCCAGCGCTCCCGCTATGGGGCCGCCGACGCCTTGGGCCGCGGCGCTCTGCAATGGCGAGAGGTTATTCGTGGCGGCGTGGATCCCGGCGATCGCCTTGAGCGATTGGATCTGAGCGACGGCGTCGGCGACGTGATATTGCTGCGCTTGAGCGAGCGCCGAGTCGTAAACCGCAGGATCAAAGTGATTTCCGGACTGCACTGCGTTGGTCAGCGCCGTGACGCTGCGCCTGACGCCTTCCGCGCCGATCGCGTCCTGGCCCTGGAGAAACTGCAGCCGAGACTCGCCCTGCGCCACGAGCTGGTTGCGCTGCGCATCAGTGACGCCCTGGATATGATCGACAGAGTCGTGAAGCTGCTTTTGAGCTGCAAGCAGGCCCTGGGAATCATAAGCATAATCCATGTGCCCGACGATTGCCTCGCCGGTCAGCTGGATATTTAAATCGGAGCGCAGCCCGTCGACGACGGCCTTGGGCATTTGGAACAGCGGGTTCGCCTGAAGCGAATCGAAGTAGGAGTGAAGCTGTCCCGACTTCTGCACAAATTCCGGGGTATCGGTCCCGCCCTGGCGCGCGAGCTGACCGAGGTCGTTTTGCAGAGATTGGATTTGCGCCTGAATGCTCGACTTCGCATCCGACGTGTCCAATGCAGCCTTGGTGTTGACCAGGCTGTCATAGTGCTGCGTCGCCATCTGCTCGGCGTTCGCAACGAGGGTATTGGCGATCTGATCGTCGCCATATTGCGCGCGCAGATGATCGATATATCCATTCGCTGCGGTCTTGAAGGCAACCGGATCGCCGGCGTGCTGGACCCGCAGATCATTCATATCTTGGGTGGTCTGATTCTGCCCGTTTGCAATCGCGCCAGCGACGACGACGTGCTCATATTCGTCGCCGGCGCGTCCGAGGATGAAACTCGTTTCCGGGGTCTGGATTTGGATCTGTCCGTTTGCGTCACGACTGACTGATCTGGCGGCCTTCGCGACTGCTTGCTCGCCTGCCTGCTGGGCCAGCGGAACGGCGTCATCTTCCAGGCCTTGCCCGAATTGCTCAGCGCCTTGCGCGACGAAGTCGGCAGAGCGGGTCACGTCGCCGCCGGACACGCGCGAGGTCGGATCTTCTGCAGTGATCATGCCTTGCTGGGGAATGTTTACGAGAGCCATTGGGCTTTTGCTCCGGTCGCTTCATGAGTCGTTCGAACGTAAACTCATGCTCGGCCGGGCAGCCAAATCGGGCAACGCACCGGGTGCGTAAACTGGATTTAGCGCCGCTTTAGCGGGTCACGAACGCGGCTGACGCCATCGACCTGGACAAGAGGCGCGTTCTTTCCGACCGCCGGCTCAGGGTGCGCAGCCTCATCCTCGGGAGCCACTTCAGCGATCTGCTCGCGCGCCTTGGCAGGCCGTACCTTCACACCATTTCTGATGAACTCGACGCCGGCGCCCTCGAACGCGGCTTGGATCTTTTCAACGCTACTGATGCGGGCATCTTCGCCAGTCTCGAAACGGTTGACCGTATTGGCTCCGACGCCTGCCGCTCGAGCAAGATCGATCGTTGTCCAATTTAGAGCGGCGCGGGCCATGCGGCATTGATTTGGCTTCATGTGGTGAATTTAACACCAAATACCATTGACATCAAAGCGGATATGATATTACCATTAATAGTGTTAAAATCACCATTTGGAGATATCTCAATGCCGAATAACGCCATTCCGGCGGCCGAGGAGCTTGGACAAAAATAGATGATCTGAGCGCAGATCTGTCTCGCGTCGAGAGTCTAGGCTCAGGACCTATTAAATTTGCCTGAGATGTGATTCCTGGTCTCCGCATGGGGAGGCTGGGATGAGTGATTTGTTTTTGTTGGGCGAGCGGCAGATGGCGCGGCTTGCGCCGCATTTTCCTCTGTCGCATGGCGTTCCGCGGGTTGACGACCGTCGGGTGGTCAGCGGAATCGTCTATGTGATCCGCAACGGCCTGCAATGGAAAGATGCGCCCAAGGATTACGGGCCGCACAAGACGCTTTACAATCGCTTCATCCGCTGGAGCCGGCTCGGCGTCTTCGACCGCATATTCGCCGCGCTCGCTGGCGAAGGTCCAAAGCCCGAGCGCATCATGATCGACGCCACGCATCTGAAGGCGCATCGCACAGCGGCGAGCCTGCTCAAAAAGGGGCTCTTCCCCGCCGTATCGGGCGCACGAAAGGCGGACTGAACTCGAAGCTCCACGTCGTTTGCGACGGCGCCGGCAAGCCCCTCGTCATGTTGCTCTCGGAGGGCCAGATGAGCGACCACAAGGGCGCGCGGCTGATGCTCAAGGCTTTACCGCCTGCTTCAATGTTGATCGCCGACAGGGGCTACGACAGCAACTGGTTCCGCGCCGCGCTGAAGGCCAGGGGCGTCGAGCCCTGCATCCCGCCAACCAGAAGCCGCAAGCTTTCCATTGCCTATGACAAGACGCTCTACCGCCAGCGTCACAAAATCGAGAACATGTTCGCCAAGCTCAAGGACTGGCCGCGCATCGCAACCGCTATGATCGATGCGCCCATACCTTCTTCTCCGCCATCTGCATCGCCGCCGCCGTCCTCTTCTATCTCAATCAATGAGTCCTGAGCCTAGGCCAGGCAGCCGTCATCATTTGTGATGACGACCCCGCAAAAAAGATCAAGTGCGTCAGTGAGGTTCTATCGTGCGTGTCCGATCAATTGAGAGCCGCACGGGTGGAGCTCGCCAGGGTTCTCGAGCTGGTCGGATCGGCCAAATGCGCTGGGGAGGCATGAGCATGGCTGACAATCCATCTCGCCTCATGACGATTGGCTATGTTCCAGCCGCCGGACTCGGGATTGGCGGCATAGCTGCGACTATAACTTCGCCGGTGGCGGCCGCCGGAGACGCAGAGTTGCTCGCGATTGAGGCTCGGTACGAAGGGGCACGGGCATTGGTCATCGAAGCTGGAGAGACTGGGGATTATCCCGATGATTTTGTCTTCATCGACAGCGATGTCGCGGAAGAAATGGTCGATCTTCAGGCGAAGACGGCGGCAGGTCTCAAAGTTAAGGCCAGAGCCATTTTTCATGAAAGAGGTTATCCAGACGAGTATCTGAATGATATGAAAAATCTTGAACGCGAGGATGTAGCGGAACGATTGATCATCTCACTGATCGAAGACATCCTAAAGCTCTAAACACGCTGAGAATGCGCCGGCTATCGCTTCACTCAGGCAGCTTTCTCGGCCTGCCCGGCTTCCTGCGGACGTTCCATAGTTCGGGCCTTTCTGGCCCGTCTTGCATCGGCCTGGGACCGTCGAGGTTCCAGTGCTTATCGAAGAACTTCTTGACGGCATATTTGTATCTTCTGCCGATAACGAAATCCATTTTCGGCATGCCCTTGCGCTCGTAGTAAAGCGAGAATTGCTTCCAATCCTTCGCATATTTCCGGCCAAGGATCGCGATGGCGAGCTCTTCCTCGGTCGGGAACAGAGGCAGCGACTCGAAGGGAAGGTATTTCGGTTCCGTCATATTTGCCCAATCCCAGTTGCTCGCGGAAGGCCCGCAAGCCTGCCGCCAGGACGGCAAATTATCATCGAAGTCGGCCGGTCGCTGCTGCGACTTTGCGCGCCTCGCCGTCTTCAATCGTCCATGGTTGGCCGTGGCGAGCTAAATTTACGATTGGGGCCTATGTTGGGGCCACTTTCGCGCGCCAAGCAGAATATCTAAATAAAACAATAGGTTGTGATGGTATTCTGGCGGAGGGAGCGGGATTCGAACCCGCGATACGGTTTCCCGCATACACACTTTCCAGGCGTGCGCCTTCAACCACTCGGCCACCCCTCCGCATTTTCGCTCGAGGCGGACGTTGTCCCCTGTTTGCTCGTGCGGCCGGGCTCTTTGAGATCCCGGCGACGCGGCGCCACGCGAATCGGCGCACTATAGTGCGCAGCGAGCCGAGCGCAACCCGTAACTGGACATGCCGCCCACAGGTTGGAATCCATTTCGGCCTGACCTATTGTCGCGGCCCCGAATCGATGAGGACCTGACCCGAATGGCCGCTGAAATCGACCGCATTCTCAAAACCATCGCTGCTGAGGTCGCAGCCCGGCCTGAACAGGTGAAGGTCGCCGTCGATTTGTTGGACGAGGGGGCGAGCGTGCCCTTCATCGCTCGATATCGCAAGGAAGCCACCGGCGGTCTTGACGACACCCAGCTCCGGCGGCTCGAAGAACGCCTCGCCTATCTGCGCGAATTGGAGGCGCGGCGTCTCGCCATCCTCGACTCGATCGGCAGCCAAGGTAAATCGACCGACGCGCTCACGGAAAAGATCGCGCAGGCGACGACCAAAGCCGAACTCGAGGATATTTACCTACCCTTTCGGCCAAAACGCCGCACTCGCGCCCAAATCGCCCGCGAGCGCGGTCTTGCTCCTCTGGCCGACCAAATCATCGCCGATCGCCATATTGTTCCTGCCGAACTGGCGCAGAGTTTTCTTTCCGCCGACGTACCCGACGTCAAAACCGCCCTCGAAGGCGCGCGCGACATTTTGACCGAGGCTTTCGCCGAGAACGCCGATCTCGTCGGAGCGCTGCGCGCCCATCTCAAATCCCATGCGGTTCTTCGCGCGCGGGTGGTTGAAGGGAAAGAGGAAGCGGGCGCTAAATTTTCGGATTATTTCGATCATAGCGAACGCTGGGCTACTGCGCCAAGCCATCGCGCGCTCGCCATGCTGCGCGGCCGCAACGAGGAGGTCCTGTCGCTCGATCTCGAAGTCGATGTAGCCGATGCATCCCCGGTGAAGCCGGTCGAACAGATCATCGCGCGGCATAATGCGATCGCCTCGCAGGGCGCCCCCGCCGATGCGTGGCTTCTTGACGTCGTGCGCTTCGCCTGGCGCGTAAAGCTCTCGCTGCATTTGACGCTGGATCTGATGACCGAATTGCGCGAGCGCGCCGAGGCCGAGGCGATACAGGTTTTTGCACGCAATTTGAAAGACCTGTTGCTGGCCGCGCCAGCCGGAGCGCGTCCGACCATGGGGCTCGATCCTGGCATCAGGACCGGCGTCAAAGTCGCCATCGTCGACGCTACCGGCAAGCTGCTGGACACTTCGACGATTTATCCGTTTCAGCCGCGCAATGATGTTTTGGGCGCGAGCGCGGAGTTGACGCGGCTGATAAAAAAACACGGCGTCGAATTGATCGCGATCGGCAATGGAACGGCGAGCCGCGAGACCGATCGATTGGCGGGCGAGGTAATCGCGGCCCTGCCCGGCGCAAAGCCCATCAAGGTCGTCGTCAGCGAGGCCGGGGCCTCGGTGTATTCGGCTTCTGCGCGCGCGGCGGCCGAGATGCCCGATCTCGATGTGTCGCTGCGCGGCGCGGTTTCCATTGCGCGGCGTCTGCAGGACCCCCTCGCCGAGTTGGTGAAGATCGATCCGAAGGCGATCGGCGTCGGGCAATATCAGCATGACGTCAACCAGACCCAGCTTGCGCGCTCGCTCGACGCCGTTGTCGAGGATGCGGTGAACGCGGTCGGCGTCGATCTCAATACCGCTTCCGCCTCGCTGCTGTCCCGTGTGTCTGGTCTCAGCGCCTCGCTCGCTGATGCGATCATCCTTCACCGGGATCAGAAAGGCGCTTTCAAGTCGCGTCGCGACATTCTTTCCGTCGCGCGGCTGGGTCCGCGCGCCTTCGAGCTTTGCGCAGGGTTCTTGCGAATTCCGAACGGAACGGAGCCGCTCGACGCCTCCTCGGTTCATCCCGAGGCCTATGGGCTCGCGCGCAAAATCATCGCCGCGTGCGGACGCGACGTGCGTTCGCTGATGGGCGATGCGACAACTTTGAAATCGCTTAATCCCACGCAATTTGTCGATGAGCGTTTCGGTCTGCCGACAGTGCGCGATATCTTGCTCGAACTCGAGAAGCCGGGTCGCGATCCGCGTCCGGAATTCAAGACCGCGACCTTTGCGGAGGGCATCGACGATCTAAACTCGCTGAAGCCCGGCATGGTATTGGAAGGCACTGTCACCAATGTCGCGAATTTTGGCGCTTTCGTCGATATTGGCGTGCATCAGGATGGGCTCGTCCACGTATCGCAACTCGCCGACCGGTTCGTCAAAGACCCGGCGGAGGTCGTCAAGGCCGGCGATGTGGTGAAAGTGCGCGTCGTCGAAGTGGATTTGAAGCGCAAGCGCATTGCGCTCTCGATGCGCAAGGAAGACGCGCCGTCGTCTGGCGCGTCGATAAAGCGGCCCGCCGCGCGAGACGAAGTTGCAAGGCCTCAACCCAAATCACAGCCACGGGAAAAATCCGCGCAGGGGGCGCTTGGAGCCGCTTTGAGCGAGGCGCTGCGGCGGAAGTAATTCCGACATTGATGATTGCGCTCTAATAGAGGCCCCCTCCCCGCTCTCTCCTTGGCTGCCTCGGCGGCTGCGACGTCAACTTGCTAAAAGGGATGCGCCAATTTCATCTTACCGCTTTCAGCTCCAAATGCTTTTGCCTTCAGCCTCGCGCGTCTGCCTACAGTCTGGGGAACCTTTTGATGAACCAATTGAAAACGCAGGCAAGAAATATTGCGTACAGGCTCCTGCTCAACCCGAGCGTCAGAAAGTTCGTAGAGAAACTGCCCTTTTTTCGGGACATCCAAGGGGGCATGCAACGCACCCATCCGTTTGACAAAATCTATGGCGTCGATACGAGCGGCACATTCCCGCCCGATCTGATTCAAACCAGCGGCGTGTCGACAGGCTTTATCAATTGCTATCTCGCCACGACGCCAAGCATCACTCGACGCGCTCTCGCCAGCCTGCCTGATATCGAAGCTTATACGTTCGTCGATATCGGATGCGGCAAGGGCCGCGCCTTGATCGTGGCGTCGGAATTTCCGTTCACCGACATCATTGGTCTCGAGCTATCGCCGGAGCTCGCGAAAATTGCGCAATCCAACATTGACAAGATCCAACGCCAGTTTCCTGACCGTCCGCTCATCCGCGTCATCGAGGGAAATGCGCTGGAGCACATGGTCCTTAGCGGCAAGGTCGTCTTTAACATCTTCCATTCTTTTGGACCGGAACTCATGACCGAGTTAATTCACAAGATCGAATCGGCTCTCGGATCGACGTTGGAGCATGTCTTCTTCATCTACCAAAACCCGGTCTGGGGAAACGTTTTAGACGCGTCGCCAGCTATGAAGCGCTGGTTCGCAGATACGATGCTTTTTGAAGACGCGGAGCTTGGCTTTGGCGACGGCACGCGCGATGGCGTAACGATCTGGCAGAGCGTTCGCGGCGCGCGCGCCGGCGCTTGTCCCGGCGCGGACCGCGAAATTGTCATCGTCGAAGAGCGATACGTGGCGCGAATTGCGCCTTAGACTCTGAATGAAAAGTAGGCGGTAGCCATATCCGCTTTGGGCACTCACTCTTTGAGGATGCGCGCCACGTTCTTGGCCTCAGCGAAAGCCTGTTCCTGCGCCGCGTCGATGCGGGCCGAAGCAACGTCGGCGTCGTTGAGATTTGTATGATCGAGGATTGCGCCGCGAAAATCGGCGCCGCTGGCGTCGGCGCCGGCGAGCGAAGCATGCGTTAAATTCGCGCCGGCCAATTTGGCGAACTGCAGATCGACTTGCCCGAGGTTAGCGTTTTCGAAATCTGCGCCAGACAGATCTGCGGATTTCAATATCCCCCGCATCAAACCCATCGACTGGTTCTTCGAGTCGGCGGAGAGATCGGCTGCGTTGAGCTTGGCTTTGCGCAGGCTCGCGCGGGACAAGTCGGCGGTGATGCGCGAGCCGGACAGATCCGCGCCATCATACTTCGCGCCTTGCATCTGGCTTGCGAAAAGATTCGCGCGCTTCAGACTCGCGCCGGAAAAATTCGCCCCGACGCCCCAGACTTGATCGAGCACAGCGCCATCGAGTTTCGCCCCTGAGAGATTTGTCTTGTTCATGCGCGCGGCGCGGAAATTGGCTTTGGTCAGATCAAGACCGGAAAGGTCGAGGCCGTTCAGGCTTTTGCCGGCAAGGTCGACCCCGCGGCCATCGCTCGCCTTGATCGTTGCTTCAACATCCGTGCGCGTCATTTCGGCGGTGGTGAACATCGGACCGGAAAGGTCGACATTGCCCATCATATCCTGCGCCAACGCGCCCGACGCGAGCGTGACAGTAAAAACTGCAAGAATAATGCGTCGGTTGCGAAACGGCATCAAAAGCGCTCCGATTGGTTGCCGCGATTGCTGAACCTTTATCTATCACAATCTTGCAGCAAATCTCCGATTTCGCGGTTTTTCGAACCGATATTTGCGGAAAATGGGCGCGCGGCGAGCATTCGTAACGAGCGATTAGCAAAAAAGCGCCTACATGTTGCAATAAGCTCAAATTGTCCAAAAGGCCGACAAGCTCAAACTCAACGGATTTTGGCCCATGACTAAAGCCAATGCCCAAAAAATCGTCGCCGCTTCATCGGAGCCTCCCCCGATAAAGCTTGCGCTGGCGACTACCCGCTCCATCGACCTCGCCAGTGCGATGACCAGACGAGAGCACGATCTTCTTGGCGAAGCTGATATTCCCGCCGATGTCTATTGGGGCGTTCATACTTTGCGGTCGGTGGAGAATTTCCCTATCACTGGCGTTCCGATCGGACATTTCCCGGAGCTTGTGCGCGCTTTGGCGCTCGTCAAACAGGCGGCGGCGCGGGCCAATCGGCGCCTCGGGCATTTGTCCGTCGCGAAGGCGGAGGCCATCGATCGCGCCTGCGACCTCATCGCCAAGGACAGGCGTTTTCTCGATCAATTCGTCGTCGACGCTGTGCAGGGCGGCGCCGGCACTTCGACGAATATGAACGCGAACGAGGTTGTCGCCAATCTCGCGCTGGAGCTTATGGGCAAGTCACGGGGCGAGTATGCAGCGCTGCACCCGATCGACGACGTCAACATGGCTCAGTCCACTAATGACGCTTACCCTACGGCATTACGCCTCGCCATGATCTTCGGCGCGAAGTCGCTGGCGCAGGCGCTGCAGGATCTCGCCTTTGCATTCAAGGCGAAGGCGGTCGAATTCGGCGATGTGCTCAAAATTGGCCGCACGCAACTTCAGGATGCGGTGCCGATGACGCTCGGCCAGGAGTTTGACGCGTTCCATGTGACGATCAAAGAGGATGTCGACCGGCTGCAGGAGGCAGCCAGCCTGTTCCGGGAAGTCAATCTCGGGGCCACAGCAATCGGCACCGGCATCAACACCGATCCGCGCTATGCATCGCTCGCCGTCGCCGAACTCGCGCGCTTATCGGATGAACGCATGGTGCTTGCCGAAAATCTGATTGAGGCGACATCGGACATGGGAGCCTTCGTTTTGTTTTCGGGCGTCCTCAAGCGCATCGCGGTGAAGCTTTCGAAAATCTGCAATGATCTGCGCCTGCTTTCCTCCGGTCCGCGCGCCGGCTTCGGGGAAATTCGCCTCCCGGCGGTCCAGGCCGGTTCGTCGATCATGCCAGGCAAGATCAATCCGGTGATCCCCGAAGCGGTCAGTCAGGTCGCCTATCTTGTCATCGGCCATGATCTGACCGTGACGATGTGCGCCGAGGGCGGACAACTCCAGCTCAATGCGTTCGAACCAACGATCGGCTACTGCATCCTTACGTCGTTGCGCATGCTGACCGCCGCGATCGACACCCTGACGCAGCGCTGCGTCACCGGAATTGAAGCGAATCGCGAGCGCTGCCGCGAGCTTGTCGAAAACAGCATTGGTCTCGTTACGGTTCTGGGGCCAATACTTGGCTATGAGACCTGCTCGCATGTCGCGCGCCGTGCGCTCGACGAAGGGCGCAAGGTTGCCGACGTCATCCTTGAAGAAGGCTTGATGACCGCCGCCGAATTGCACGACTTGCTGGGCATTGAGGACATGACGCGCCCGACGCGTTTGACCTCGCCGGTTCTCGCCAAGCTAAGGCGCTAGCGCACCCCCGCCAAGCATAGGCTTGACGAACGCATCGGCGCTCTTTCGCCATGTGCAATTTCACACACCGCCGCAATGCCGAAAAATGCCTATGTCACGGACTCCAATTTGCTATGCTATAGATAGCATTGTCCGGGGACGGCGTAGCTTGCGGCCCTGAGCCAAATTACTGGGACGTTGCCGATATTGCTGCACAAGATCAAGAACGTCGCTTTTGCGCCCGCCGGCTTCATCCGAGGGGCGCATGCTGGTTTTCCCCTCGCAAAGATGCCTCTGACCTTCACCCGACAAAAACCCAAATCAAAGAAACGCCGCCAGCTGAAGATCGCAGCGTCTGCCTGCGCTGTCGCTGTATTGGCCTTGGGCGCAGCCGTGGCGGCTGCGGATCGCGACGCCTTATGGATGGTCGTGCACGGGCTGTGCGTCGTCGACGAGATGCGGGCCCACATCCCGGCCCCCTGCTCCGAAGTGAATCTGGCGAGCGGCGAAGACACCGGTTGGGCGATTCTGAAGGATATCTTCGGCAAAACGCAATTTCTGCTGATCCCGACCCGCCGCCTTGCGGGCATTGAGAGCCCGCTGGTCGGAACCTCGGAGCTGCCAAACTACTGGCGCGCGGCGTGGTCCGCCCGCCGCATGGTTTCCGAGCGCGCCAACAAGGAGCTGCCGCGCGACGCGATCGGCATGGCGATCAACGCCGCGAACGCGCGCACCCAGGACCAACTCCACATTCATGTCGACTGCATCCGTCCTGATGTGCGCGAAGCGCTGTGGACCCAAGCGTCGAAGATCACCGCGCAATGGGCCTACCTCGATCTCGGCGGCCACACTTATCGCGCGCGACGCATCGACGGCGCGGAACCCGAACCCGATCCTTTCGCCTTGCTCGCAGAGGACGCGCGCGCGTTGCGGCACCCGATGGGCGAGGAGACGCTGGCGGTAATCGGCGCAAAACTCGAGGACGGAAAGGAGGGGTTTATCCTCCTGTCCGACCGCTCGCCCAGAGCCGGACACGCCCACGCCGAAAGCCTGCTTGATCACGCGTGCGCGCTGGCCGGATAGAAATTTCGCTCCGGCCAATTAAGAGAGACGCCAAGTTACACATAACGCGCAAGTTTGTTGGCGGGAGATGTCAGCATCGTCTTATTGACAAACTCCACGACGTCAGTGCGTGGCGCTCGCGACGCCCTCGCGCAGTTCGCGTCGATGTGCGCCTGATGGGACATCGAAGCGACGACAACGCCCGCCGGATTGTTTCCGAACGCATAATCGAGAAGTATTTCGCTCGCCATAAAAGGCGGCCCATACGCCAGTTGAGAGGCAAGGGCTCCGAGACGACCGCCGTCTCCAACCAAAAGATGAGACAAGCGCTCATGCGCTCCTGCGCCAAAGGCGTTTTGCGTGACGAAAAAAAATGAAGGATCGCCAGACAGTTTGGAGCGCACCTCGTCGATGGTTTGATGAAATGGATTGTCGCGGCACTGGACGATTCGAAACAGCCCGGAAGCGACGCCGGCTGCGACCGCATCGGGCTCCCCGACGATGGACAGACAACGAACATAGCCCTTCTCGACAACGCGCCGCAGCGCCGCCAGGATCGTCGAATCGGCAAAATCCTCTGCGCGCGGTTCCTGCAAGGCCAACACATCAACATAATCGGTGCGCAGGCGGCGCAGGCTCTCGGCAAGCGACGATTCAATCAAGTCGCCCCGCAACGGCTCTCTTATCCTATTCGATTTCGAGCCAGCGTCGACGGTGGTCCATAATTCCGGAAAGGCCCTTAAGGCGCCGCGCTTGATAACGGTCATGAAGCGCATCAAAGGCGAAAGCATTGGTCGGGCGATGCCAACTTTTGTGCAGATCGCCACCCGATCCCGGCGCCCGACCAGGAACTTTCCTAATATGGTTTCCGCCTCGCCGCCGCCATCTGGCGGAGCCACGTCATACCAGCTTACGCCGCGCTCGAATGCGTAATCGAGGGCGCGACGCCCTTGCGCCTCAGAGATGCGCGAACCCAGCGACGCGCAGCCAAAACCCAAAGCGGAAACGTCTCGACCGAGGCCTGAACAGACGACGGTTCTCATACGCCTCTCTTCCTTCCATCAGGTTGGAAATCCGGTCTCAGAACCCCCGATAATATGATTCCCAAAACGCGCCAGTCAAAACGCCCTGGCCAAAAGCGGCGAGCTTTCCAGACAAGATCATGCGTTCTAATAGGCGAGGGAGCAATATTGATTTGCGCTAAAATATTCACGCTCTCGCGCGAGGCGCATCCGCAAACTTAAACGTCGCTAGAGCCTTGAGCGCCGGCGTCGGCAAAGCGGACGCGCCGCGGTCTAAGTTTGCGGGCGGGGTTGCCGCCGTAAATGGTCCATGGCTCGAGATCGCGGAACGCACATCCACGCGCGCCCAATACCGCGCCCTCCCCGACCGTAACGCCAGGACCGACAAAAGCTTCGGCGGCAACCCATGCGCGCTTGCCGATCGTGATCGGCCGCGCCGTGGTCTGAAAATGAACGTCTTCCACATCGTGTCCGGCGGAGCACAGATTGGCCCCCTGGGATACGATCGCATAATCTTGGAGCGTGATTTTTTCGACCGAATAGACGGTCACATTTGGGGCGACTTTGGCGAATGGTCCGAGCTCGAGATTCGGCGGGTACCAGATTTTCGCGCTGCCATAGACAACCGCCGTAGGCGCGATCTTTGCGCCAAAAAGCCTCAGCAACGCCCGCCGCCAAGGGTGCAGCGGCGGTGGCGTCCAAGACGCCAGAAGAAGCCATGCAACGGTCCAGACGGCTCGAAAAGCGCGGTGCGCGAGCGAATAAGTCGGACCTCCTTCAAGCGGACGCGTTTTTTCCGCGTCAAGAAATTTGGCGTCGAGCTTCTTGCTATCGCCGCCGCTAGGACGCCGCATTGCTTCAATCAACTGCGGCGTCATCGACGCTATGTCGAATTTCTTGATAAAGCCCTCGCGCGCGCGCTGACCCATTTCCCGCCTCTCCTTGGCGGAGAGATCAATGAAGCGCTCAAGCAGACGCCTCACCCCATCCAAATCATCGTTCTCGACAAAGCCGGCGCGGCATTCCTCGACCTCTCGCCATGTCGCAACCTTCCGCGTCGTCAAAACCGGCGTCGAACACGCCATGGACTCGGCGACGACGATGCCGAAGTTTTCCTGATGCGAGGGAAGAACGAAACCTTCGGCGGCGCGAAACGCGCCCCACTTCAGATCTCCTTTCAACATTCCCGGCCAATGAATGCGATCCGCCACGCCAAGATCACTGGCCATATTTTGCAGTTGCTTGACCGAACCGACGGAATCGGGGCCAGCTATGACGAGATCCAAAGTCGGATCTTTTGCGGCGACGCTAGCAAACGCATTCACCAGCAAATCACAGCCCTTTTTCGGATGAATGCGGCTCAGAAACAATATGAATCTGCGCTCTGCAATCTCGGGAAATGCGGTGCGAAATGCCTTGATCTGAGCTTCTGGATCGCCGCTTGGATCTATTATCCCATAAGGCACAACTCTCTCGTTGGCCCGGTACGGCCAAAACGATTTACGCGCGAGAACGCGCTCCTCTTCCGACACAAACATCACCGCCGAGGCGTTATTAACCAATCGCCCCTCGCTGAACCACCAAAGAAGCTGCTTGAAGACAGCCTTGATTGGAAACGCCTTGTTGAAATACGGATCGAGCATGCCGTGGGTGTAGACGAAATAGCGCGCGTCGGTCTTGGACAGCGCGCGCCAAGCGGCCAGGGAAGTAAAATTCCATAAACCGTTGATGACGATTGCATCATATCGCTTGGCGTTCTCTTTGAGCCAAGGAATGAAATTTGGGCTATAACCGTAGCGTAGCCACGGAACTTTCCGGCGCCAGGCGAGGTATCTCGGGTTGCTGTCGCCTTGAGGGTACACCGGCAAAGGACACGTTCTAACCCAAGGATCGCTCGGAATATCGAGAGACAAAATTTCGCGATCGCAACCATTTTCGAGGAGCGCCGCCGCTGAAGCGAATATTCCTTCGATTGGTCCGCCGTATTCGGGATTGACGGTCGCTATGACGTGCAAAATGATCATTGGCAATCACGATTCGCTGGTTTCGCTCGAACGAGGCTGACGCGCGCCAATGCGGGCCACCTCTGCGATAGCATATAACAGACAAGAGTTATCTATATTTCTGTATGCCAACTCAGCAATTAAGGCAATGCAAAGTAATGCCAGTTTCTGCAAAATAATTGGATCGATATTTAATTTTCGTGCAGTAGTAGCGCAGGCGACAATGTTTGCGATGAACCAGCTTATAAACAAGATTGCGTCTCACCGCGCGCACCCACACCAGAATTATTTATTCCAAGAAGCCCGGCTCCAGCCTTATCTCTGACGAAGATCGCGGCCGCTCGTCTGACAACGATTGAGCGTTGCGCCTTTCGATTGGACGGGCGGGATCATCGCGCATCGGCCTCAAGGGATCTTCACGTTGATTTGGCGAAGATTTTGGCGGCCATATCGCGAAGACCTTGGATCGCCGCCGGCAGCAATTCTCGATTCACCCCGCAGACGCTCTTACTCCATCATGATATATTAAGCAGTGCAGTTGCAAATATTGTGACTGCCGCATCGCGTAGAGATATCAGACGCCGTCCTCAGCGCAGAAAGCTCTGCGCGGGCTTGAGGCCGAAGTTGCGAATCTAACATCGGATCAGACTGGTCCTGGCGAATCAAAGGGTGACGAAGTGGCCATCGCAATCGGCGTGATTGATATAAAGGCGACGCGAGTTCCGATTGTCTTTCCGCTGGCTGCGGTAAGCACGTTGGGGATCGCGCAACTGTTCCTGGGCGCAAACCCGCTTATTGTTTTTATGTGCGTGGCCGCAATTACAGTCACGTTTATCCCATTACACATATTTGGCCGCGATCTTTATTCTATTTTCGCGCTTGTGTTTAGCACTCGTTATCTGGGTGTGGCGCTTTTAGCAAAGACGTTTCATGGGCAAACCCTGGAAAGCAACTTGTTCGACCCGTATCCGACTTATGCGTTAACTTTGCTTCTTATGATTATCGAAACTTCCGTCATATTGTTAGCGCGTAAATTGGATCCCGGAACGACGTTGTTTCCCTTTCCGACGGATTTGCAGAGTTTACGGAAACTTGCGCCGATCGCCTATAGCATTGGTTTCGTGGGCGTGGTGATTGCCGGCCGTCTAAAACCCGCAGAAGGCGTCGCCAGCGCAGGAATAGTTTTCAATTTGGCTTCTACGCTTTCGACTTTGTGTGCGCTGGGCTTCATTGCGGAAGCTTCATACAGTATCGAAAAATCTAATGGACGAAGCTTATTTACTCCTTTGCTTATTTTTATGTTTTTGTTCATTCTTCTTGCTGTGATTGCCCTCAATGAAAGAGGTTTTCTTCTGAACTGCCTTATTGGAATTGGAGTCGTAGCTTTTA
The DNA here is from genome assembly GCA_037200525.1 of Methylocella sp. Classification (NCBI taxonomy): domain Bacteria; kingdom Pseudomonadati; phylum Pseudomonadota; class Alphaproteobacteria; order Hyphomicrobiales; family Beijerinckiaceae; genus Methylocella; species Methylocella sp. The sequence goes on along the minus strand of JBBCGG010000001.1, from coordinate 2,985,640 downwards.
TATATAGAGCGCTGCATTTTCGCTACATTGTTGTTGGCATTCTATTTGCCGCGTTTTTTTCGTCATTCTTATCCCCCCTGATTTTGTATCTCAGATCGCAGAGAACGATGGAGATCACGCAATTCATAGAATTGGGTCAGGAGACCGCGATAAAGATGATCGTCGACCCAAATTTCCGTAAAGTCGTTAACGACACCGTACAATATCGCTCGCTCGATGACCTCAATGAGGTCCCCCCTTACGACTATTACGGCAACCGCTCGAATGTATTGAATAGACTATCTTTCATTGGCCTTCTCGACGCTGTCTACAACGCTACGAAGTCGCACAATCTCTTTGGCTCAGAGGCCTTGGAAAGGTCCATTAACATGAACAGGCCAAGTTTCCTTGGCCCTAAACTTGGGGTTGGCATGGGCGACTGGATGTCCTGGCAGCTCGGCATGGGGGCGCCAGGAGTCATTTCATTCCTTAATTTTGGTCTCCCGATGGAAGGTCTGGCAACTTGGGGGGTGATCGGCTTTATTACTTATCCCTTCATATTCATGTTGCCCGTACTCTTGATCTTTGGGCGCATTTCGAGCTTTCGGCTCGCCACTCCGGTCAGCGTTCTAATGTTTATCGCCTTGCAGCACAGCATTTTCGAGGACACATCGGACGGCTTTATCGGAACCGTGCTAAGGGATGCGCCGATTTTGCTTTTGTTGCTATTCAGCTTGTACTCGATCTTCTTTCGTCGCTCGTCGAGCGCGGCGTCAAATCCCATTCCCTCATCCGCACAACGTTGAGCGCTCGGCCCTGCAGGCCTGAGCCTCGGCCTCATTGCGCCCACCGAGCGCCGACGAAACACCGGTTGCTAAAACCGCGCTGTTTGCAAAAGGCGAAGCTCAGCCTATATTCGAGCGATCTTCAACGATTCGAAAGGAGGTGATCCAGTGTCTCATTGTCTCACGTTGCGGGCCCTGACCTGGACTCATGCCTTTGAGGTTTCCGCCTCCTTGGACGATCGAGGATCGTGGACCGCGATCTGACAATGGAAGGGTTGCCTCAACGGGCATCCCTTCTTTTTTATGCTTAAGCCCGAGCGGCCATCTTCAGCCAGGCCTGCCAATCAGCGACTGTGCCGTTGAACGCATTGCGATCGACATAGCCGCGGATGCCTGCGACATGGCCTTCCGCCGTGTGTTGCCAGAACCGCCAACGCCGCGCGCCATATTTCAGCGCCGGGTGGCATTTCACGCTGCGAACCCAGATCGTATAATCGTTGAACTCACCCTGCATCACGTCACGGTGGAAATCGATTGAAGTATAGATGACCGGCTTCTTGCCATAGGCTTCCTCCATCGCGGCGAGGATGATTTTCATCTGCTCGATGGCTACCTCGCGCGGCAGGCGTTTGGGACAGGTTTTCGATTGCCCGTTCCATTCGACATCGAGAACAGGCGGCAAAGCGTCCGGATCGTTCGGCACATTAGCCTTGAACCATGCCGCCTGCTCTTCCGCGGGGCGGCACCAATAGGCAAAATGATAGGCCCCGCGCGGTATGCCTGCAGCCTTCGCCCCCTCCCAATTTTGCGCGAATTTCTCGTCCAGACGATCTCCGCCCTCGGTGGCTTTAATCCAGGCGAACTGAACGCCTGAAGCGCGAACGCTATTCCAATCTATATCGCCCTGATATTTCGAAACGTCGATGCCATGAATTTCGTAATCGGAAGGCCGCGGCAAAGATTCATCATCGAGACCGCCGCCAGTGCAGCCGGCGACGACAAGCATGAGCGCGAGCGTTAAAAGGGAAATTGAAAATTGCCGCATGTGCGTCAGCCGAAATGTGATCCGATGAAATTTACGCAAAAGTTAGTAAGACCGCGTTAACAAGTCGAAAAAACGGCGCCCCCAAAGCGATTTGATATTTCACGCTCGCAAAAGGTAAATTTACCGGGGCAAAAATGAGCATCTGCTATTTTTCTGGCGCGAGCCTGATCCTGCGTGCGGCGGCCATCAGGCTGGCGCTTCCTCCAAAGCGTAAAGGCTCTTCGAAGCGCACTTTGCCCGCTCATCAGGTCGCAAGGCCGCGCTTTCGGACGGACCTGAGAATTACCTTCGGATTGTCGTCCCGCGGCCTTGATCGATCGTCCAAATTCTGCCTATTGGCGGCGGTTGATTGTTGACTTGCATCGCGGGCGACAAACAGCGGCGCGACTTCTTCAATGGGAGATTTCACAGGTTCCCGCGCCTAACTCACTTCAGGATCCTCGCGGTCCGGCCTAGCAGCCGTCAACCACTTGTCATTCGCCTCGACAACAGTCACAAGAACGGAACGAATAGCGGCGTCTTTTGCTGTCTGTCGGTCCACGTCCACCCGCCATCATCGTCCAGAGTCCTCACCCGCCGACGCTGTAGAAGGCCGCCATGCTGTCTCGCTTCGTCCCGTTCACTTCGCTCGGCCGCAAAGCGCTGCCCAATCAATATGACCTGCTCGCCTTTGCGTTCGTCGTAGCCGCCTTCATCACGGCCACGCGCGTTTCCAGCGGCCTGACCCTGCCCCTCGAGGCGCCCGAATCGACCATGGTTTCGCTCGATTATGCGCTGCTGCCTTATTACGCGCTCCGCACGACCTTGCGGATGTTCGCGGCCATGGCGGCTTCTCTCGTCTTCACCTTCATCTATGCGACTTTCGCCGCAAAAAGCCGCCGCGCGGAGTTGGTGCTGATACCGCTTCTCGACGTTCTGCAATCGGTTCCGATTCTTGGCTTTTTGTCATTTACCGTGACTTTCTTCCTTGGGCTATTTCCGGGCTCTATTTTTGGGGCCGAATGCGCCGCGGTCTTCGCGATCTTCACGTCGCAGGCCTGGAACATGGCTTTTTCGTTCTACCAGTCGCTACGCAATGTGCCGCGCGACCTCAATGAGGTGGCGCGGGGATTCCAGCTTTCCGGATGGCAACGATTCTGGCAATTGGATGCGCCCTTCGCAATGCCTGGCCTGATCTGGAATATGATGATGTCGATGTCAGGAGGCTGGTTCTTCGTCGTCGCCGCCGAGGCTATCTCCGTTGGCGATACGACAATCAAACTTCCTGGCATCGGCTCCTATCTCGCCCTCGCCATCGAACAAAAGCGCATCGACGCCGTCATCGCGGCGATCATCACGATGTTCATTGTGATCCTCGCCTATGATCAATTTCTGTTTCGGCCGTTGGTCGCTTTCGGCGCGCGCTTTCGCGTCGAGCTTTCGGCGAGCCAAACTCAGGAAAAATCATGGGTCGCGCAAGTTTTCAAACGGGCGCGATGGGCGCGCGCCTTGATGCGCGCTCCGACCCAATTTTTGCAAAGCGTTTCCCTGTGGCGTCTTGAGCTTCCGGCGCGCTCCCTGCGCGATGCGCCGCCAAATCCACGCCTCAGCCGGATCGTCGATGTCTTGTGGGCCAGCTTCATCGGCCTCATCGCACTGTGGGCGAGCTGGCTCATCGTCGATTACGTCCGCCAGGAATTATCTTGGAGCGATCTTTGGCAGGCCGTTGTGTTTACCCTCTTCACCATGGCTCGGGTCGTTTGCATGCTGATCTTGGCGACCCTCGTGTGGGTGCCCGTTGGCGTCTGGATCGGGCTGCGGCCAGCGATCGCGGAAAAAGTTCAGCCGCTGGCGCAATTTCTAGCTGCCTTCCCGGCCAACGTCATTTTTCCAATCGCCGTCATTCTCATCCTGCGATTTTCACTAAATCCCAATATCTGGCTGAGCTTTTTGATCGTATTTGGCACGCAATGGTACATTCTCTTCAACGTCATCGCCGGGGCCTCGGCCTTCCCCAACGATCTTAAAGAAGCGGTCTCGAACTTTCGCATTCGTGGTTGGGATTGGTGGAAACGCGTCATCATTCCGGCGATCTTCCCGTTTTATGTCACCGGAGCGCTAACGGCGTCCGGCGGCTCATGGAATGCGGCGATCGTCGCCGAGTACGTCCATTGGGGCGACAACACGGTCATGGCGCAAGGAATCGGATCCTATATCGCTAAGGCGACAGCGGATGGCGATTTTCCCAAAATTGTGCTCGGCGTCGCCGTGATGTCGATCTTCGTTATTTTTTTCAATCGCCTGCTGTGGCGGCCGCTTTTTGGCCTAGCCCAACGGCGTCTACGGCTGGATTGAGGAAGACTCATGCTCGACAATCACTCAAAGATCGCGCTCGAACCGCGTAAAACTCTGCTTCAAGTCAAGAACGTCAGCCAGAACTATCTGACGGGGTCGGGCGAGCAGGGACCGGCCGTTCTCGAAGATGTTTCCCTCACTTTGAAGGAAGACGAAATCGTCGGCCTGCTTGGGCGCTCGGGTTGCGGCAAATCTTCGCTGCTGCGCATCGTCTCCGGCCTCGTCAAGCCCGCCAGCGGCGACGTCAACTATCTTGGCCGTCCGGTCGAAGGTCCCGTCGATGGCGTCGCCATGGTGTTCCAGAGCTTCGCCCTGTTCCCCTGGCTCTCGGTGCTCGCCAATGTCGAACTTGGCCTGCGCGCTAGAAAAGTGCCGAGTGACGAAGCGCGCCGGCGCGCCCTGAAAGCGATTGACCTCATCGGCCTCGATGGCTTCGAATCAGCGTTTCCCAAGGAATTGTCCGGCGGCATGCGCCAGCGCGTCGGATTTGCCAGGGCGCTTGTGGTCCATCCCAATATCTTGCTGATGGACGAGCCTTTTTCGGCGCTCGACGTGCTGACCGCCGAGACCCTCCGCACCGACCTCCTCGATCTTTGGGTTGAAGGCCGCATGCCGATCAAGTCGATCCTGATGGTCACCCATAATATCGAGGAGGCGGTTTTGATGTGCAATCGCATCATCATCCTATCCTCGAATCCAGGCCGCATCGACGCCGAAATTCAAGTCGGCCTGCAACATCCCCGCAACAGGCTCGATCCGGAATTCCGCCAATTGGTGGATAAGATTTATGCGCTGATGACGAAACGGCCGGAGCCGGCGCCGCTGAGCCGCGATGGCGCGTTCCCCGGCCTTGGCTTCGCTATGGCGCTGCCGCAAGTCTCAACCAATACGCTCGCCGGCATGATCGAAGAAATCGCCGCCGAACCCTATAATGGCCGCGCCGCCCTGCCCGAGCTCGCCGACAGTCTCCAGATGGAAGTAGACGAGCTCTTTCCCGTCGGCGAAACTTTGCAGCTGCTGCGTTTTGCCGAATTCGAGGAAGGCGACATCAAGCTGACGCCAGCCGGCGCCCGTTTCGCCGATGCGGAAACCGATGTGCGCAAAAGGCTCTTCGGCGACCATCTGCTGTCCTATTTGCCTCTCGCCGCCCGGATCAAGCTCATCCTCGAAGAGCGCCCGAGCCATACTGCCCGGTCGACTCGCTTTCTGGAGGAGCTGGAGGATTATATGTCCGAGGAATATGCCGAAAAAACCCTCAAAAGCGTCGTTAATTGGGGTCGCTACGGCGAGCTTTTCGCTTATGATGAAGCAACGGAAACGTTTAGTCTCGAGAACCCGCAGTAGGGACGGTCGGAGATGCTCAATCGGCGGCGATTTGTCGGCGCTTCGCTCGCGACCTGCGCAGCTTCCTTCGCCCGCGCGCAAACCAGCGAGCCGGCGCCGACGATTTTGCGGCTGGAGCGCCGCAGCATTGAAGTAAACGGCAAGGCCGCTTCTATTCTCGACATCCGGCAGCCGGACGGCGCGCTCGGCATCGAGACGGAAATCGGCAAGCCTTTCCGCGTCCGGGTCGAAAATCGCCTCAACGAGCCGAGCCTCATCCACTGGCACGGGCTGACGCCGCCCTGGCGCCAGGATGGCGTCCCTGGCATATCTTCGCCGCCGATCGCACCGGGCGAGTCCGCCGACTATGACTTCCCGCTCGCCTTCGGTGGCACCTTCTTCATGCACTCGCATGAAGGGCTGCAAGAGCAACTGCTGATGGCGGCGCCGCTGATCATCCGCGACAGGCAAAAGCCCAGCCAGCAGGAATTCGTCGTCGAGCTTTCCGATTTCAGCTTTACGCCGCCCGAAGAGATTTACGCGCAGCTGCGCAAGCCAACCGCCATGGCGGGAATGACGCCGATGAAGATGGGCGGCGACGCCAAGCCCGACCTCAACGACGTCAAATATGACGCCTTCCTCGCCAATCGCCGCACTCTCGCCGACCCCGAAGTCGTGAAGGTCGAGAGCGGCGGCTCTGCGCTGCTGCGCATCACCAACAGCTCGGCGATGAGCGCGTTCCACATAGAGTTGGGCGAACTTGAGGGCGACCTCGTCGCGGTCGATGGCCATGACGTCGCTCCAATCAGGGCGCGGAGCTTTCCGATCGCGGTTTCGCAGCGCTTGGATATCAGCTTGACGTTCCCGCAAGGCGCGGGAGCCTATCCGGTGCTAGCCACGCTCGAAGGCGAGCGGCGCCAAACGGGCGTCGTTCTCGTCGCGGGCCAAGCCGAGGTCCGGCGCATTCCCGATCTTGCCGACGCCGCTTCAGCCCCGCTGAACCTCGACCTGGAAAGCCGCCTTCGCGCGATAGATCCCCTCGCGCCGCATGCGGCGGACCGGGTCCACACGCTGAACTTGACCGGCTCCATGTCGGGGTACCAATGGACGATCAACGGCGTCGCCTGGACTAAGGAGGTCCCGCCGCTGCCGGTCTTCGCGGGCGAGCGCGTCGAACTCATCTTCGTCAACCAGACAATGATGCCGCATCCGATGCATCTGCACGGACATGTTTTCCAGGTCGTCGCCATCAACGGCGAAAGATTTGCCGGAGCGATGCGCGACACCGTGATTGTTCCGCCGAAGACCGCCGTCACGGTCGCCTTCGACGCCGATAATCCCGGTTGGTGGGCTCTTCACTGCCACCTGCTCTATCACTTGGCGGCGGGCATGTTCACGACGATTCAGTACTTCTGAGCGCGCCTCGCCCATTCCGGTTGAAATAATTACCCCAGCCGGAACCACAACGTGGCGATGCCAAGGAATGACGCGTAGCCGACAACGTCGGTCACGGTCGTGACGAAGGCCCCCGACGACACTGCGGGATCTATGTCGAACCGGTCGAGCAGTTCCGGGATGAGAATCCCGCCGAGCGCTCCGGCGACGAGATTGATCAGCATGGCGAGCGCGATGACGACGCCAATTCCCGGCAGGCCAAACCAGATGCCGGAGACGACGCCAGTCAGCACGCCAAAGGCAAGGCCGTTCAACGCCCCGACCAGAGCCTCGCGCGCAACAACCCGCGCCGCATTGGCGCCCCAGCAATTCGATGAATTTTAGCCGCTGATCGGAATTGAGCGCGACAAGCAATGCGCCAAGATCCGCTTCGTGCAGATGGCCCGCAAGCGCCAACGCGTGATCGGCGTCGTTAGCCTCAATCGCCGCCGCGACGTCATGCAGAAAATCGGGCTCGATCCCGCCATCCTCGCCATAGATCGCAGCGACGTCGCCGGAGAGCCGATCATGAACGGTCGCAGATGGGTCCTGGTCTTTAATGTCGGCCATGTATCATCCTGTCCAGTCGATCTGCTTATTGCGGTTCATAGAGCGCTTTTAAGACCAAGCAAAATCAGGAAGGCGCACCCATTGTTCTCGGCATTGCCAATCCCACCTTAAAGCGAACGGTTTGGGGGCGCCGCAATGACCGCAAAGCCGATGCTTTGGAAGTGGGAGCCAATTTTCTTTGGCTTCATCCTTTGCCTCATCGGAGCAGGCGTAGCCGCCGCCCCCTGCCCGCCCGATGCCCTCGGCGTCGAGCGCACCCTGAAACTCAGCGCGCAAGGCGGCTGGCAGGTTGGTCTGAAATCCTATCCACAGACCTTGGCGCTCGAAGATCATGAGGTTGTGCTAACCTTCGACGACGGTCCCAGCGCCGGTACAACGGAGAAGGTGCTCGACGCTCTGGCGGCGCAATGCGTCAAAGCGACTTTTTTTCTCATCGGCCGCAATGCGCAGGCGTTGCCGAGTTTAGTTCGGCGCGAAATCGCCGAAGGACATACCGTTGGCCATCACAGTTTTTCGCATCCGGCGGCGACGCTGCGGCGAATGAGCGAGACGGCGGCGAAAGAAGAAATAGACAAAGGCATTGCGGCCGATGATGCGGCAGCCTATGGAGCCGCTGGAACCGCGCCGAAAACTCCATTTTTTAGATTTCCTGGATTCGCCGACACCCCAGCGCTCGATGCTTGGCTGTCCTCCCGCAACATTGCGGTGTTCGGCGCCGATTTCTGGGCCTCCGACTGGTTGCCGATGAGCGCCAAGACAGAGCTGGCGCTCGTCCTGTCTCGCCTTGAGCAAGAGAAGCGCGGCATTCTGCTCATGCACGATATAAAGGCGCAAACGGCGGCCATGTTGCCGGATCTGCTGCGCGAGCTGAAACAGCGCGGTTTCAAGATCGTGCATATTGCGCCGGGCGACGACCCGCCGCCGCTCCGTGCGGCCCCTCCCGGCTGGACATCCGAAACCGAAAAGATCATCGCCAGCGTTTTTGCGAGAGAAGCCGGCGGCAGCCCCAAGCCCGGCGACGCGCCGGCCAAGGACGCCCCGCCAGAAAACAGTTCAGCGCCCCCCACCGCGAAGGCGGCGAAGTAATTCCATTATATTGAGGTTACATATTGAGGCCGCTCGCCGCTTCAATGGGTCAGCGGCATTACACTCGTAGCCGTCCTCCGGCCGCCGGACATAATGCCGTAAATCGGCGAAGGCAAAATTCGCCCGTCGAAAAGGGAGCGATTGCGAATGACGCCGAAAGAGTATCGGACCCACGACGCAACCAGCCTCGCAGAGCTGGTGAGGACGAAGCAGGTTACCGCCGCCGAGCTGCTCGAAATCGCGCTTGACCTTACAAAGCAGAATGCGCGCCTAAATTTCATCGCCGTTCCGATGACGGAAATCGCCCGCAAACGCGCGAAAACCCAACTCACTGGCCCCTTCGCCGGCGTGCCCTTCCTCCTGAAAGATTGGAATCAGGAATATGCGGGGCAGCCCGTCACCGCCGGCTCCGCCGCCCGGAAAGATTGGATCGCTGACCGGAACAGCGCCTATACCGATCGCTGCCTGGAAGCGGGGCTGGTGATCTTTGGCCGCACCACGACGCCCGAACTCTGCATCAAAGCCGTCACTGAAAGCCGCTTTTACGGCCCAACCCGCAACCCGTGGGATATTGGCCGCACACCGGGCGGCTCTTCGGGAGGCTCCGCGGCATCTGTCGCCGCCGGAATCCTGCCGATGGCGGCGGCTCCATCCGAAGTCCCGCCAGCTATTGCGGTCTGTTCGGTTTCAAAGTCTCGAGGGGCCTGGCGCCGCCACAAGCCGAGGAAATCTGGGAAGGATCCACGACCGAAGGGGTGCTGACCCGAAGCGTGCGGGATTCAGCCGCCATGCTAGATGTGCTGGCCAGCCCGGATCCCGACGGTCCTGATATCATGCGGCGTCCGGCGACGCGTTTCGCCGATGCTCTGCGCCCGTCTGCGAAACGCCTCCGCATCGGACTTTCCACACGCTCGCCGGTCGATGCGCCAGTGCATCCCGAAACTCTCGTCGGCATTTATAAGACCGCGCAGCTCCTCACCGATCTCGGCCATTGCGTCGAGGAGGCGGAGCCCGCCACCGGCTACAAAACTCTCGCCCACAGTTTCCTCACGCTGCTGATTGGCCAGATCGCCGCGGCGATTCACGCCACGCGCGTCCAAACCGGCGCGCCGGAAAGCGCTTTCGAGCCCGAGACCCGTCTGCTCGGCAAATTAGGCCGCGCCGCATCCGCATTCTGAATATATTACCGCGCACGACGCCTGGGCAGGCATAAGCCGCGATCTTGCCGCCTATTTCGCCAGCGGCTTCGACGTGATGCTATCGCCCGTCACCTCCGGCCCCGCGCCGCGGATCGGCGAGCTGGACCTGCCAGCCCTTCAGCGCGTCATCCTGCCATTGCTACTCGCGCTGCCCATCGGCGAGTTGCTCCATAAAAGCGGGATCCTCAACACGATGGCAATAGACGCTCTCGCCGCCACCCCGTTCAACATACTCTCGAACCTCACCGGGACGCCGAGCATGTCGGCGCCAATGCACTGGGCCGCTTCTGAACCGGGCGCACTGGAGATGCCGTTCGGCGCCCAATTCACCGCCCAGCTTGGCGATGACGCACTATTGTTCTCGCTCGCCGCCGAACTGGAACAGGCGGCGCCTTGGGCGAACCGGCGACCGCCGGAAATTTAGGCCAAGCTGATGCTTTATACGCTGGATGCGCTTCGATGAACCGCGAGCGCCCGGCCGCGACTGCCTCTGAATGAGCGCGACAGATCCTCGCGATTGCCATTCCCGCACCTTCTGATCAGGTGCGGGTAAAAGTGGTGCGGCCAAGAGGCTCAAGCCTTACGGTGGTTCAGCGCTAAGCATTTGAAATAACACAAACTCTAACGGGGACACAAGGGCCTGTAATACCTAATGTAACACCTACTGCTGACTGCCAAAAGTCCGGCTCCACGAGCAATGCATCATTTTTCTGAAAGCACAGTTTGCCGCTAGCGCAATGATGCTATTCGAGCTTAAGTGTAGACTTGCGGCACCAAGGCATGGAAGCCATGGATCAAAGGTTCGGAGAGCAAGATGGGGCTTGAGTCAAACGCGAACCTTAAACCACTTTATTCTGGCATTTTGGTTCTTTTATTAAGCAATTCAGCCTTTGCTAATAGTCACATCGACCTCCAATGCTCTATACGAGCCACCCATAGTGACCAATCTAATTTAAGCATTTTAGTTGATACGAATCAAGGCTCCGCAAGGATGTTTCCTATGTATTACGGCGGAGCATTCTACATAGATACAATTAATGATCAACTTATAATATTACACACAGACACCCTTCTTCCAGTCAATACTGGCGTTGACCCGTTGAATCCTGTGGAATCCATTGGCCGCGTAGTGGTAAACATCGACAGATTCACAGGCAGTTTCAGCATGAGCACTCCGCACAATCCGCTTGTGGCGAGATTTGAGGGTCAATGCTGGTCGGCGCAAAAGCAATTTTGACGTATTGTGGGCGAGCGTAGCAAGCTACTGAAACAAACCCGCGCCCGGGCTAAGGTATCCCCGGTTTTCAAAAGGCACACCACATGTTTACGAAAGGGAGTGGGGGCGCTTGGGAATTCTATAGCTTCAACACCACACATCCGTGGCGAACAACAACTCGCAGTCGAAAGCTAATTTTTTGAAATGGGGTGGAGCGATGGGACCCATTGGGAATCAGGTGGCCACCTGGGACCCCTATCCCTACCCTGGGTCGCTTTCGTATCCGATCGAATCCAAAGTCCTTGCCTAATCACGAGTTGATCAACAAACGTCATCATGATCGTGGTGTGCGGCTATGCATGATTCGGAAACGACTGGCCATTCGAAGAAAGGCCGACTTGACGCATGAGATAGAGCCAGTCTCCTAATGGCAACGAAATTACGAGTCGGCCCACTCCTTTACACAAGCGACATTTCATAGCTGGTGAACGGTAGATGCCGAGGATTCAAACAAGCGGCAGGAAACCCGACTGATGTCTCAGCAGGCCATCGTCATTCTCGGCATCGTAGGATCGATTTGCGGAATAATCGCTTTTATATGGCCTTTTTGCGCCTTTGTGCTTGATCGATTTGTTCGATTTATTTTTCCTCACAGTATTAAATTAACTGAGTATAATATAACTACCACGGCGCGGCAGATTATATACATTGATTTTCTGTATAATGACCAAAGGATGATGATCCTATTCGCATCTATATCTGTTATTCAATTTATTTTTGGCTTCATAATCTTTTTTTGCGCCGCATTTATACTTTTAGAGAATTTAATACCGTCTGTACTTTTAGCATATTACGTCATCGTTCAACCTATATGCTATATTCTCCTAGTTTTTGGGTTGCTTCACATGTTGTCTGCTCGCACGTATCTCCTTTCAGTTTGGCACGCTAGGAGATCGGCAAAAAAATACCTGGCCACGATCAATAGAACCGCTAACCGAATAGGCACAGATTTTATGCTGGAGCTGCGAACGGAAGCTGCAAACCTGTCCGCAAACGGAGCATGGAACTCTAACCGACCCGATTTCGATCCGGGCCGCAGAGGAGAGGCCCTGAAACAACTGCGGAAAATCTCTCCGCGGTTAGAAATTTAGATAAGCCGGAACCTTCACTATCAATAGACCAAGCCCTAGTGATTCGTCCCTAGCCCTGCCATTTAGACTATCACACAAATACAATTTGACTTTTGATAGCTTATCGATCACAGTGTCCTCAGGCCTAGTGATGGGCAATGGGGGATTGAGACAATGATCGTTGGCTATGGAAGGACCTCCACAACAGACCAGAAAGCGGGCCTGGAGGCCCAAGAGCGAGAGCTGTTGGCCGCTGGAGTCGAGAGACTTTTTCAGGAGCAAACCAGCTCCGTGGGGCCGCGCAAGGCGCTTGAGGAGGCCTTGGGGTTCCTGAGGGCCGGCGATGTGCTGGTGGTGACCAAGCTCGATCGGCTAGCGCGCTCGGTGGCGAATCTTGGGGACATCGTGGCGCGGCTTGAGAAAAAGGATGTGGCGTTACGGATCCTTGGCCTCGGATTGGACACCTCGACCCCTACGGGAAAACTCATGCTGAACCTGCTGGGGTCCATCGCGCAGTTTGAACGCGAAATCATGCTGGAGAGGCAACGCGAAGGTATTGCCAAAGCCAAAGACGCCGGAAGGTATCTGGGCCGGAAGCCCACGGCGAGGGCGAAGGGGGCGGAAGTTCATGCGCTGGCCGCCAAGGGACACACAAAAGAAGCCATCGCTAAGGAGCTTGGAATAGGTGTTGCGAGCGTCTACAGGGTCCTGAAGCGCGTGAAGAGCCCGACAGAGGCAATGGCAGAATGATAGCAGGGGCTTACGGTCCCTGGTCGAAAAATACGTGACACCTACACATAACCCGCCTTGTGAGAAACCTTCGGCCCGATCGACGAGAAGGAAGCACGCAGAACGCGCTGCGGTGCCAGAGACGGTACTGAGCAAGTGCCTTCATTCCAGTAGACCTGAGGCAGCCAGCGACCTCCCTCACGCACCATTTCGATGAAGCAGGGCCGAAAGCGTGAAATCGATAGCATTGGCAATAGATTAGCTATCGAAAACAGGTTGGCACCCTGCTTAGTGAGGAACCATCGGAATTTTAATAGAGACCGCAGTTTAACATATAATCTTTGTTGAATTAGCCTGCGCTAGCCTCCGATCGAAAGATTGGGGGCTTCTTTTTGCCTGAAGATATCAAACAAAGCAGACACCAACCGGAAAGTAATCATTATGAAAAACACAACGAACACCACAACCACTGCCGAGACCAATAGCGTAGTTATCTTTTTGCGCGTGAAGCCTTCGTTGGCCCAGCGGCTGCCCGATGTCCAGAAGATCCTGGGCAAGCAATTGGGGCGCAAGGCTACATATCCGAGAGTTTTTGAGTTTCTGCTCACGAAGTTCCTAGAAGGTGTTCCTTCTGCATCTCATGAATAAGCGTAGCAACGCTAAGTTTCCCTAACTTACTGGCGTGCCTAATCGCACAGCATAGCTTCCGTTTTACACATATAAGCAAATGTATCCTTGGGTGACACACGTCGCCTGAGGTTTCTCTCTTTGTCATGACAATGCAGCTCTGAGGGGCGCAGCGGAGGAACACAGTACATGGACCCAAGTGTCGCAGACACGTCTGCTTTTAATTACCTTTTGAACGGCTCCAGGCCGCAAAACACAACTTTTCAGCCAGCATCCATCAGCAGCATCTTGGGAGGCATTAGCGCCGCGCTGGCCGCGAGGGATCAGCCTGCACCTGAGGTGGACCTTAGCCAAGCCCTTGGCGGGGCCGCTGGTGGGCAAGCGTACCAGTATGCCAGCATTCCGCACGGCAGCCTTTACACAGATCCGCAAGGGGTGCGGAGGCAGCGAAACGTGTTCTCGGACCCGAAGATACCTGGAGAAGCCTTAGGCGCTAGTGCAGCTGGGGGGACACCATGACAAGCAGTCGGAACACAGTGGGCCTCAGGGTTTACATAAGGTCTGACCTACTTGAGACCCTTACAGGGCTAAGTGGAAATTCACTGTCATCATTAGTTAACGCCTCGATCGAGGTAGCACTGGAAAACCCAAAAGCAATTAAGGCCACGGCAGAGAACCATGGTTTTGCGAGAAGCGCTAAGGACGCGAGCAACCAATGTCTAACAACACGAAACTAATTGCGCCAACCACTGCCCAGGCCCTGCTTGATGCAGGCAAGGCCGTTCGCGCGGGATCACGTGAACACAAGAGAATGATGGAAGGCCTTTGGGAAAAGCTTGCCAAGAGGTTTGCCTATATAGCCAGCGCCGGCAAATGGGCCGATAGGGATACTGGGGCCGATAGAAGTCTCATGCCAGATTGGGCGCTACAGCGACTCGTGGATGTGGATTTCTCGACGCCCGTCCCAGTGCTGAGCTATGGCCGCAAGGATGGCCGCGTGGTGCTCTCAAAAGATAGCCCACAGGTGGCCGAAGTTGGCGAGATGCTCCATGAACCGGGGGAGTTCGATAAAGATACGCTCAGCCTCACTCAGCGGCTTGTGGTGAGCTATTGGGATACTTTTCCAGGGCAGCCGAGGATTGTGCAGCTAGAGAATGGAACCCGAGTGCTCAACCTGTGGTCAGAACCGCGCGTGAAAGCGATCAAACCTGAGATCTACACCGAGCCGCGATGGTTCCTGGACGTTGTCGAAAGGTTCTTTGGGGAACACATTACAGAACGTGAATGGTTTCTCGATTGGTGCGCGCACATGATATGCCGCCCGTCAGTCAAGATGCCTACCAGTGTATTGCTCATTTCGGCGCTTAACGGCGCTGGAAAGAACTTCATTGCTGAGGCGCTTAAACACATGGTCGGCGAAAGGAACACCAAATCAGTAGTGGCAAGTTCATTGAGTGGTAATTTTCAGTCATTCATACCGGGTACATCTTTGGTTGTTGTTTCAGAACTCTATGAAGCTGGCAACTATTCGTTTGCTGATAGGTTAAAAACTCTGCAATCTGAGGATGAAATCTTCGTAAATATCAAATTTGGACCCCAGGAAAACATTAAGAACATGTGTCATTTTCTGGCCTTCAGTAACAACCCAATGCCAGTGCGGCTGGAGGAAGGCGATAGGCGCTGGTTCATCTTCGCGAGCCCCCAGGAAGAAGCCATGAGCGCTGACTGGTGGTCCGACAAATGGCAATACCTCAAGAACCCAAGGGGCGGCTTGCCTAACCTAAGGGCCTTGGGATGCCTGAGACGGTGGTTTGAAATGCGCATGGGAGACATTGAGCGCACGGACCGCTTTGAGGCCTTCGGACGGCCACCCGTGACGGAACACAAACAGGACATCGTTGAGGATAGTCGCAGCGTGTACTACTTGCGGCTCAAGGAGCTAATGGCAACCGGCGAGCTTCAAGTTAAACCGCACGGACGCATTGGGCTCGGGGATATCTATGAGCAAATCGTGGAGAAAGATCCTAGGTTCAACAGGCCACCGGCTGGGCAAGCGGGTTCCGACATGAAGGCCTTAGGGTTCGTTCAAAAGCGAACCACTACCGAGCGCTATTGGATGGCTCCGGTTGACTACATTCCAGCGCCGGGCATGGACATTTAGTCTGCTTTGGTAAGCTAAAGCCCAGTCGAGCAGTAGGGATCGGCGGGGAGCATTAGGCGGGCTAAAGGTGACGAAAGCGGGCCTAGGGGTGCGGAAGTTGCTCCCTAGGCCTCATTCTGTATTCAATGTATATTCCCTATGTATTCCAAGTGGATAGCAGGTGTTTTTAGGGCAGGTAGGACAGAGTAGTATATTTACCCCCCCTTTTGCCCGTCATCGCGTGTCATTGGTACTTTTTGGGACCTTCGTCGATACACCAAACGTAGCTTATTCCGCCTGAATTGGTAGTATTAAGCGGCCTTAAGCTGATGCGCCTTGTGCGCCTCCTCGGCACTCCACAAGAGCACAGGCTCACCTTCCGTGGGCGCTGAATGGATCTCAGAAATATAGGCTCCAAATGCCCAACCATCGCCCGCATTTGGGGCACTATCGAACAAGGTGTTCGCCTGAGCATAGGCAAGCTCCTGGGCTTCCTCCAGACTATTCGCCTTGATGGGGAACCTGTGTTCCGTAGGAATAATCACGGTAACGTTAAACATAGTCATGGGTGTGTTTCCAGTTGTTGGATCGACACTGGACAGATGCGTTTCATCTCCAGCCGATAGCCACACAACTACACATTTTTTGCTACCGCGTCAATGATTATTATTTAGAATAAAGTATATCCACTGACACTGAATATCATATGGAGTGTAATAGCATTACATGCTGTAGGTATTAATTGTACAAATACAGACAATTCTACCTTATATAAGAGCAGGCTATCTATAATTCATTCCAGAACTACCTTATCGAGCCACCCCTTAAGCACCTCAAGACTGTACCCTTGGCCGTAACCCTGCCCTACCGAGCGATGGCTGATCCAACCACCTATTGCATCCATAACGGCCTCAGGGCAGCCCACAGCCCTAAGTCTGTCTCGAAGGGCATGGCGCGCCGAATGCGTAGTCTTGTCGATGGCTAGGCCTCGGAGCCATTTGTTGATGGTGTTGCTGGCATGCGTCGCTCGTATGAGTCCGTCACTGGCGTACCTAGGGAAAAGCCAACCTGCCCCTACCCCCTGAGCAGCCTTTAGGGCCTCTTGGGCAGCCCAGAGGGACACACCGACAAGAGGGACACGCCGAACGCTCCCTGGAGTCTTGAGGCTCCTCCCAAGCTTCCGATGCTCCTTGATCCAAAGGTGTGGCACTGAGTCGCTAAGGAACACATCCGAAACCCTGAGACCCACGACCTCCCCTAGCCTCGCGCCGGTTTCAATCTGCATTGCGATAAGCCATCGAATATTGTCTGAGCGCTGGCAGCAAGCCGCTGCTATGGTCTGAAGCTCTTCATTGGTAAACGGCAGGCGCTTTCGAGAATCTTCGCCTTCGCGGGCTATGTCGAGTTTCGCGAAGTGATTCGGAAGGTGAACAGGGGATAGCTCCCGAATCCCTACCGCAAACACAGCGGCTATGGTGTCCAGCCGTCTCCGCACGGTAGCGGTGCGCCTTCCCTGGGCTATTACGTCCTGGACAGTCCGAGCATTCGCCCTTGTGAAGGCCTCAAGGGGTAAGTCGCCAGCTGCATCAAAAACTAGCTGGATGGCTCGCTGGGTGAACACGCGAAACGCTGGGTCATTACCTCTGTTGTGCCGATTAAGATAAACCGCCAAGGCATCACTGAGGAGAACACGGGGCTTCTCTGGGCGTTCGTCGAGGAGACGATAGGCCTCATGCTCCACGGGACTCAGCAGGCTTCCTGGGTCCACGTAGCTGTGGGGATCATGGCGGGCCTCGGACCACTCCGAGCCTATGCGGCGCTCTATGTGCTCCTCTAGGACATCGCCAAGGTCGAAATCAGCACGCACCGAGCCATCGGGATTGCGACGGGTCCCAGGTTCGAGCCCTAAGGTTTCTAATAGTGCTTTAGCCGCATCCCGCGTCTCAGCCGTGGTTAGCTTGAGATCCTTGGCCTGAGGCGACCTGAGGTGTTGCCACAAGGCATCGTGAACGCGGGCCTGCCGCGAGGCCTCCTTAGCAGCCTCTGCGGGGTCATGCGTTTTGAGGCTCTTACGTATGAACGTGAGATTGCCGTAATGCCCCCTCAGGTCAGAAGGAACCCGGCGCTGGTAATAAAAGGAGCCGTCTGGCTTTCGAAGCAGATAGCGCACAGAGACCCTGAGGCAGCCATCGGAAAACAGTAGAAAGGCCACGATGTAACCCACAATGTAACACTACATGGGGCGCTGCGAAGCCTCTAAGGCATTGAAACAACTTGAAGAAACACCAAAAACATTGGTGCGGCCAAGAGGACTCGAACCTCCACCGGTCTCCCGACTAGCACCTCAAGCTAGCGCGTCTACCAATTCCGCCATGGCCGCAAATGACCGCGCTTATGAGCCTAGACTCCGCGCGGCCAGATGCGTCGTCTAACAAATCGGCGGCGACGTGGCAAGGCCGCTTCGGCGGTGCGAGCGCTAAGATTGCGCGGGCGCGGCTCGATCTATGTTCAGCGCTCATCCTGTTGTGGAAACGCGGCGTCTTCTCTCATATGAAACAACCATGATTACGCGAGAGAGCCTGAAAACCGCCTTATGGCGCGCCGATGATTCGCCCGTCGAATGGCGTATTTCCGATGGGCTGACGCCTTACGCCGAAGCGCTCGCCTTCATGGAGGCGAAAGCCGAGGCCATCGCCGCCGGGACCACGAAAGAACAGGTCTGGCTGCTCGAGCATCCGCCGATCTACACGGCCGGAACCTCAGCGAAGGACGGCGATCTCGTCGAGGCGCGATTTCCAGTGCACCGGACCGGACGCGGCGGCCAATTCACCTATCATGGGCCGGGCCAGCGCGTCGCTTATGTGATGCTGGATCTGAAACGCCGCAGACCCGACGTTCGCGCCTTTGTCGCCGCTTTGGAGGCCTGGATCATTGCGACCCTCGAGGCCTTTAACATAAGGGGGGAACGCCGCGAGGATCGGGTCGGAGTCTGGGTGGCGCGGCCGGACAAGCCGCGCGGGATATCCGGGGAAGTCGCCGAAGACAAGATCGCGGCAATCGGGATAAGGATCCGGCGTTGGGCATCTTTTCATGGCGTCTCGATCAACGTCGAGCCGGATCTTTCGCATTTTTCCGGCATCGTTCCCTGCGGCGTCGCGAATGCGCATTATGGCGTGACCAGTCTCATCGATCTCGGCCGCCCGATCAGCATGAGCGAAGTCGATGCGAGCTTGGCGCGCGAGTTCGCAACGGTCTTCGGGCCTATTCTACGGGTTTGAAAGCAAGATTTGGCTCGCGCTCAGCAGGAATGCCGATGGGAGCGACGCACAGCGCCTAACAAAAGAAACGATTGGGTCGAAGACATTCCTTAAGCCCGAACGTCATGCTTCCAATCAGAGTAGTCTTAGTAACTATGTACCGTGGTTTGATGTGTGCGCCAAACCCGTCAAAGAAAGCTACCCCCTCTTTGGAACTGAGACCATCAAAATCGAACGTCCGATTAGCTTCTGCGGCATCTTTAATAGCTTCCCAAATCAGGAAGCTGATAGCCCCAGACCTATCTTCAAGTGATCTAGTTGACATAAAATAATAAGCATAACGATTATCGTGCGGAACAAATATAGCAGCCACCAAGTTCTTTGAATCTTTGGCTCTCGCTGCATAAATTTTACCGCGCTTTCTTTCGATAGTCTCCTGAATGATTATCGCAGTGTTATGATCGCGGTAAACATTTTTTAGACCGCGATCTTCAATATTTTGATCGTAAAATAAAAAGAACTCGTCAGGCGTTATAGAAGACAAATCATAACGTTTCTCTGCACGACGAATCTCACTTCGTTTAGAAACACTGAAGGTTTCCCAAATTTGTTCCACCTTCTTGGGTTCGATCTCATGAGTAAATTGAACTCGAGTCATGAACCCTTTTTGTTGAAAAGGTATAACATCATCGCTATCCAAACACTTGTAGCGATAAACTTCGTATGGCGGCAATTTGTCAATCAATTCCCGCATTGCCTTATAGGTATTCTGACGTCGGGTTTCGAGACTACCTTCGCCAGAATTAATTGCGGGGCCTAGAGTGTGAACAAGTCCTGGATTTATACTGATTGAAAATCCAAATTTCTTTTGTGGAAAATAAGGTAGGCGTCCCACTACCTCACCCTTGCTTTCAACCTCTACAAATTTATACGAATCGTCCGACGCTATCTTTAACCACCAGGGCTCATGAAAAATTGTTGGCGCCAATGGATCGACGCCAAACTGCTGCACTGTATAAACGTGCTTCATGGCTGTTGAATCCAGAAAATCAATTCGTCGTCAAAAATATCATGAAGTCTTTCTAGTATTAAATCGGTCCAAACACAACGCGAGGCAGGATGAGCTCACGCAAATTTTAACCGCGGCGCAAGGCTTTGAGCCATTGCGCTCCGAAAAAAAGCAAACGCGATCTGCCATAAACGATCGCAGTTTGCAAAGGCCCGGCAATTTAATCGGCTGAACAGCCGTGCGGGGTCTGCCGTCGGGCGTGGAATGCCGTTGAGCGCACCAGTCCGGCGCAAGCCTACTTTGCAAATCTCGCTGCGAGGCCATCCGGCCTGAATTAAACAAGAAGGAGCAAGAATTAAATATATTGCGTAGGGACAAGGCGGCCTCGGCGATCTTCTTCGGGCAAAGTCGCAGCCAGCTTTCAATCCCTCATGCTTTGAAAGGGCGGTTTGGCTCGGTCATTTCCGAAGACGAACCTCGATGCTCAACAAAGGGGCGAGCGCGCTTTCCCGACTCCCGCTTTTGTCGAGAGCAGTTTTTATGGCGTTCAAAGTCGGGCAAGCCCAACCTCGAATGACTCAAAGCCCGAGGCATGATGAAGGGTTATGCCGCCATCCCTCAAGACGCTGGCTTTGCCCAACATGAGGGCGCAATCTCCAAAAGCTCCGAGCAGCCGTGCAAGCTTCTGTTGAAAACATTCTTCAGCACCTCAGGGAGCTTGCATGCGATTCAACGGCTAGTGTAGCGTGCTGCCTATGGACCACGACATATCGTAGAAACTTAAATCGGTTCGAGGTCCGTGAAAAGATACGCAGCCCTTTTGGCGGCGAATCAGTGTGTTTGGTCGCGTTTATTCGGATGGCGTCGGGGAGAGCTCCCTCCCGTGATTATGGCTTTTGACCCAAATTCGCACGACCCGGATTGCAAATTGACCAATTTCTAGGAGACCCCAATGTCCTGGACCGATGAACGCATCGATCTGCTGCAAAAGCTCTGGCTTCAAGGATTGAGCGCCAGCCGGATCGCGAAGGAACTCTCAAACGGACTGACGCGCAACGCCGTCATCGGCAAGGTTTATCGGCTTGGTCTATCGGGCCGGACCAAAGTTGTGGCTGAGCCTGCGTCCGTTCCGCGACCGGCGCAAAAATCCGTGCTGCGCGCATCAAACCCGCGACCCAAAGGCCCAATGATCCAAGGCGCGAGCGCGTTCGTTCAGGGCAATACGGCGTTAGCCATGCAGCCCTTCGCAGTTGAAGCGCGAGCGCTAGCTCCAGCCGTCGATGTTGTGGTTCCGATCACCGAGCCAGTGACGATCGTCGAACTGCTCGACTCGATGTGCCGATGGCCGCTCGGAGATCCGACGCAGTCGGATTTTCGCTTTTGTGGCGCGAGAAAGATCGGGGGCGAAGGCCCCTATTGCAGATGCCACGCTGCGCTCGCTTATCAGCCGCATCAAGATCGTCGTCGCCAAATGCGCACGCAAAAATCGGCCTGACCGAGGCGACCCACAACCTGCGCATTCGATCGGCGCGGATCGAATAAGATAGAACTGGATTTAGGTTCGGCCCTGCAATGGACGTTGCGGGGCCATTGCTATTTTCCGTCCGTTTTTCTTGAAGCATGCGCCGCAGAAAACCGGCAAACAAAGCTCAAACCTTGAAGGCGCACCTTCAAATCCGCGGAGACGCCTTCGTTCTTCGCGTCGGCGTTTTCAAGCCGGCCTCCCGGCTTTGAGCTGGGGCGAAATCAGCGCGAAGGCGAAGAAATGCCGTTGAGCCCTATTGGGGTTCCCAGTCGGAACTCGGGACAGCGCGTCGGCGCTGTCCGATCCCCGCCATTGGGCCCGGCCTCAGCCTGACAGAGGTTTGCCAAAGGTTTCGTCGAAGGAATAGCCGGCGCCCCTTACAGTCCGGATAGGATCTTTTTCGACGCCGCTCGACAACGCCTTGCGCAGCCGGCCGACATGAACATCGACAGTGCGCTCGTCGATCTCGGCGGAGAGACCCCACACGCTGTCGAGCAACTGCGCGCGAGAGAACACGCGGCCCGGTTTTTCCATCAAATGCTCGAGCAGGCGAAATTCCGTCGGCCCAAGATGCACATCGCGGCCTGCACGGTGAACACGCCAATTCTGGCGGTCAAGCTCGAGATCGCCTGCTGAAAGGACGCCCGCCACCCTGTCCGGTCGCGCCCGGCGCAGCAAAGCGCGAACGCGCGCCATAAGTTCGGGCACAGAAAACGGCTTGACTACGTAATCATCGGCACCGATCGAGAGGCCGCGAACGCGCTCGCTTTCTTCTCCGCGCGCGGTCAGCATGATCACCGGCAGGCTGCGGGTCACCTCTCGCGCCCGCATTCGCCGGCAGATCTCAAGTCCCGAGACGCCTGGCAGCATCCAGTCGAGAATGACGAGATCAGGGATCATCTCGCTCAGCCTGACTTCGGCTTCGTCACCGCGTTCGACCCGGTCCACGACAAAACCTTCGGCCTCAAGGTTATAGGCGAGCAATAGGCTCAACGCCGCCTCGTCCTCCACGACGAGAATGCGTGCAGCCGGAGCCGTCGCAGGAAGCCGCCCGGAATTCAGGCGGCCGTCATTGGGGATTTGCGTTTGGGTTTGGACTTCGCTCATGGCTTCACACGCCCGTCGTGGGTGGATCGGACATCAGGCCCCGGCCCTTCGGCCGGTCTGACGGCATGGACTCTCCGGTAACAAGGTAAATCACCGTCTCAGCAATGTTGGTGGAATGATCGCCGATTCGCTCGATGTTTTTGGAGCAGAACAGAAGATGCGCACAGAAGGAAATGTTGCGCGGGTCCTCCATCATAAAGGTCAGGAGATCGCGAAACACCGAGTCCTCGAGGGAGTCGAGTTCCGCGTCATAGATCCACACGCTCCGCGCGCGTTCAGCATCGCGCTGCGAATAGGCGTCGAGCACATCCTTCAGCAATATGGCGGCGGCCTCGTGCATCGACTTGAGGCCAACGATCGCGCGCGGGATGCGCACGTCCGCCGCGATCTTGATGGCGCGCTTCGCTATGTTCTTGGCGAGATCGCCGACGCGCTCGAGATCGTTTGAAATGCGGATCGTCGCTATAATTTCGCGCAGGTCGACGGCCATCGGCTGACGCCGCGCGATCGTCAGAATCGCCTGCTCCTCAATATCGCGCTGTAGCGCGTCAAGACGCGGATCGCTGTTGATCGTCGCCTGGGCAAGTTTGGTGTCGAATTCGATCAGCGAATCCATTGCGTCGGACAGCATTTTTTCAGCGATGCCGCCCATTTCGGCAATCTTCTGGCCAAGCGCCTCGAGTTCCTTATCGTAAGCTGCGACGATGTGTTCGGACATGAGTTGTTCCTGAAAGGCCGCGCCAACGCTCAGCCGAATCGGCCGGTAATATAATTCTGCGTCTGTTTACAATCTGGTGAAGTAAAAATTTGCGATGTGACGCCAAATTCAATAAGTTCGCCGAGATACATGAACGCAGTGTAATCGGAACAGCGCGCGGCTTGCTGCATATTATGAGTAACGATGGCGATCGTATATTTTTCTTTCAATTCGTCGATCAATTCCTCGATCTTGGCCGTTGAAATAGGATCGAGCGCCGAACAAGGTTCGTCAAGTAAAATGACTTCCGGATAAAGGGCGATGGTGCGAGCGATGCAAAGCCGTTGCTGCTGACCGCCCGAAAGCGATAGGCCCGAAGCCTTCAGCTTGTCTTTGACCTCCGTCCACAACGCCGCATGTCTCAATGCGGCCTCGACGCGCTGGTCAAGTTCGGCCTTATCGACTTTCTCATAAAGTCTGAGGCCAAAAGCGACATTGTCGTAGATAGACATCGGAAACGGCGTCGGCTTTTGAAATACCATGCCGACGCGCGAGCGCAAAATATTGAGGTCCTGCTCTGGCCTCAAGATGTTCTCGCCATCCAGGAGCACTTCGCCCTCCGCCCTTTGCCTGGGGTAGAGATCGTACATACGGTTCATGACGCGAAGAAGCGTCGATTTTCCGCAGCCGGACGGCCCGATGAAGGACGTCACATTGTTTGAATGAAGCGGGAGCGTGACATTCTTCAAAGCCGGCGTGTCGCCATAGAAAAAATTGAGGCCGCGGACCGAGATCTTCGGCGCGAGGTTCGAGATTTTTTGCATTGCCGTCATTTCGCGGTCCTTGCTCCACCGAGCGCACGCGCAGTGATCGAGAGCACGAGCACCGCAATAGTGATGATGAGAGCGCCAGTCCAAGCAAGCTGCTGCCACTCCTTGTATGGACTCAGCGCGAACTGGAAGATGACGGCCGGCAAACTCGCCATGGGCGCATTCAAATCAGCGCTGAAGAACTGATTGTTCAGCGCCGTGAAAATCAACGGCGCGGTTTCGCCGCTGACGCGGGCGATGGCGAGGAGAACGCCGGTGATCAGCCCCGCTCGTGCGGCGCGATAGGCTACCTCGATTATAACGACGGAGCGCGGCAGGCCGAGCGCGCTCGCAGCCTCTCTCAATGGATTGGACACGAGACGCAGCATGTCCTCGGTCGTGCGCACGACGACGGGAACGACGATCACCGCCAGCGACATGGCTCCAGCGAAGGCGGAGAAGTGGCCCATTCGCGAAACAATGACCTCATAAATGAAAAGACCGATGACGATGGAAGGCGCGCTGAGCAGAATGTCATTGATGAAGCGCACGACGACGGTGAGCTTCGCGAAGCGACCGTATTCCGCCATATAGGTGCCGGCCAGTATGCCGAGCGGCGCGCCGACCGCGACGCCAAGCGTGGTCATGATGAGGCTGCCGACAATGGCGTTCAACAGGCCGCCCCCCGATCCGGGCGGGGGCGTCATCTGCGTGAAGACCGCCAGCGAAAGGCCGCTGAATCCCTCAACCAGAAGCGTGGAGAGAATGACCATCAGGCAGCCAATGCCAAACAGGGCCGACGCGAAACAGAGCGCCAGGTAAATGGCGCCGACGCGGCGGCGTCTCTCATAAAGCGTCATGGTTTAAGCCCCCGCCTGACGTTCGAGCCGCATCAACAGCAAACGCGCGGCGGCGAGAATGAAAAAAGTGATGAAGAAAAGGATCAGGCCAAGCTCGATCAAGGCCGAGGTGTAAAGATCGCCGACTGCTTCGGTGAATTCATTGGCGATCGTCGCCGAGATCGTCGTGCCGGGAGCGAGCAGCGAGCCCGCGATCCTGTGCGCGTTGCCGATGACGAATGTCACCGCCATGGTTTCGCCGAGGGCCCGGCCAAGAGCCAGCATCACGCCGCCGATGACGCCAGTGCGCGTATACGGAATGACGATGAAACGCACGACCTCCCAGGTGTTGCAGCCCTGCCCGTAGGCCGCTTCCTTCAGCACGGCGGGCACGGTTTCGAACACATCGCGAGAAATGGAGGCGACGAAAGGGATGACCATGATGCCGAGGATGAAGCCAGCGGTAAGAATGCCGATTCCATAGGGCGGCCCGGCGAAAAGCGTAGACAGAATCGGCACGTCGCCGAATGCCGCGATCAATGGGGGCTGAACATATTTTTGTACGGCAGGGGCAAAAAGGAAAAGGCCCCAGATGCCGTAAATAATCGAGGGAATGCCCGCGAGAAGCTCGACGCCGATGCCGATCGGACGGCGTAAAATGTAAGGGCAGAGCTCGGTCAGAAAAATCGCTATGCCAACGCCGACAGGGGCCGCGACGAGCAAGGCGATGAGAGCGGTGACAAGCGTGCCGTAGATCGCTGGAAGGGCTCCGAATTTTTCGGTGACCGGATTCCAGGTTTGCACCGTCAGAAAGTCGAACCCAAACGCTCTTATGGCCGGAAGCGAGCCAACGACCAATGAAGCGATGACCCCGCCGAGAATCAAAAGAACCGCGATCGCAGCGGACAGGGTCAGGAGACGGAATCCATCATCCTGGAGCTTGAGCCAGCTCAGAGTCTTGGCCAGCTTTTGCGCTCTATCTCGTCCGACATCGCCGATTGCAACGTCAACCACGGCGTCTCTCCTCGCGGCCTTCATTTTGCCTGCGCCGCCAGTACGGCGGCGCAGCTCCAGAGCCAATTGTTCCGCGCACAGCGATGCTTAATTCAGCAAAGCTTTGCCATCCGTGTCTTTGATGTCGGACGCCCAAGTCTTCTTGATCAGCGCAATCAAAGATGAAGGCAGCGGAATATAGTCGAGCTCCTCTGCGGACTTAGCTCCGTTGGCGAAGGCCCAATCGAAAAACTTCAGGGCTTCCTTCGCGGCGGCCACATCCTGCGGCGCCTTCGGCATCAAGATGAAGGTCGCGGCTGTGATCGGCCAAGAACCGGCTCCAGGCTGGTCGGTCAGAATCTGGTAGAAGCCGGGAGCGTGCTCCCAGTCGGCGTTGCCCGCCGCGGCCTGGAAGCTTGAGATCGACGGGGCCACCGTCTTGCCCGCCTGATTGATCATTTTGGCGTACGTCATCTTGTTCTGCATGGCATAGGCGTATTCGATGTAGCCAATCGAATTCTTGGTCTGCACGACGTTATTCGCGACGCCTTCATTACCCTTGGCGCCGATGCCAACCGGCCATTCGACCGCCGTGTTCACGCCGACGGAATTCTTCCAGTCAGGAGAAACCTTCGAAAGATAATTGGTGAAGTTGAAGGTTGTGCCGGACCCGTCCGAGCGATGCACGACGGCGATCGCGGCCGACGGCAATTTGACGCCGCTGTTCAGCTTTTGAATCGCGGGATCGTCCCAGGTTTTGATGGCGCCCGAGAAGATCTTGGCGAGGGTTGGCCCATCGAGCGTAAGTTCGCCAGCGTTGACGCCATCGAGATTAAGAACCGGCACGATGCCGCCAATCACCATCGGCCATTGCGCGAGGCCGCTGGCCGCGAGCTCATCGGCGGTGAGCGGCGCATCGGTCGCTCCGAAGGTAACCGTCTTGGCCTTGATCTGCTTGATCCCGCCGCCGGAACCGATCGACTGATAATTCAGGTCGTTGCCGCTCACGGCCTTATAAGCCTGCGCCCATTTGGCGTAGATCGGAAAGGGGAACGTCGCGCCGGCGCCGGTGATAGTGGCCGCATCGGCCGATGCGCAAACAGCGAGGCTCAAAGTCGCCGCTGCTAGCGCCGTTCGCAGGAACGAGAAATTCATGAAATTGCCTCTCATTGGCTGAAATAATGGAGATCCGCCGCGAGCTGGATCAACCAAATTGGAGATCCTGCGCCGCAAGGGTCCGTTAGAGGCGGAAGACAAACTATCATCTACGCCCTGATCTGATCCTAGTAAGGATCGACGAGGGCATTATGAATTTAAAATGACAGCTTGATGACAACGGTCGATTTATCGAATCATCTTACGTGCAAGGGCAAAGTCACGCTGAAGGTCGCGCCTTCGCCGACCGTCGATTCGATGCCGAGTCTGCCGCGATGGCGCGCGACGATATGTTTGACGATGGCGAGACCAAGGCCTGTGCCGCCTTTGGCCCGGCTTTGGCCGGCGTCAACCCGATAGAAACGCTCGGTCAGGCGTGGCAGATGCTCAGGCGCGATCCCCGGACCGTAGTCGCGCACGCTCAATACGCATTGACGCTCCCGCGCTTTGAGCGTGATGTCAACGTCGCGGCTAGAACTGGTTAAATCGCAGGCGCCGTACTTGATCGCGTTTTCGACGAGATTTTCGACAACTCGCAGCAATTCGTCGCGATCGCCGCTAACGACGACCGAAGTTGGAACATCAACCTTCAGGACAACATCGTTATCGCGCGCCATTGGCGTCAGCGTATCGGCTATGTGGCGAAGGATTGCGACCAAATCAACCGGGGATTGCGGACGCAGATGCAGGTTCTGTTCAATTCGCGACAGGGATAGAAGGTCATCGACGAGGCGGGTCATCCGCTGCGCCTGCTCCCGCATGATGGCGAGAAACTTCACGCGGGCCGGGGCGTCCTCCCGCGCCGGCCCCTGGAGCGTCTCCACGAAACCAAGCAGAGATGCGAGCGGCGTGCGCAATTCATGGCTTGCGTTGGCGACGAAATCGACCCGCATCCGTTCGACCCGGCGAGCCTCGCTGAGGTCTCGCAAGGTCAGAATCATAGCCGGTCCAATGTCCGATCCCTCCATTGCGGCGACGTTTAGTTCGAAGAATCGTTCGACCGGCACGCGCTCGAGCCAAGTCGCGCGTTCAGGATGGCCGGACGCGCGGGCGCGCATCACCGCATCGAGCACGTCCGGCGACCGCAGCCCGCGCGCCAAAGGATGATCTGGCTGCACCGCCGGGAACAGCGCTTGCGCCGGAAAATTGATCGCAAGAACCCGATCGTCCGCGCCGACGACAATGACCGCCTCAGGCAATGCGTCAATCAAGCGGCTAATGACAAGACGGTCGCGAGCCAGTTGGTTACTCATCAAGGACTGGGTTCTTACGCCTCCAGAAATCATTGTTCGGTTTTCCAAGGCAGCCACCCTATTTCAGAGCGCACAACAAAAAACATGCGTTGAACTAAAAGCATGAAGGTTTTTTGACAGCGTTTCCGTCTGTCGCTTTGGAGCGCAGGTTCGCGGCCTCCAGGACTTCTATACGGCTTTAGCTTCGCGCATCATCTCTTCAAAACGAATCGATCACGCTTTTTTATTGTAACACATGATCTTACGCGAAAAGTCCGCAACTTTTGGGATCATGCTTTTGCTATTTCAACGCATGATCTTTGTCCGAAAAGTCTGCAACTTTTCGGGATCATGCTCTTGCTATTTCAACGCATGATCTTATCCAAAAAAGTCTGCAACTTTTCGGAATCATGTCTAGCCGAGATCGTCCACTTGCGCCTCGGTGCGCCGCATCGCCTCGCGCAAGCTCCTCCAGCGGCGGAAACTCTCATGTGCGCCGAGAAGGGCGAGAGCAAGGACGAAAGGCGCAAGATAATAGATGGCGCGAAACAGCAGCAGCGAGGCCAGCAAAGGTTCCTGCGCAACCCCCGGCACCGCCTTCAGCATCGTCGCTTCGAAGACCCCGATGCCGCCGGGGGCGTTGCTGGCGACTCCAAGGATGCAGCCAAACACATAGGTGGCCGCGAAGGTGAAGAAATCGATGGTGCTATGCGTCGGCAGCAGGACGTAAAGAACGCCGGCAGCTGCGCATTGATCAATAATGCCAAGCAGGATCTGGCCGAGCGACAGACCAAGACCTGGAAGTTCGAGTCGAAAGCCTTGAAAGCGCACATTGCGGCGGCGGATCGTCACCCAGACAAGATAAGCGAGGATGCCGCCAAGCAAACCGACGCCGATCAGCAAATTGAGAGCGGGAGTGAAATGGTTGATCGCGCTGATCGCCTCGGATCTGAAGGCAAGGCCCGCGCCGATTACAAAGATCATGCCGAACCAGAACGTCACGCCGGCGACGAGGGTCAGGCTGGCGACTTTGCTCGCCGCGAGGCCGACCTGGGAATAAATCCAGTATCGAACGGTGCCCGCGGTGATCAAAGGGAAGCCGAGGGTGAAAGAAATGGCGTAGCTCGTAAACGAGGCGAGCGCCGTGGTTTTATAAGGGACGCGGACGCGGAGCTGGCGCAGAGCTAGAGCGTCATAGCCGGTCAAAGCGGTGAATGAGACCGCGGCCAGCAGCACCGCGGCGGCGATCTGGTCGCCTCCGGTCGCGGCAATCGCCTCGCTCAAATCGCCGAGATTAACGGCCGAGAGCGTGCGTCCGAGGATGTAAATCGAAAAAGCCGCAATGGCGAGGCTTAAGCCAGCGGCGAGCTTTTTTCCAATTGAATGGCGCCGCGCTATGGCGGCGGCTGCAATCTGTTCCTGCGCGTCATCCAGCGTCGCGCCTAGAGCGAGCGGCTTCGCCTCGTCCAAAAAACCGCTCGGGCCGCCGGCTCCGCCAGAACCCGGCCGTGGATGTTTATGCATAAATCCCTGATCCAAAACCCGGCCCTTGTTTTCATTTGCATAAGCTCGCTCAACCCGCAGCTCCTTCGGTGCATTGCGTCAAGACGTAATGCGGCTTATGCGGTGAGAAAGCGCCAGGAACAAGACCCAGCATGAAGACGTCATTTGCTCGTCGTCACAAAACAATTCTTGATACGAAACTCAACTGATTGTGATCTGCCCGACGCGGCGTTTCAGCTTGCTCTTTGATCGGCAATTTTCTCCCCAATGCGGATCATCTGCTGATATCAGGGACTAAATCATAACACCTCTTTAAACCTTACCTGAAAAGGTTAGAGTCTACTCGGACAAACCCGCGCCCGCGCCGAGCCCGTCAAGAAAATGCCCGGATGCCAACATGCTTGGACTGGACAGAGCGCACCAGCTCGCCGTCCGCGCTCAATCGTCAGGATGAAGGAAAACGAACCTCTGGCCGGCGGCTTGGCTGACTTGCTTCGCGGCCCTGAACAGGGAGCCCGGCGCAAGGACGCAACCGCACGCGCCGCAGACTGAGCGATTCCGCACAGGCAAAGCGGCGGCGGTCTGTTTTTATCGCCCTATGGCGAGCCGGCTTCTCCACAGCCTGCCGCAAACAAATCCAAAAGGGTTAGACGGCATTAACTTTCACG
Organism: Methylocella sp.; assembly: GCA_037200525.1. Classification (NCBI taxonomy): domain Bacteria; kingdom Pseudomonadati; phylum Pseudomonadota; class Alphaproteobacteria; order Hyphomicrobiales; family Beijerinckiaceae; genus Methylocella; species Methylocella sp. The sequence goes on along the minus strand of JBBCGG010000001.1, from coordinate 2,955,249 downwards.
CCACATGATCCTTCAAACGAAACTCAAAATGCGCCATTCCGCCTCCAACTAGACGAGCCAGATCATGACACAGCAACCCGAACAACCAGCCGCCCGCCAGAATGTTCCGCGCGACCTTCTGTCCCGGCTCTATCGCGAGATTGGAATATCAGCCGTTGCGGCGGCCTTGGAATCGAACAAGACGCAGAAGGCCCCACAAATCCATGCCGGGCAAAACCCTGCCGTCATTCGCGAGGAAAAGGCCGCCTAGAAGACTATTCTGGGAATCTCGTTCCCGAATTAAGCCGAACTCTACTCAACTATGGGTTGGTTCCTCCCGAGCGATGCGGTAGAGTGTTTATATGAGCAATCTTAGCCGTCGGCTTTTCCTACAAAGCGCCGGCGGCGTCGTTTGGGCGACTGCTAGCCTTGGTTCCTATGCTTTCGCATTCGAGCCGGGCCTGCGCCTCAAGGTGACCTCCTATGCCGTCGCTCCTCCAAACTGGCCACGGGATCTAACCCTCAAGGCGGCCGTTCTGGCCGATATTCACGCCTGCGACCCATGGATGCCGGCGGATCGAATTCGTTCAATCGCCGAGCTGACCAACGCTCTTCAGCCGGACGTCATCTTTCTCCTCGGTGATTTTAGCGGCGGGCATACGATTTTGACCGACCCGGTCATGCCCGAGCAGTGGGGCCCCGCCCTTTCGGTGTTAAAGGCTCCGCTCGGCGTTTTTGCAGTGCTTGGCAATCATGATTGGCTCCACGGCGCGCTGCCGAATTTGCCGAGCGACGACGCCGTGGGCGTACGCAACGCGTTAATCAACGCCAATATAAGAGTCCTTGAAAATAACGCCGTCCGGCTAAGCAAGGACGGTCAACCCTTTTGGGTGGCCGGCCTTGGCGATCAGATCGCGGGACCAAGGGATCGCGAGAGCCCCGGCGGCGTAGACGATCTGCCTGGAACGATGGCTTTGATCGCCGATTCCGCGCCGGTCGTGATGCTCGCGCATGAACCGTTCGTGTTCCGGCGCATGCCGGATCGGGTCGCGTTGACCTTATGCGGACACACGCATGGCGGCCAGGTCAATCTGCCCGGCCCGCAAAAGCGCTATGCGCGGATCTTCGGGGATCTGGTCTACGGGCATATCATCGACAAGAACCGCCATCTGATCATTTCGGGCGGTCTTGGCACGTCGCATTTGCCGATCAGGTTTCTGCGGCCTCCCGAGGTGGTCGAAGTCACCATCAGCTCGTCCGCCGCGGCGGACGGCATTCAAACCTGAGCGATCCCTCTGGGGCGCCGCCCGAGGCCCATTGTAAACTCGCTCTTCCGAATAGATCATGGTTGCGGCGACCGCGGGCCTCGCCAGCGCGATCCATGAGCGAGTTCTTTTGGTGACCACTCTTTTTGTGACCCATCCCTCAAGTCTCGAGCATGATGCCGGTCCTGGACACCCGGAACGTCCGGACCGCATCCGCGCCATCGAACGCGCATTCGAACATGAGCGCTTCCAAGCCCTCCATCGCGCGCTGGCCCCCGGCCTTGTCCGCGAGGCGCTTCTTCGCGTTCATCCCGCGAATTACGTCAAGGCGATCGAGGCCGCCGCTCCCGCCGAAGGCCGCAGCCGTCTTGATGCCGACACGGTCATGAGTCCGGGCACGTGGGACGCTCTCAGCCACGGCGTCGGGGGAGCTGTGGCGGCGGTCGATGAAGTGATGCGCGGCGCGGTGAAAAACGCCTTTGTCGCCGTGCGGCCGCCCGGCCACCACGCTGAGACAGCCCGGCCAATGGGCTTTTGCTTCTTCAATTTTGTCGCGGTCGCAGCGCGCCATGCGCAGGCCGCTCATGGCGCGGAGCGCGTGGCGATCGTCGATTTCGACGTTCACCACGGCAATGGGACGCAGGAGATCTTCTGGAGCGACCCGACAGTTCTTTATGCCTCCACGCATCAAATGCCGCTCTTTCCAGGCACCGGAGCAGTCGATCAACGGGGGGAGCACGACACCATCGTCAATGCGCCCTTATCGGCCGGCGATGACGGCCTCGCATTCCGCGAAGCGATGACCAGCCGCATTCTGCCGCGAATCGAGGCTTTCGTGCCGGACCTGATCGTCATCTCGGCCGGTTTTGACGCCCATCGCCTAGATCCGCTCGGAGGCCTCAATCTCGTCGAGCCCGATTTCGCCTGGGTCACGACGCGGCTGATGGAGATCGCCGAACGGCGCGCCAATGGGCGCATCGTCTCGATTCTCGAAGGCGGCTATGATTTGGACGGTCTCGCCCGCTCGGCGGCGGCGCATGTATCGGCGTTGATGGAGGCGTGACGCCGCGCGATCCGCCCTCAAAATGGCCGAGGAACGCGACATCGGCTTCGAAAAGTTTACGTAAATGAGAATCGAAGCGGCGGACAAATCTTTATTCTCCCGTGCGGCGACGTGGGCGATTGCGGCCACAGCTGCGGCAAGGGGGAGCGACGGAGGAATTACCGGCTCCCTCTGACCTCTATTTAAGCAAATACAGTTCCTTTAAGTAGCAATATGGCGCACAAACGCCCCAACTGTGGCAGGAACACATCAGACATAGCAAATCAAACTCGCACAAGATTGATTGATTGAATGTCCACGCATCCTATGCGCTTTTTATAGTTCTCGACGGCGCTAATGGGAGTGGAACCATGGCTACGCTATCAAGATCATCCGTCCTGCCGACGCTTTGCGCCAGTTTTATCCTGCTCAACCTAGGACAATTCGCGCGCGCCGCAGATCTCGCGCCCGCAAAGCCGCCGCCCTCCTGGTGGGATACGTTTGCAGTAACCGGCGCAGTTGAGGCCGGCATCACCATAAATCCGGCTGACCCCGCAAATGGGCTGAACTTCGGGCATCTGTTCACTGACAAAGCAAACTCTCTGCTGCTGAACCAGGCGTTGCTGACAATCCAACGTCCAATCGATCCGACGTCGAAGGACTATGATTTCGGCTTCAAGATTCAGGGCATGTACGGGTCGGACGCGCGTTACACCCATTTTCTCGGCGAACTCGATTACGCCATCAACGACAGGTATCAGCTCGATGTCGTCGAAGCCAATGTGCAGGTCCACCTGCCCTGGCTGTTCTCTGGCGGCATCGACGTCAAAGCGGGCCAATATGTCACTTTGGAAGGCGCCGAAGTCATTCCCGCAGGGGACAATTTACTTTACTCGCATTCCTATATCTTCAACTTCGGCATTCCCTTCAAGCTGACCGGCATCACGGCCGTCGCCCACGTCATTCCCGAGGTCGATATCTATGCCGGCGTCAATACTGGCGTGAATACGACCTTCGGCAATGGTCAGGGAGACAACAATGGCGGCGCCGGGTTTGAAGGGGGAATCGGACTGAACCTGCTAGGCGGCAATCTTACGGTTCTGGCGATCACAAACATCGGTCCGCAAAACGCGGATACGCCCGTCGGCATCGCAGCATGCGGCGGCTGCAACCCGAACTCTACGTTGCGCTTTCTGAACGACATGGTCGTGATCTGGAAGGCGACCGACAAGCTCATCTTCACCACCGACGTCAATTACATCCACGACGACGCCGCAGGCGGCCTCGACGGCTATGGCATTGCGCAATATGCGGCCTACGCGATCAACGATTGGCTGAAGATCGTCGGCCGCGCCGAGGTCTGGCGCGATAACAACAACTTCTTCGTTTCGTCTCTCGGAGCCCCCGGCAACTTCAATTTCGCCAACGCCCAACACGGTTTCCCTTTCAACGGCGGCTTTCCCGTGGCGGGGGCCTTTGCTCCAGCTCCGACAACTTATCTCGAGCTTACTCTTGGTCTCAACATCTCCGCCCCGGCCATTCCGGAGGCGCCGTTCTTGAAAAGCATTACAGTCAGGCCTGAAATTCGCTATGATTCCTCGTTGAACAGCACCACGCCCTTTGATGTCGGAACAAAAAGCTCGCAGCTTACATTTGGCGGCGACATTATCGTGAAGTTCTAACAGTCCGTTCCATTTTCATCATTAGCGATGCGTCCAGAAATCATCCCGAACAGTCTGCGGCTGTTCGGGATGATGCATTGAGACAACGCTTAAATCGATCTCCAGCTTGCGCTAGCGCGGCGCGACCGGCGCTTCGACCTTTCGATCGAAGGGTGCATGCGAGTCGCCCTAAAAGGCGCCGGCCGGAGAACGCCGCCAGGCCCATCGAAAAGGCTGGTCCGTAAAGCGTCCACGCCTTTCGTCAGCGCCACCGCAACTTCATTGAAATCCGTCAGCCGCCGCCTGATCGCTCGCGCTGCCGGCCGCCAAGCGCGCGGTTCCTTCGTCCCCTGGCGCAGCCCCGGCACAGCCTGATTCTCCGCATTAAAACTGGGAAATTAGTCAATATTGCTGCCTTAAATTCGACAATCCAAGGTTGCTTTTAGCCGCGCACTCGCCGCCGAGGTCGGCTCGCGACTGTCGATTCTGAAGCGTTTGGCAGCCAGCTTACAAGTGCAACAGTCGTGAAATCCGCGTGCAACAGTATCAATTCAATGTCTTCCCATTCGATATGCAATTCTAGCCGGTTCTGTTTGGAACCGGACCAAGAAGTGCGGGCTTTCCCAGCGGGGAGCCGGACCGCTTCGCTACTCCCTTGAAGATTCAAGATCGTCTTCAAGGCTCAACGACAGCGATTCGGCAGATTGGATAAACCGCCCTTGCCGCCCTTTCAACGGGCTGGCGGGGGTCCCGCTAAAAAAGGACCAAGGGCACACACCCATTAGACGCGGCCTGCCTGCCTCGCCTCAATGGTCGTGACGCTCAAATGCGAGGTTACCGATGGCATCATATACAAAAAAACGTGGAGACCGGCTTATGCTCGAAGTCAGCGACGAAGAAGCTGCTCTGTTAGAACTCCTTCGGAAGCACAGGCCTGGATACAATCAGCTCCTCATCAGTTCGCTGGGCGGCCATTGGTGCATCGAGAAGAGCGATTTGAGAGTGAACGCGCCGCGCCAAATCGGATTTGGCGATACGTTTGAAGAAGCCTGGAGCGGGATCGCCGCAAGATCGAGGGCGTCAGAGGTCTCGGATCGGCAGGCGCGGCATCTGAAGGTTGTGAGTCCTTCGCACGTGCGATAATCGCTTTCGTCGCAATCATCACGTAACCGCGCGCTGGATCAGTCGATGCGACGTGAGATGCCTTCCAATGACTGCGCTTGCGGCATACCATACGGCCGCTAGCCGCAGCGCCTTTGCTTGCCCATCGACCAGCATCATACCGCGGAAGTACGAAAATACCTGACGCCGGCTCGCAATATACGCGCAAGCGGGCGACGATGGGCGCAGGCGCGACGTGGTTGCGGTTGAAAAGTCCTCCCAAATCGACGGCGCTCTGTCACCGCGATCTCGTACCCCTCGCCGAAAAAAATCCTCGCCCGCACGAGGCGGCCGAGGATGCGAGGACCGGAAGCACACACCTTAATGCGCTGCAAGCATTAACGGCTCGCAGCGCGGAATCCTTAGCGCTGTCGCATCACTGGGCTGCTTCTTCGGCGTAAATGCCCGAGACCTGACGAAGGATCCGGAGGATTTCGGATCGCGTATCGGCGCAGCCGAACTCCTTGGCCATGGCTGAGGCGCGCGCACGATAACTGGGTTGATCCAGAACGGCCCGGATCGCCTCGCGTAGCGCCTGCGGCGTCGGATCGTTGGTGGCGAGATTAATGCCGACCCCGGACCAGGCGACACGGATGTTGACGTCGGCTTTGTCTTCGGTCAGCCCGGCTGTGACAAGCGGAACGCCAAAGCTCAGAGCCTGATTGACGCTGCCATAGCCGCCGTTAGTGACAAGCGCATCGATCTTGGGCAGCACCCATTCGAACGGCAGATAGCTGGCCAAGCGGACATTGCTGGGAATTGGCCCGGGTATGGAATCAATTGGACGACCGCCGGCGGTCGCGATCACGAGCACATCAGGCTCGTTGGCGAGCGCCGCGAGCGTCGGGGCGACCAATTGGCCGAAATCGAAATTATTCACCGTCCCCTGAGTGACCAGCACGACTTTGCGCGAGCCATCCAATTCGTCGGCCCAGGTCGGGACAGTGGCTTGATTCGGAACGATTGAGACGGCGCCGACGAAATGCACCGTGTCGGGCACATCGCGTTGCGGAAGCTCGAAACTTGGAACCGTCAACTGCAGATAGGCGTCTGGCAACTTTATGAGAGCATCGAAAAGATCGATGGATAATGGCCGGACGCCCAAGCCCGCCAGGCGATCGTTCAAGTACTCGCGTATAGGATCAGTCACATCCGCTTTAGTCTTTTCGAAGATGGCGGCATATTCTTGACGCTGGGCTTCGCTGCTTGCTGGCGGCAACCCAAGGAAATGCGGCGCTCCGTCCTCACGGCGCGCAAATAGAAGCGTGCTTCCACACAAAACAATAGCCGGACGTTCCGACCGTGGTCCAAGCAGCATCGGCAAGGCGCCAAGAAATAGATTGTCGGCGATAATGACGTCAGCCGGGAAGTCCCGCAGAACCTGCTTCAGGCCTTCATGCTGAGCTGGGACCGGGTCGATGAACACGCGCGTCATCGTAAAGCGCGCCTCTTCAGGCCCGAGAGGTATGTTTTTCCGTTCGGGAAATGCCGCGTCGATGTCGCGCAAGTCGAGGTCGGCGCCCGCCGGAAAGGCGCGGAACGCCGCGCCGATGCCTTCAATGCGGTCGCGCAGAAAGCTCGCGGATATACCAACGACCTCGTGGCCTTCATCGATCAAGATGCGCCCGATCGCAAGCAATGGATTGAGATGGCCGGTTGCGGGGGTCGACGCGATAAGAAATTTCATGCGATCTCGTCACTTTAGATTGGTAAAAAGGGCGCCGAGATTGTGACCGCATCGTTCCGAGCGCAGTCCAACTCATCGGCTCGAGCAACGAGAAGCTAACGAGCGCGAGTTACGGCCAGACTACTGATCGGCGTCAAATGACTACAGCCGCAATGCGGGATGTTGGCGCAACGCGAGGAAAGGATGCGGAATCGCTTCATCTCGATGCGCCGAAAATCGCGCTCGGTGCTGCGCAATCATCGAGCACCGCGGCGGGAATGTTAGATGCCACAGAAGCCAATAAGCGCTCGCAAAATCATCCAACGGATCGAAGCGTTGAGAGACAAGATCGCCGCACAGCGTGGATGAAGAGCTCGCCCGGAACTGAAATGAATCAGTTATGGCAAGCGCTCGTTTAAGATGAACGGATGCAGCTAAAAGTCTGAAGCATAAGGTCGGCGCGAGAATTGGCCGCCAGAAAGCCAGCGACAGAGGATCGGCTGGTAAGCCAATCCTCCTAAAGTCATACGTAATATAATTTAATGACCATGCGATGCAAACCAACAGTTGTCAATAATCAATATTACAGCTTAAGGCGGCAGCCCATGGATTCGACAGCGTTTGCCTGATGATAGCCTTCGAGCCCGCAGCCCGATCGAACCCGAACGAGCGGGGGCCTGAAGGCGGCGTCAAATTCAAAGATGCAATGAAATCAATTTGGTGGGGAGGTAGGCCAACTCTTAACTAGTGAAATCAATTAGTTATCACATAGGTGGGAGAAATATTGCCGCATATAATTTCAACTACTTACGGCTGGTAGTCTCCCACCTTTTCGTGTCGCATTCATTGCAGCGCGCCCCGCGCCTCTGCTAGCCTTTCCTCGTGGCCGCAATCCTCTCTTTTTCATTCCGAGGAGCGTCAGGAAAGCGTTGATTCCCCGCTGGGCGTCTGGTCCGCTTTTTGTCCACCGGTTGGCCTATGTTACGCTTGCAACGATGGCCAAATGCCCCAGCCGCAGCGTCCACGAGCCCGTAAAACCGACGTAGCGCCGGAACGGGTTCGAGTCGTGCGATCGTGCCTAAGCCGGCAGACCCGAAACAGCCCGGCCTCTTCGACCGCCCGCTCCCCAAGTGGATTCCGCCCTGCCTGCCAACGCTGGTCGCCAAGCCGCCATCCGGCGAGAAGTGGATCCACGAGATCAAATGGGACGGCTACCGGGTTTCAGCCTATGTCTCGGGCGGCAAAGTGACGATCCGCAACGGCTTCGACTGGACGCCGCGCTTTCCGGCTATCGCCGGCGCCCTGCTCCTGCTCCCGGTGCAGTCTGCCGTCATCGACGGCGAAGCGGTCATTCTGGACGCAGCCGGTTGGTGTCGGCGCCGCGCACGACGATGCCTTGACTCAAACTAACCCCACGACCATAAAAAGCCGGGTCAATTCTCAGTGGAAATTCCTGGCCCTCCCAGGTCAGTTCTCAGCGGAAATCAACACATTAGGAGCTTAGACCAATGATCTACGCTTGCATCATGGACTACGGCGACAAGGCCGAGATCCAGCGCGTGCGCCCCAAGCATCGAGCCTACCAGCTCAACCTAATCGGCGAGGGCAAGGTGATCTCCGCGGGCACCCTGCTTCAGCCAGACGATGGTGGCCTGTTCCTCTACGAGGCGTCGTCGCTGGAAGCGGCGCAGAAGATGGTCGATGACGATCCCTACATTCTCGAGGGGTGCATCACCCGGCATCGGCTCCGCGAATACGAAATCCACGGGGCCAACGGCGCGCTTTTGCGCAAGACCGGCTGACCCAACGCTGCGGCTTAAGACAGCTTTAAATCCGGCGAGGGCCGCCAGGCGCTCGCGGGCCGACAGCATCCGAAACAAGCCGCCCATCCTGCTCAGCGAGGAATACGGCGGTGACGGCGCGGCGATGTTCAAGATCGTGAGCGAAAACGAGCTTGAGGGGATCGTTTCCAAGCGACTTGATCGACCGTACCGCTCTGGGCCGAGCAAGGACTGGCTCAAGACGAAATGCGTGCAGTCTGGCGAGTTCGTCGTGATCGGCTACGAGCCATCTGCGGCCGTGCAAGGGGCGGTTGCCAAGCTTCTGCTAGCTGCCAAGGAGCCGGAAGGGCTCCGCTATGTCGGTGGGGTCGGGACGGGCTTCTCGGCACCCGTCTCAAAGGAATTGAAAGAGGGGTTAGACTTCATCCGCACGGAACAGCCCGCGATCAGCGGTTTGAAGGTCGCCGGCGCTGTCTGGACAATGCCAATATTCCATATCGAGATCGCCTATCGTGGATTGACCGGCGACGGGCTGCTGCGGGCCGCAAGTTTCAAAGGAATTGTAGAAGTCTGAATAAAGCGGTATCGAGAAGTTCGGATGGGCGGAGCTAGGTATAGAGAATAGCGTCCCGTACTCCTTCTAGTAGATATTGGACTTCGTTGACCGGTTTTACCTTAGCCCATTCACTACACATAGCCTGCCATAGAACGTCACCACCGCACCGCAGCTGGTTAGCCGCCGCCTTAACCCACTCATGGTGATCCGAAAGCGTCATAGCCTTTTGGCATGCGTCCGACACGTCCGAATAGTCGCGGCTTATGCGTACATGTATGTCACCCCAGCCCCCTTTGCCCAAGTTATCGAATACGACCCGCTCAGGAGCATCACCACCCGGAAGCAATATGCATCCGTCCGCAGTCTCCTGCTCACCATCGAGGAATATGACGGTCGGCCGAGGAAATCGCTTTGCCTTTGCCATTTGGCCAAGCGCCACGCCGAGATTTGCTGTTCCGTAGGGAATAATGCGGCAACGAACGAACAGATCTGGTGCATGTTTGCTAAGTATTTCTGCTAACCACGTCTTAGCCCGCTCGTCTTCGACATAGACCTCGCAATCCGGATGGTCCTCATCGTCCATTTTTGTCATGGCAAATTGCGGAGTTACTCCGTTGACAATCGATCTTCCAGAGCTATTGCGCAGAATATAAATTCTAGCATTCATTGGTAGCTCTTCTAAGATAGTAGAAGAGTGAGTGCTAAGAATTATTTGACATTCAGTGTCTCGAGCAATGCGCGCTAAATCTCGTATCAATCTGCGTTGGGCGCGTGGATGAAGAGAAGATTCAATTTCATCAATCAGGACGAGACTATATTTAGTTATGTTTTCGCTGATCAGTTCCGCTGTAGTTAATTCGCCCATGCCATGATGATAACCTGAATATGGCATACTAGATTTAGATAAAACAGGAATCTCTCTATTATCATCTATGCTTGAAATAGCCATTTTAGCAAAATCGTATTCTTCGCCCATAATGAACGATAATCTTTGCAGTTGATCCTTATCAAAATCTTTGGCAGATTTTTCCTGATGTTTTGTTTTTGCAATTCTTGCATAACCAACACGAGTAGAGACGGGTTGCAACCTATCCAAGCCAATATAAGAGACGCTTCTCAATGGCCTAGCGGGTTGGCCGAGCCATCGCGTTGTCGGTTTTCTTATCGAGCTTTCTGAAGGCTTTTCGCCCTGGCGATAGGAAAATCCAATACGGACGTTGTCTATGTGATCCCAAGCTGTTTCCGGAAAAAACTCGGTTGGATACCAAGTTCGCCCATCGGGGTTCTGATATACGCACGCCGCAGACTGCAAAATTGTGCTTTTTCCCGAGCCATTTTCGCCAACGATGGCCACTATGGGGAAATCGAAAGATATCCGCTGCCCATGCCAGCCTCGGATGCCGCTAATCTCTAGCCATTGAAGCCACTTCGGCCAGCCATTACGCGCGCTGCATTTCGCTTCAAGTCGGCGCATTTCAGTGCTCAACGCCATCGCAATCACCCTGTCCTTGAAATCCCAAGGAAGGCATAGAGCCCCCCGACTATTTTGTATATATGAAAATTAATATGGACTTTGCCTAGCGCTGCCGGCCGATGGCGACATATTGATCTAACGATGGGGGCTGCCGTCGACTAATTATCCGGCCCCTGGCAAGGGACCTAATGCGTCAACATTAGCGGATCTATCGCTAGCCTAAGCCGCGCTTTTATCGCCCTTGATCACCTTTAGCCGGTGTTGACTCTCCGTCGGGAGATCCAGCGGTCGCGGCGGCGAGTCGAGATCGATGAAAAATGCGCCCAACGACTCTGCAATGCCTGTCTGCGTTCCCACGGGGCAATCGCCGGCGAGCGGCGAGGATGCATTGGTTGCCCCCGATTGACGATCGCTCTTAGAGTCTGTTTGACAACTTTGACATGGTTCTTTGGTTATGATTCACGCTTTCGATGTGGACAGCCAAGAGCCGTGGCCGAATGGCCAAGATTGAGAAGAAGACGAAGCGCTATCCGAGCGACCTGACTGATGAGGAATGGTCTTCGGTCGAGCCGTTTCTGCCGAAGGCGGGAGCGACCGGAAGCCCCCGACGGACAGACCTGCGCGAAGTTTTGAACGCCATCCGGTATCTGGTGCGGTCGGGATGTGAGTGGCGGATGCTGCCGGTTCACTTCCCGCCCTGGCAGACGGTGTACTGGTGGTTTCGCCGCCTGACCCGGCGTCTGATGTTTCGCACCCTTCACGATGTCGCCTTGATGATCGACCGCGCGCGGACGGGCCGCAACGCCGAACCGAGCGCGGCGGTGCTCGACAGCCAGTCCGTCAAAGCCCCGGCGCCGCAGGGAACACGCGGGTTCGACGGCGCCAAGAAGATCGTCGGGCGCAAACGCCATATCGCGGTCGACGCCGACGGACGTCTGCTGATGGTCAATCTCACCACGGCCGATATCGCCGACAGCACAGGCGCGCAAGCCGTTCTTGAGGCCATCCAAAAACGCTGGCCGCGGGTCAAACACCTGTTCGCCGACAGCGCCTACGATCGCCAGCGACTGCTCGACAAAGCGGCTTTTCTCGACTTCACCGTCGAGATCGTGCGGCGTACCGAGGCCGCATTCGTGATTCTGCCGAGACGATGGGTCGTCGAACGGACCTTCGGATGGATGACCCGCCACAGGCGTCTCGTCCGAGACTACGAGGCCCGGATAGACGTCTCTCACGCCATGATCGAGGTCGCTATGGCCGGCTTGTTGATCCGCCGGATAACCCACCCATAGTTGTCAAACGGACTCTTAGACGCGTTCCACGAGCGAATGTGCCACCATCGCCTGCAGCGAGAACGCGAGAAAGCCCGGCCAATCGGCCGAGCCTTCCCTGCTTCCCCTGAAAAGAAAGACGACGAGCTAGATCTCAGTACTTGGCGACAATCGGAGCGGGCGGAGCGAACGTGTCGAACTTGTAGCTGACGCCGGCCTGCACCTGGTTTTCGGTAGTGTGGCGGTTAGCAAATGCGCCGACCGAAGCCAACAGAGGAAAGTTGAAGGAATTGCTGGCAAATACGGTGGTATGGCCGAAATCGGAATAGCGATATTCCGCCCGGATCGACCAATTGTTGGTAATGGCATATTCAAGGCCGCCGCCGACGGTCCAGCCAACCCGCGTCGACGATGCGCTGTCGAACCCAAACGGAGTCGAAATGCTGCTGTTTACGCCAGCAAAAGCGACGCCGCCCGTGGCGTATATCAGGACGCGATCCCAAGCGTAGCCGAGGCGGCCACGGACCGAGCCCATAACGTCGACGTTGGAATGGACAGTAACGGGAGGGGCGAACCCTGGGAATACCCCATTCTCTGAAACGAATCCAGAGAAAGTCTTGTTCAGGCTGGCGCCATCGACACTGCCTTCGAGGCCGATGACGAACTGGTTCCACTGCAGATTATAGCCGACATGACCGCCGCCGATGACGCCGCTATTGCTGACGCTTAAGGAAGAAAAGTCACCAAAATTATCGCCGATGTTACCGTTTGAGGTACCCCAAGCATAACCAACCTGAGCACCGATATAGAAGCCGGTCCAGGTAAAGATCGGCGCTGGCGGCAGATATACCGGCGGCGGAGCACGGGAAGGAAGATCGGCCGCAAGGACCGACCCTGTCAGCATAATGGAAGCGACGGAAGCAAGTAGAGTATGCCGTAACATTCGTTCCCCCCTTAATTTTTGGTTGACCTCCTCAACTTCTGCTTGTTTCTGCTCTTTTACAACCTTTTGTGACGATAAGAATGCCGGTTTTTGGGCGATGTGGCTTATCGGTTACACAAAGTCAGGTTGGCTATATTGCTCCAACCGGTCACTGAGGTGTTCGGGCGATCCCAGCCTCCCCTCTGCCGCCCGATGAACGCCTCCTGCTAAGTTGCATCGGGATCGATACTGGCTCTGCAGGTGCTACCGGTCGGCGAATGCATTCCGGTCGCTCAAAGAAAAGTGGATCCTTTGGGAACGGCACGGCATTGGCGCCGATTGACGATCGCTCCTCTGACGCGATTTCGTGAGCGTATGTGCAACCTCTACTCCATGACCCGCAATCAGGATGCGATACGCCAGTTGTTCAGGTTCCGGCGTGATCTGGCCGGCAATCTGCCGCTGATGCCGGCCATCTTCCCCGACATGATGGCTCCGGTGGTTCGCAGGGCGTCGGACGGCGAGCGCGAGCTGTCGCTGATGCGCTGGGGCTTCCCGCCGCCGCCGAACCTCGGCAAGGTCCCGATCACCAACGTCCGCAATCTGGCCTCGCCGTATTGGCGCGGCTGGCTCAAGGCTGAATGGCGCTGCCTTGTGCCGGCGACGTCGTTTTGTGAGTGGACCGACAGTCGGCCAAAGGTCACCAATTGGTTCGCGCTAGATGAGAGCCGGCCCCTCTTCGCCTTCGCGGGGATCTGGCGGCTATGGAGCGGTGAGCGGAAGGGCGAGACGCGCGAGCACCGTCTGTTTTCGCTTCTGACGACAGAAGCGAATGAGATAGTGCGCCCGATACATGCCAAGGCCATGCCGGTGCTGCTCACGACGCCCGAGGAAATGGATGCATGGCTCGAAGGATCGATCGAGCAAGCTATTGCGCTTCAACGACCTCTGCCGAACGAAAAGCTCAGGATTGTCGCGAAGGGAGAGAAAATGGACGAGGCTGGCAGTCCCGCCCTCGGCTTTTGAAAAGGAACCCCCGCTCGCCGGAGGTGAACGGCGGCGGGGGCAGTTCTCACTACCGGAACACGATCGTTGGGCCTTGGGGAGTTTCATGCAACGACAAGGGGGTGGCGAAACGGCCCGGCTCCCGCGGGACGGAGACCCGCGATTTTTGACCAGACTGGAGCTCGACTGCCCCTCCAGCATAGTCGGTCAATACGAGTGGAACAGCGATGTTACGACGTGATTTCAACTTCGAAAAAAGTCGCCGCAAATCGAGGATTGTCGGAAAATGGGGACGATTGAGGCCAACCAATCGCCCCCACTCCATAACAAATTGTTGCGTTCTTAAATGTTGCAACACTCGGTCCGCCACATTTGTGGGTCAAATCACGACCAGCAAAACCCCGAAACAGGAATGCCAATTATCGTGATGGTTGTAAATTTGTCCTTCCGTGGACCAGCGCCACTAATCTCAACCATGTTCACTCGATCTTCGCGGTCCACCTATGGCCGGCCGTCGTCGCTGTGACCGTAATCGCCTCGGTCGAAACCGGTCCCGTGCCCGTGCTATAAACCCCACAGGGGGCTAGCTCGATCGATCCGCCTGCCGTCGTAGATGCAGCAGCCGTGAAGTTGATGAAGAGGCTCTCGGCCGTCGTGATATTTTGCGAAGCGGCTGTGCACGGATTCTCGATGAAGATCGTCATTCTAGCAGAGACCGACGCGACCAAAGTCTGAGAGGTGCCGCCCGTCGTTACCGCGCCGCTGCGATCCGTCAGCGTCTTCACGTTGGGGACGATAGTGACCGCAACAGCCTGAGCCAGCGGAGTTGCGCCACCCAGAGGCTGACTGATCGCGCCACCGCCGCCACCTCCTCCACCACCCGTGCAAGCGGCGCCGGTCTCGTCGATTACCGGAATGCCCTGACTACCCGGATTATAGATCGCCGGCAGAGAGTCGCATGAGGTGACAACGAACGCGCGCATTTGCGCATGAGCCGCAGCCGGCGCCAGCGCCAGCATCGCAAACAAAAGGACCTTGACCACCAATCTAGTCATTGCAGGCGTCCTCATTTTATGTGCGTCAGCAGCCAAGCGCCCACGCCGGACGCCAAACCCCCTCCAAGTCCACCCAGGAGCGAGTTTCGTATGTTCCGCGCGTCGGCGCCTTTGCGTTGGTTCTCGCTGGCTATGAGCTGATCGAGGTCCTCGCGCATATTCTCTACGGATTCAAAGCGATCGATGAGCGCTTCGAACTTCGCGACAAACCGCTCGAGATTGAGGGAAAGCTGGGCTAGCGGCTTAATCCCCTCTTCGAGATTTCTGATCCTGGCTTGGTTGTCCGATGTGAGTGCAACCATTTCTTTTTCCCACGTCCAGCGCTCGTTGAGCAGCCGGTGTTCACGATTTTCGCCTTCGTCCGCCATTTCGAATTATCCCCTGAAAGCCTTCCTCGGCGAACTTCTTAGGTGGTCACGAGACCTGCGGCCGCCGGCGGCGCGGCGATCGGCGCGGGCGATACAACGACAGGCGCGGGATTGCTCTCGACGCTCGCCTGATAGGCGCCAATCGTGCTGAGGGCCAACGCCTTCACCTCATCGGGAGTGATGCCCAACTTCGCGACAACGGGCCCGGCATTAGCGATCGCGGCGTTAGCGACCCGCGCCACCTGCGGCGACTCGACGTTGACGTTGATCGTCGAGAGCTTGTCGACGCCTTCGCCGACCATGCGATGCACTTCGTCCGCCATCGCCTTGCGCACGAGATCCATCTGCGAACTGGAGATCTGGATCTTGAGATATTTACGCGCGAGATTCCCCACGGCGCCGAGTCCCGCGAGGATCACGACCGCCGCGACGTCCTGGATGGCGGGCTTCAGAAATTCAACGACCGGCCCGATGCTTACGAGCGTGTTCATGTCAGCGTCTCCGTGGGATGGACGATGCTGCGCACATCCGCTTGGAGTGGCCTGCCCCCATGGGGTGATCCAGTTTGAATGTTAGTGCATTGTCGGCCCTGGCGCTATTGCTGGCGTGGCGGGCGAAGCTGGTCCGGATTGCGAAGCCGGCCATTGCAGGGTCTCCGGGGCTGGCGGCTTGTAGCCCAGCGATGAGTGCGGGCGCACGGTGTTGTAGTGGCGTCGCCATCGCTCAATGACGACCTTCGCCTCCTTGAGAGTGTAGAAGATTTCACCATTCAAAAGCTCGTCGCGCAGCTTCGAGTTGAAGCTCTCGCAATAGCCGTTCTCCCAGGGACTGCCCGGCATGATGTAGGCGGTCTTCGCGCCGACGGCGGCAATCCAGTCACGCAACGCCTTGGCGATGAACTCCGGGCCGTTGTCGGAACGAATGTGGATCGGAACCCCTCGCAAGATGAAGAGGTCCGAGAGAACGTCGATGACGTCCGCTGCCTTCAGCTTCCGGTTAATCCTGATCGCGATGCATTCGCGGGTAAATTCGTCGATGATATTCAGCATGCGATATTTCCTGCCATCATGAGTGCGGTCCTCGACGAAGTCATAGGACCAGACGTGGTTGGGGCATTGCGGGCGCAGCCGGACGCACGAGCCGTCATTGAGCCAGAGACGCCCGCGCTTGGGTTGTCTGGCCGGAACTTTCAGCCCCTCGCGTCGCCAGATCCGCTCGACCCGTTTGACGTTGACCTTCCAGCCTCGCTCCCACAACATCGCCGTGATGCGGCGGTAGCCATAGCGGCCGTACTGGATGGCGAGCGCCGTGATGTCGGCGATCAATGCCGCTTCGTCATCGGGCTTGGTCGGAACCTTGCGCTGCGTGGAGCGATGCTGACCGAGAACCCGGCAAGCGAACCGCTCGGAAACGCCATGTTCGGCGATCACATGCTCCACGCAGGCGCGACGACGCGCGGAGCTCAGAAGTTTCCCGAGGCAGCCTCTTTCAGGATCAGCTTCTCAAGCGTCAAATCGGACACCGCTCGACGGAGCCGCGTATTCTCCGCCTCCAGCTCCTTCAGCCGCTTCACCTGATCGCCCTTCAGGCCGCCGTATTCCGACCGCCATCGATAGTATGTAACTTCCGTCACCCCTATCGAGCGGATCGCCTCCGCGACCGGTCGCCCTTGCGCGCTAAGCACTTCGACTTGCCGTAGCTTCGCGACGATCTCTTCCGCCTTCTGTCTTTTCCTCGGCATTGCGCAGTCCTCCATCAGGCTCATAAGCCCATACTTCACGGAGGATCACTTTTCAGGGGGCAGACCAATGCGCTCCATGTAATCGTCGACATCAAGGGAGGTTTCCGCCGAGGTGAAGGCGACGTCGACATGGCGCTGGGTGGCGACCGTGAGGAGGAACTGCTGTTCCGTCGTGTCCTGCACGGAAATGCTGGGGCCGTCCGTCACGGTGTACTGGTTGGCGTAGCGGATACGAAGCTGCGCGCCGATCTTGGCGCCTTCGTTGCCGAACTGGTCTTCAAACTGGCGGGAGACGTTCTGAATGAAATAGTTCGTGTTCAGAAACATCCGGATCGAGTACCGCGTGATCATAGACGGCGTGAGGATATTATTAGCCATCGGGATTGGCTCCTATAGGGCGCGCTATCTCCGCAGCGCAGTGATTTGGGGGAGCGGCCGGGGGCCGCGTTCATCTCTGTTCCCGAGACAGAGAGAGGTGACGGGGTAGAGCCTTTCGGCTCTCGCAGGCATTGACGGGGCCGGGCCCGGACGCTTTGTCAGTCAGGAAGGCCGAACCGTCAGCCTTCCAATCATCTTCGGCGCGGCCGCCGAAGGATTATCGACGCGTGTTTCTTTTCGCGATCATCTCATTAAAGCCGGCGTCAAATTCCGCGTCGCTAGGCAGTAGTGACGAATTACCTGAGCATGATAGCAATAGCGGCGAGCAATACGAAGCCTCGGTAGTTTGCGAGGAGCTTGTCGTATCGGGTTGCGACGCGCCGGAACTGCTTCAGTTTATTGAAGAAACGCTCGACGAGATTGCGCTCCTTGTAGAGCGCCTTGTCGTAGGGGAGCGGCGCGCGGCGATTGGATTTTGATGGGATCACCGGCTCAGCCTCACGCATAAGAACAGCCTTGCGCAAGTGATTGGCGTCATAACCTTTATCGGCGATGATCGCATCGGCCGCAAAGCCTTCGATCAGGGCGTGCGCTTTTGTGATGTCGTTGCGCTGCCCAGGTCCGAGAAGGAGCCGAACGGGGTTGCCGAGCGCGTCTGTCGCGGCGTGGATTTTGGTGCTCAAACCACCGCGAGAGCGGCCCAGGCCTTGGGCATCCGCCCCCCTTTGGCGATCCTTGCGCCGGCCGCGTGCTGATGGGCGCGCACGATTGTTGAGTCGATCATCAGCCATTCGAGATCGGCCTCGGCGGTGAATGCCTCAAGAAATCCGTCCAAGGCGCCGCGCTCGATCCAGCGATAGTAGCGGCGTTTCACCGCCTGATGGTCGCCGAAGCGTTCGGGCAGATCGCGCCAGCGGCCGCCCGAGCGGGCCATCCATAACAGCGCGTCGACGAAGCGTCGATTGTCGCAGCGCGGCCCGCGCTGGCCGGCTCTTCCGCCTGGCACAAGATCACAAAGCCGCTCCCATTGATCGTCTCGCAGCGCATCGACATCCCGAATCATCAAGGCTGATCTCCAAAAATCAGCCTTGAATCATGGAAAGATCCTCGCGAGAATCCCCCAAACGCCGAATTCGTCACAACGGCCTAGTGGTAAGACGCTGTCGCCCCTCGATGTTTTGGGCGAGGTAATTAGGGAGCGCGACAAGCTCCGCGAAACCATCGCCGCCAAAGACGCCGATCTGGCGTTGATGCGGGAGGCGCTGGAGCCGTTCGCAAGGACGCCGTGGCTTTCCGAAATCGAGGAAGATGATCTCGTTATCTACAGCAACGGAGGTCAGGTTTTGACATGGGGTGACCTTCGCCGCGCCCGCGCCGCCCTTCAGGCGAGTAAGGAGAAGGCATGAAGAGAATTTATGTTGCATCGTCTTGGCGGAATAAGCATCAGCAAGCAATCGTTTCAATGCTCCGCGAAGACGGCCACGAGGTCTATGATTTTAGATCGCCGTTTTTCGGCATTAAGGATGGCTTCCGCTGGACCGAAATTGATCCGAACTGGGAAGCATGGACGCCAAGTTCATACCGCGAGAAGTTGCTAAATTCGGCTACTGCCGCTCAAGGATTTAATTCCGACTTCCGCGCCATGCGCTGGGCTGATACCTGCGTGCTCGTGATGCCATGCGGTCGCAGCGCTCACCTTGAGTTAGGATGGTGCGCCGGCGCCGGAAAGCACACGATCGTCCATATCCCAGAACCGTGCGAGCCGGAGCTTATGAACATGATCGCCGACGACATAACGGTCAGCGATGAGGAATTGCTCAGTTCGCTCCGAGGCCGAGTTTCCGGCGCGCTCGAGAAAGGCCAAGCCTGAACCATGAGCCGCCGTCCCGCCCGGTTTACGCAAGCTGACATAGCCCGCGCGCTCCGCGCTGTGGAGCAAACGGGTGCTAGCTTTGCGGTCGAAATCTCCCAGGATGGTACGATTAAGCTTACGCCATTCAGCGAGGCTCGGCGTGTGATGCCAACACCCCCGGTTGCAGGCGGTCGCAAGATCATATTTTAATGCGGTCCATGCCGAAGCCTAGGTGGCCCTTCCTCCAGAAGCAGACGACACGCCATGGCGCGACGGTATGGTATGTCCGCAAAGGAAAGGGGCGCAGGACACGTATAAAGGAAAAGTTCGGAACTCTGGAGTTTGAAGAGGCCTATTACGCGGCGGTGGCCGGGAAGATGTCCGCCAGTGTTCCGGTTGAATCAGAAAGCCTTACTTGGCTAGTTGATCGATATAAGGAAGCATCGGAATGGACAAGGTTATCGTCAGCTACCCAGAGCCAGCGCGGCAATATTTATAAAGTGATGCTAAAATCCGCTGGGAAAGAGCCGTTTGCTGCCATCACAGAGGAAGTCATTATTGATTCCCGCGATTGGCCTGCCCCCATGGGGTGATCCAGTTTGAATGTTAGTGCATTGTCGGCCCTGGCGCTATTGCTGGCGTGGCGGGCGAAGCTGGTCCGGATTGCGAAGCCGGCCATTGCAGGGTCTCCGGGGCTGGCGGCTTGTAGCCCAGCGATGAGTGCGGGCGCACGGTGTTGTAGTGGCGTCGCCATCGCTCAATGACGACCTTCGCCTCCTTGAGAGTGTAGAAGATTTCACCATTCAAAAGCTCGTCGCGCAGCTTCGAGTTGAAGCTCTCGCAATAGCCGTTCTCCCAGGGACTGCCCGGCATGATGTAGGCGGTCTTCGCGCCGACGGCGGCAATCCAGTCACGCAACGCCTTGGCGATGAACTCCGGGCCGTTGTCGGAACGAATGTGGACCGGAACCCCTCGCAAGATGAAGAGGTCCGAGAGAACGTCGATGACGTCCGCTGCCTTCAGCTGCCGGTTAATCCTGATCGCGATGCATTCGCGGGTAAATTCGTCGATGATATTCAGCATGCGATATTTCCTGCCATCATGAGTGCGGTCCTCGACGAAGTCATAGGACCAGACGTGGTTGGGGCATTGCGGGCGCAGCCGGACGCACGAGCCGTCATTGAGCCAGAGACGCCCGCGCTTGGGTTGTCTGGCCGGAACTTTCAGCCCCTCGCGTCGCCAGATCCGCTCGACCCGTTTGACGTTGATCTTCCAGCCTCGCTCCCACAACATCGCCGTGATGCGGCGGTAGCCATAGCGGCCGTACTGGATGGCGAGCGCCGTGATGTCGGCGATCAATGCCGCTTCGTCATCGGGCTTGGTCGGAACCTTGCGCTGCGTGGAGCGATGCTGACCGAGAACCCGGCAAGCGAACCGCTCGGAAACGCCATGTTCGGCGATCACATGCTCCACGCAGGCGCGACGACGCGCGGAGCTCAGAAGTTTCCCGAGGCAGCCTCTTTCAGGATCAGCTTCTCAAGCGTCAAATCGGACACCGCTCGACGGAGCCGCGTATTCTCCGCCTCCAGCTCCTTCAGCCGCTTCACCTGATCGCCCTTCAGGCCGCCGTATTCCGACCGCCATCGATAGTATGTAACTTCCGTCACCCCTATCGAGCGGATCGCCTCCGCGACCGGTCGCCCTTGCGCGCTAAGCACTTCGACTTGCCGTAGCTTCGCGACGATCTCTTCCGCCTTCTGTCTTTTCCTCGGCATTGCGCAGTCCTCCATCAGGCTCATAAGCCCATACTTCACGGAGGATCACTTTTCAGGGGGCAGACCACGATAAACGCAGAGATACGCCATTTGCTGGAAATGATTTCTTGAAGGCGATGCGCGGTTTATTTCAATGGGCAGTCAAGGCTAAGCACTTAACGGTTGATCCGACAAAGAACGTCGATGGATTCGGTCACAAAACCAAAGGTTTTCATACCTGGACCGACGAGGAGATCAGGCGCTTCGAGAAGAGGTGGCCGATCGGGACGCGAGAGCGCTTAGCGCTGGCAATATTGCTCTATACAGGTCTGCGGCGGGGCGACGCGGCTAGGCTCGGCAGACAGCACGTCCGGGATGGCCTGATCACCATGACGACTGAAAAAACAGGGACAATCGTCGAAATCCCCATTTTGCCTGTGCTGGAAAAGATTATCGCCGTGAGCAAGACCGGCGATGGAGCCTTCGTTGCCACGCCATCCGGCGACCCTATGACCAAGGAAAGCTTCGGAAACTGGTTCCGCGATGCCTGTAATGCAGCAGGTGTGCCTGGCGCAGCACACGGTCTGCGTAAGGCCGGCGCCACGCATGCAGCAAACAACGGCGCGACCGAAGCAGAACTTGAGGCGATTTTCGGCTGGACCGGCGGTCGGATGGCGTCGCTTTATACGAAAGCAGCAAACCGGAAGAGGCTTGCGCGCGGAGCAATGGCAAAAATGGCGAGAGAGGAATCTTCAGATCCTATGCCCCCACCACCCGAATTCGGTGAGGGCCTTGTGGCGGAAACCACATAAAAATCAATAGGTTATTTATTGGTTGGCTCCCTGAGCAGGACTCGAACCTGCGACCGATCGATTAACAGTCGATTGCTCTACCAGCTGAGCTATCAGGGACCGCGCGCTAGGGCGAACGACGCGCCGATGCGAACGAGCCGCATATAGCAAGCTTGCAACGGTTTTGCAAAGCGCTAATCGCGCAACCGTCTGGCAACGGCGGCCATCCGGGAAAATCGCTCCGCCGCCGCAGCCCTCCGGGCTTTTTTTTTCCGGAGGATTTCTTGCGTCCACTTCGTTTTTCTTGCTATAGGCAGGGTCGCGCTATCGTCGCGACGGAGGCCTCGTGGCGGAGTGGTTACGCAGAGGACTGCAAATCCTTGCACCCCGGTTCGATTCCGGGCGAGGCCTCCAATACCTTCGATGCGCATTGAAATCATTAGATAATTTATATGCTTTCGTCCCACTTTTTTGAACCTGTTTGGAAAGTGGGACTATTTGTTCACCTTCGGTACGTGGACCATGCTCGCCTACTCATTCCGAGGAGCGTCAGGAAAGCGCTATCGCTACGCGCTGATTGCGGGCGTAAAGGCTGCCGATCTGCCGGCCGGACCAGGAATGTATATCGTAGCGTTCGGGCGCCCTTCTGATCCGGCACCGGTTTATGTCGGAGAATCGCAGAACGTCCGCAGCGCTTTCGAGCGATCGCAGCCTTGGCGCAAGGCGCGGGAAATCAGCGATGAGGCTCTGTTTTTTCTACGGCTGGACCTGAGCGCGCATGATGCAGATCGGCGCGCGGCGATTGTACGGCATCCTCTGAACCGATGATGCGCGCCAGTAGCCATTTTGTCAGGCCCGGAGCGGTGTATTTCGCGACCATCCCCGTGGCGAGGAACAAATCGGCCAGCGGCAGGATGTGGCTACCGAGCACGACCCAGGACAGCGTGATGGTGCGTGTTCCGCTGATCAGCCCCGCGGTCAAGGCTGCGGTCCGGCCGTAACGCCAGAACAAAAGCGTCCCGGTCAATTCCGCCCCAAAAAGCAGCGCGTAGGCCAAGAGCACGAATTCAAGGCTGGTCTCCGGCTGCGTCAGCAGCTGCGCCTGCATGCCTCGCATGGACCCCATTCCGGCGAGGAACATCGCAAGGATGGCAATTCCGGTTGTGGCTTCGGGGTTTTCGCGAAGGAATGTGCTTGCGAGGCGTTTTGCCGCCAAGGATGCTAGAAAAGCGCCTCCCACGAGAAGGGCGAGGTCCAAAGACATCTCAATCGGGTCGATATCGAGATGATAACCGCCAAACAATGCGGCGAGAGCTGGGATGTAGAACGGCGACGCGGCGGTCCCAAGAACGGTCGCCAGAAGCGCTATCGGGATGTTGAGCCGGAGAATCACCGCAAAGGCGACGCAGGTCGGGCTTGCAGGAACCAATGCCCAGAAGAGCAGCCCCTGAGCCAGTTCTGGGCCGGGCCGAGCGATAATGATAATGAGAAATATGCTGAGAGGGACGCCAAATGTGGCCCACAAGACCATCAATATATTTCGCTTCATGTTGGCGATTTCGCCTTCGATCGACTTGCGGTCGAATTTCAGGAACGAGCCAAATGTAAATATGAAAATCGCGACAGCGAGATATGGCCTCGCCATGTCCGACAGGATTGGAATGCATAGGCCGATAACCACGCCGGCGATAACGACAGCGGCGCCGTTCTGTCCCGCCCATCGTAGAACGCTTTTTATCATTTTCTGCTCCCGAAGTCTGGAATTGTCTCGCAATAAAACCCCGCTCGCGTCGAACAAGCGGGGGCAGTTCTCACTACCGGGACACGATCGTTGGGCCTCGAAGAGAGTCTCATGCAAAGACATCAAGGGGGTGGCGAAACGGTCCGGCTCCCCGCAGGCATAAGCCCGCGATTTTGACCAGACTGGAGCCGGCAGACCGCCCAGCCTAGTCGATCAACGCTTATGGAACAGCGATGTTACGACGTGATTTCAACTTCGAAAAACACGCTCCGCGCCTACTCGATCTTCGCGGTCCATCTGTGCCCGGTCGTCGTGGCCACCTCTCCATCTGCATCGCTCAGTTTGCAAAATAGCAGGCGACAGTTCCGGCGACATTGCTGATCCCAAACACCTGCGCCGTTAGCGTGGACACATCCAAGCTTTCACCGGGCGCGAGATCAAAACCAGTTGCGGTTGTCGTTGCCGACGGTCCAACCGTTAGAATTGGTGATGGCGCGGCGGGTGGCGTCGAAGTGTTCGGCGAACAGTTCTTTACGACACGATGAACCATTGCTGTCGAAAGCGGAGCGATCGAAACAACCGTTGTTCCAACCGTGGTTTTTGTCATGGTAATAGTCGCGCCAGTCGCCGGCGTAGTCGCCTGCGCGTTGGGCTTGGTCTGATTACCGAGGTTGGGGGTAAAGCCGCCGCCCCCGCCGCCGCCAGTGCAAGCAGCGCCTGTCTCGTCGATCACTGGGATGCCCTGACTGCCGGGATTGTAGATCGCCGGGAGATCCGCGCACGATGTGACTACGAACGCTCGCATTTGAGCGTGAGCCGCAGCCGGCGCCAGCGCCAGCATCGCAAACAAAAGGACCTTGACCACCAATCTAGTCATTGCAGGCGTCCTCATTTTATGTGCGTCAGCAGCCAAGCGCCCACGCCGGACGCCAAACCCCCTCCAAGTCCACCCAGGAGCGAGTTTCGTATGTTCCGCGCGTCGGCGCCTTTGCGTTGGTTCTCGCTGGCTATGAGCTGATCGAGGTCCTCGCGCATATTCTCTACGGATTCAAAGCGATCGATGAGCGCTTCGAACTTCGCGACAAACCGCTCGAGATTGAGGGAAAGCTGGGCTAGCGGCTTAATCCCCTCTTCGAGATTTCTGATCCTGGCTTGGTTGTCCGATGTGAGTGCAACCATTTCTTTTTCCCACGTCCAGCGCTCGTTGAGCAGCCGGTGTTCACGATTTTCGCCTTCGTCCGCCATTTCGAATTATCCCCTGAAAGCCTTCCTCGGCGAACTTCTTAGGTGGTCACGAGACCTGCGGCCGCCGGCGGCGCGGCGATCGGCGCGGGCGATACAACGACAGGCGCGGGATTGCTCTCGACGCTCGCCTGATAGGCGCCAATCGTGCTGAGGGCCAACGCCTTCACCTCATCGGGAGTGATGCCCAACTTCGCGACAACGGGCCCGGCATTAGCGATCGCGGCGTTAGCGACCCGCGCCACCTGCGGCGACTCGACGTTGACGTTGATCGTCGAGAGCTTGTCGACGCCTTCGCCGACCATGCGATGCACTTCGTCCGCCATCGCCTTGCGCACGAGATCCATCTGCGAACTGGAGATCTGGATCTTGAGATATTTACGCGCGAGATTCCCCACGGCGCCGAGTCCCGCGAGGATCACGACCGCCGCGACGTCCTGGATGGCGGGCTTCAGAAATTCAACGACCGGCCCGATGCTTACGAGCGTGTTCATGTCAGCGTCTCCGTGGGATGGACGATGCTGCGCACATCCGCTTGGAGCATGAGCAGAACCGTAACAGGATCTATGGCGTGGTAGCGTTTGGCGAGCGGGATGGGCCACCAGCCGCAGTGACGAAGCGAGTCGGCGATCGAGGCCGAGCAGATCAGTTTACGCGGATCATGCAGGCCGCCGTTGAACGTCGCGAACCCCAGAATGGCCTTCATGTCGTATTGCCAGCCGATGCGATATTCGAGGAAGGCCACCCAATGGGCGTACATTTCCGGCGTCATTTGAGATCGACGAAGATTTGTAACGTGTCCTCTGGCGCGTAGTCGCCGGGAAGGCGTTGCACGCCGCCTTGGGTCAGCGCCGCGATGATCGTGCCATCGGCCATCACCGCTTCGACGTGGCTCACCGCGGCCATATTGTCGAAGCGGATCAAGCGCGAAAAAAAGTCATCCTTCGTTGTCACGAAGCGAATTCTTGCGGTGTTCGCGGGCGGAACGGGAACGATCAGCTCCTACTTGATCGGCGAAGCAGCGAGAGCCGCGAGCGAAGTTGCGCCCGTCAGGATCCCCGAGACGAGATCCTTCGCGGAGATGAGCTGGAAATTCGCGAGTGAGGAGCAACCGGCGACGATTGGCGAATTGGGCGACAGCGCGATTTCAAGATCCGTGATGATCTCGATATCCACGGCGAGGTGAATTTTCGGCATATCGCTAGCCACCGGGAGCGCCTGAACCTGCGCGACGAAGGCCTGAATTGGCGTCCAGCAAGCCGCCGTTATCGTATTTCCGGCGGCCTTGGCGACAGTCTGAGCCGCGGCCAAATCCGCGGCGGCGTCGCTCGTGACCCAAGCGCGAACCTTGTCGACCATTTGGTCAGGTGACTGGAGGCCGGTCTCGTTGAGGCCGAGCGGATCGAACGGCAGCGGGATCGGGAGCTTCGAAGTCGTCGCGGCGGCATCGCCATTCAAACCGAGCGGGTCGATCGGGAGCGGCAGCGGCAATTTTGCTTTCGAGGCGGCAAAGGAAGGCGACGCACAAACCAGAGCGGCGCAACAAATGGCGACAATCAAGCGAAATCCACGCATCGTTTTGGTTCCTTTCGTGAGGGGAAGAGCACGCGCGAGTCTCATGCGGCGACTCCCAAAAATTGCTCTCGCTCGGCTTCGCGGCGACCCTTCAACTCTGATGGGTGATCCCACATCAGGAAGGCATTCGCCGCGGCCTCTAAATTGCCGGCATTGATCATGTGGACGACGGTCGATCCGACGAAGCCATGCGCGCCGATGTTGAAGGCAAGCGAAACGCAAGCGTCGAACTGATCTTGGCTGATGCTAACGCGGATCGCCCGATTGACTGCGGCGATTTCCGGCGCGAGATCGGTATGGAGGATTCGCATTTCCTCGTCGGGAGTGATGGTCATCCCGGCATGAACCGATGGCGGACTCGCGCGGCCCGTATGGCCGACGCCGATGGTCCAAATCCCGCGGCTGTCGCGATAGGCCTTGAGTCGCGATCCTTCGCGACCGATGAGCGCTAGCAATCCCTTTTCGGAAATGTCCATTATCTCACCTTCGATATGAGCATCTCGCATCTCACATGTAGCGTTGGCATTGTGCGCTCCCATAAAGAGCCATCGTGCTCACTGCGAACGAGGCGTTGCCGACTAAGAAAAGCGTCGTGGCCGCAGAAACATTGAAAACCGCAGGCCCAAAGTTGACGCTCTCCGCCACATTGGCCGGGATCGCCGAAGAGCTCTCAGCCGCTCCGACGCTTCCAGCAGCAGCATTGGTCGCGGATGTCGTGGAAAGAGAGGCTAGGAGGCTTGATGTCGTCGTGGTTGCCGCTGGCTTTGTCCAAACCGTGCCGTTGCAAAGCCAGTTGCCGGGCGTCAGCGCGATGGAGCCGATGTTGATCGGTGTTCCGGAGGTCGGCTGTGACACAGCAGAAGAATTCGGGACCGAGAGCGACATGATCTCGCCCACGAGGCCGGCAGCCTGCGTAGCCGCGTCCCTCCTCGCCAGCGGAGGAATGTAGGTATTGCCGCCCGGCACGCCGCCGTCGCTCAGCTCCGTTGCAACAGAGGTAACGTTTTGTTTGGCGATCAAAACGCCGGAAGTGTTCGCGCCGATCGCGATACCGACTTCCAAGACAGCTAGATTGTTGGGGCCAATGTGGCCTGCCCCCATGGGGTGATCCAGTTTGAATGTTAGTGCATTGTCGGCCCTGGCGCTATTGCTGGCGTGGCGGGCGAAGCTGGTCCGGATTGCGAAGCCGGCCATTGCAGGGTCTCCGGGGCTGGCGGCTTGTAGCCCAGCGATGAGTGCGGGCGCACGGTGTTGTAGTGGCGTCGCCATCGCTCAATGACGACCTTCGCCTCCTTGAGAGTGTAGAAGATTTCACCATTCAAAAGCTCGTCGCGCAGCTTCGAGTTGAAGCTCTCGCAATAGCCGTTCTCCCAGGGACTGCCCGGCATGATGTAGGCGGTCTTCGCGCCGACGGCGGCAATCCAGTCACGCAACGCCTTGGCGATGAACTCCGGGCCGTTGTCGGAACGAATGTGGACCGGAACCCCTCGCAAGATGAAGAGGTCCGAGAGAACGTCGATGACGTCCGCTGCCTTCAGCTGCCGGTTAATCCTGATCGCGATGCATTCGCGGGTAAATTCGTCGATGATATTCAGCATGCGATATTTCCTGCCATCATGAGTGCGGTCCTCGACGAAGTCATAGGACCAGACGTGGTTGGGGCATTGCGGGCGCAGCCGGACGCACGAGCCGTCATTGAGCCAGAGACGCCCGCGCTTGGGTTGTCTGGCCGGAACTTTCAGCCCCTCGCGTCGCCAGATCCGCTCGACCCGTTTGACGTTGATCTTCCAGCCTCGCTCCCACAACATCGCCGTGATGCGGCGGTAGCCATAGCGGCCGTACTGGATGGCGAGCGCCGTGATGTCGGCGATCAATGCCGCTTCGTCATCGGGCTTGGTCGGAACCTTGCGCTGCGTGGAGCGATGCTGACCGAGAACCCGGCAAGCGAACCGCTCGGAAACGCCATGTTCGGCGATCACATGCTCCACGCAGGCGCGACGACGCGCGGAGCTCAGAAGTTTCCCGAGGCAGCCTCTTTCAGGATCAGCTTCTCAAGCGTCAAATCGGACACCGCTCGACGGAGCCGCGTATTCTCCGCCTCCAGCTCCTTCAGCCGCTTCACCTGATCGCCCTTCAGGCCGCCGTATTCCGACCGCCATCGATAGTATGTAACTTCCGTCACCCCTATCGAGCGGATCGCCTCCGCGACCGGTCGCCCTTGCGCGCTAAGCACTTCGACTTGCCGTAGCTTCGCGACGATCTCTTCCGCCTTCTGTCTTTTCCTCGGCATTGCGCAGTCCTCCATCAGGCTCATAAGCCCATACTTCACGGAGGATCACTTTTCAGGGGGCAGACCAATGTCAGCATATGCTATAGAATGGCCCGTCTCGAGCGTAACCAGATTAAGCAAATGTGAGCTGGAGATACCCTTTAGAGCGCCAGAAATTCTTCCATCGGGGATGAACATTTCCGAACAAAATAGACTCAGCGGCATCGCTACATGCATGGGATCTCATAATTTCTACGTAAATTCTGCCGATAGCGAATGCGATGGCCGAATGGGGCAGACTTCCCCGCAATATCTACCGGAATGTTATAATAGAGACTGGCTATCAACATTTGGCATTTCCCATCGTTGATATGCGAAAGAAAATGCCATGAAGTGGTTGATTTTCCAGATAATAATTGTCGTCGCGTGGTGCTGGAACGTCTGGCCAGAAATTGCTCGCGGAAATCTTTTCCACGTTCCATTTGCGATTCTCGTGGCCTGGTTGCTCACAGACGGAATCTCCGAAGCGATCGATGGAACGAAGCGACTATGGCGCTGGCTGCGAAGTCGCGCCGGTGCGCCCGGCAAGAAGGGCAGCGGCGAGGTCTCGTTGCGCGCGCCCTATGGGGGCAGCCCGCTGGGCCTCCATAATGGTGCTGAAAGCCTCCCCAGGGTTGGCGAGAAGAGCGTGCGCAAGCGCCTCTGATCTGCTTCCAAGTCTTGCCCGAGTGAGAGCATCTGACGTCTTTTGCCAGATCGAGCCGGGATTCAGAGTTAGAAGCGTGTTTCCCAGCGCCGCCGCCGTCCCCGGCTCTGAAAGATTTTTCAAATCCTCGGCATTGAAGGCTGTCAAGGATCCCGGCGCTTGGCGTTTTCCCGTAGCTTCCAGCGCGGTCAATAAGCTGTGAATGTCCGGCGCAACAGCCGCTCCATTCGGAAGCGCTCCGAGCCCGGCTGCTAGCGTCTCGCGCTGCAACGGATTGCCGGCGACTTGTGCTGCAAATTTAGCGCCTCCCCATTGGTTTTCGCCAGGGACATTGTTTTGACTGGCTTCCGAGAAAGCAGTCGCAAGATGTTGGCGCGCGAGAGCGGGGGCGATTGCTGGATTTTGCTGATTTAGGTGGCCAATCGCTTGCGTCGTCTCTGCGGCGGAGCCTTCGAGCGGCGCGGACGGGAAAAGCGCGCTAGTCTGCGCCCGCACGGCCGGCGTTCCGCTCATCGTTCCAAGCGGGCCAGCCTGCAGCGGATCGAGAAATTGTTGCCTCCCGCGCTGTTGAAGCAAAAGGGCGGCATCGTAATTCGGGTCGCCCCCGCGATTTGGGTCACGAGCGATATCCCGTGCGTCTGAAGCCCCGCCGCCATACGTCGCGGCCTCCTGCGGCTGAAAGCCAGGGTTCGCGACATTTGAGAGTGCTTGCCCTCGCGCCCGCATGTCCTTGGTCACTGCGTCGACAACGCCGATCGCATTATCTGGCAGATGAGCATATTGCGGACCAAGAACCGGATTAGCGCGCAACCGGTTGAGGGAAACCTGAAACGCCGGGTTATTCGCGATCGGCGTAAAATCGTGCGGATCTATCGTTTGCGCCTCTGCCGCTTGATAAAATGGCCGAGACGCCTGATTGATATTCCGGTTTACGCCTTCGATCGCGCTGTTTGCGGCCTCCTGTCCCTGCATGCCCAAGACGGAAGGCTGCGCCGAGGCGGGAGCGATCCGATCGAGTGCGTCATTGACGGCGCCGGCCACCTGGGCCGGGCGTTGCGCCATCGCCGGCGCGGTGATTGCCCCGCCTTCCCGCGTGCCTTCGACCAGACGCTGGATACGACCCATTTGGGTGGCGCCGCCAGTCGCTTGCTGGATGGCCTCGGCTGATGTCAATCTAATGCCGCGTTGCGCAGCATCCTCCATGATTTGTTGGGCCGCCCGCATGGTTTGATCATCTACGCCGCGGGTGGCAGTGGCCAGCATCCCTTGCTCGACTGTCGGTCCCGTCGCGAAGGATGCTGCGCCCCCAGCAAGCACGGGCGCAATAGCGCGCGCCGCGGGCTCCCATGGAGTTCCCTCCGTCGCCTGCCCTGCCGCTTCTGACGCGACTCCAGGTATGACGCCAAATCTGACCGGAGCCCCCCCCCGAGCGCCGCCGCCGGAACGAATTGCCCGATCGTGTCGGCATAGCGTCCAGCCTCGGTCTGAGGCTGATGATAGGCACCAGCTGCGCTTTGAACGACCTGATCGACCTGGGCCGAGTTCGGCGCTGCGAAATTATCGACGGCGCGCGCGACTTGGCCGAGCGCGCTCTGGTCAGCGTTCGTTTCACTCGGCGCAGGCTTATTCACATCGGCAAGTATATCCGCCGCAGTCTTGCCTGGCGGCAGTTGACCAGTGTACTCAAGCGCCCACGCGGCACCTTGTTGCGTGATGTTGGATGCCATATCCCGCACATCGCCGTAGAGGCTCGGGATATGAGCGACGCCCTTGGCGAGGCCGGTCAAGCCGCTTTGCGCGACATCCTTTGCAGTATCCAAAAAGCCATGCGGCTCTGACGCAAATGGATCATGATCCACCGGCGTAATTGTCCCCGAAGCCTGCGCGGCAGGAGCGTCGGCAAAAGGGTCATAGTCGACAGGAGCGATCGCCATCAGGGCGTCCACTTTACAAACTTGCCAGGCCTATTGGGATCAGGCGCATAAAAGGCGCCGTCTTTGGCTTGTCTGAATCCCACTGGGGGCGCGGCGGCCGTGGGCGAAGCTGTCGCCGAGCCCGGCGCTGGAGATTGTTGCGCCTGCGGCGGCGTCGGGGGCGGAAGCGCTTGGATTCTCGTCATGCGTTCCGCGACGGGAATCGAACGATCGCCCGCGATTTCCCCCACCTTAGCCTGATAATTGGCCAGAGTTTTCAGGTTTTCAAAGGCGATTTGCCGGCCCTCCGGGGTCAGCAGATTTGGCGGGGAGCTCGCGAATGCCCCCGCAATCTGCGGGCTCGTCGCGCCAAGGGCATAAACCGCCGCCGTGTAGGCCTGCTGATCCGGCAGATTGTCTGTCTTGATGCCATATTTTCCGAGGAAATTCTGCATCAAGGGCACGAACCCATAATTCGCCTTCTGACCAAGTTGCTCGGCTTGATCCAGCATGCCGAGGGTGGCCTTCGCCTGGACGCCCGTATTGCGATAAGTCGCGAGGGTATCGACATCCTTCCCGGCTTCGTCCTCAGCAGCCTTGAATCCGATTCCAGCATTTACCAAGGGAGCCGCTCCGGCCAGCGGATTTCCCGCTTGCGGGCCGCCTTGGGGAGGAGAAGGTGCGATAACCTGGGTCTGCGGTGCGCCCGTTGGCCCAGGCGATGTGGTCGTCTCTCCCGCAAAGCCAGGAACGGCAACGCCCCCGAAATGAACTTGCGGGGTAACCGAGGGTCCGGCGCCCTGAGCTGGCGTCGCGAAGTGAAACCCTCCATATGGGTCTTCAAGCGTCTGGGGCGAATATTCGCGTTGAAGGATCGCAGCCGTCGCCGGATTTAAGTCCGGCATTGCCAAGAGCGATGCCGCAGCTGCGTTCCGCTGTGGATTAGCGACCGGGCGTACCGTCGGCGCGCTTGTAGCAGCTGGCTGCTGTGGCGCGCTGTTCGGCGTCGGAACGGGGCCGGCGAGCTTAACCCGACCGGTGACGTCATTCACATAGCTTGAGACAGTCTTGCCGTTCCCGTCCTCGCGATCGGCGATCCAGGGCGTCGGCGAACCTGGCGGCGCTACGTTTCCCGGACCTGAGAAATAGGCTACGGCAACGCGCGCGGGGTCGCCTCCGTAGCGCTGCTGGTAGTCCGCAATGATGCGGTGATGCACCGCAAGATTATCGGATGGATTATCGATACTTTCCCCTGGTTTGGCATAGGCGGCGAATGTCGCCGGCATGATCTGGCCTTGGCCTCGAGCGCCGTCGACGCTGGGAGCAACATTCGGATTATTGCCGCTCTCCTGTTGCAGGATTGGGCCGGAGATGTCACTTGCCGCGGTTTGCGCACCAGGCGGGGAGCTTCCAGCCCCCTGTGGACTGTTCAAATAGTCGTTCGTTTTGCCGACTTGGGCCGCATAACTGTTCTGTTCCTGCTGATCTGCGAGATGACCCGTGTACCCTCCAACGAGGGCGCGCGCGAGCTCGCCAAATCCCTGCGCCACGCTTTTCACCGGCTGCGGCTTCATAAGCTCGTTAGCATAGGCGTAGAGCTGCTGTCGCTGCGCCGGCGTCGCGTAAGCCGGATTGATGAAGTTCGGCGAGGCCGCAAGCGCCGCGCCAAGGCCATCGGTAGACGGATCAGCCATCGACGCCCCTCACCGCGCTCTCGGTCGCGCGCTCGTAATTCACGCGCATAAACCCATCATCGCCGACATGTACTGCTTCTGGGCAATCCTCGGCCACATCCTGAGCCATCAATCCAATTTGCATCTTCGGATCGTCGTGATAGCGGAAGCGATAGACGGGCTTGCCATCGAAGAGTCGGCCGATCTCAGCGATATCCCGCTTCGCGCGGCGATCAGACGTAGTACCGGCGGCCGGCGTGCCTGGCGCCCTCGCCAATCCACCGAGAATCGCGCTCGGGATGCTGAACAGGCCTGAAATCGTGTTCTGGAACTGCTGATTTTGCTGATCGAAATTCTGTTCTGCGGTGCTCTCGAAATTGGCCGGCTGAACTTGTTCCTGCGGTGTTGAGACCAGGGAAGAACTGACCGAGCCAGGTTGGCCCTCGCCGAGGAGCGTTCCCAGCGTCTGGATTGGAGCCTCATAGCTCTGAAGCGCCTGATTGAAGACTTGGTTCTGATCCTGCGCCATGGCGTTTTCAACCGATCCGGTCTGATTCTGATTGAGTGAACGCTCCGCATTATCGTAGGCGGTCGACCCCTGCGTGATGCCCTGCGCGGCGAGCTGCGAGTCAAGATTGCTCTGTTGCTGCGTGAATGTCGGCTGCATGAATTGGGTTTGCATGTTCAGCAGCTGGCTGGTCAGAGCATCGTTCGACAAGTTCGGTCCCGAGGTCAGAGACGGCGCGAGGTTCGTCGCCAACTGCCCAGCATCGTTCGCGACTTGCTGTTGCGTCCCGACTGTCGCGTTGAAGAGGCCCTGCTCCTGCGGGCTCAGCGCCGTCGTCGCAGTGAATTTCGGTGTCCCGTCAGGATTGGTCCCGGATTGGGTGAAAGTTTCGGACCCAAAAGGCGTCTGCTGGTTGACGTCATTCAGCTCGGCCTGCTGCGTCGCGGCTTGTTGATTGAAGCCCTGCTGCGTGTCAGCCGTCTGTGTGGGATTTGGGGGCGTCGGCTGACTGAGACTCATCTCGCCCTCTCAATATATTTTTGAGCATCCGCGGCCAGAATGCCGAACATGATCGCATCGAGCCGCTTTGTCGGGCCGAAGTAACGCTTCAAGACGCCCTCGCATTTGAACCCGAAGCGAGGCAGCGCCTTGATCACGATTTTATTTTGGCGCGGCATCCGGGCCGTCACGCGATTGACCTTCAAGCCGACGAACGCGAACTTCATCAACCCGCGCAGGATCGTCGGCGTCATCGCGCCGGGGCCATAAAAGCAGAGCTCGACGTTCGATCCGTTGAAATCGTGAAATGATGCGGCTCCAACCAAGAGCCCTTCACGATCGATGATCCCAATCGCCCAATACCAATTGCGCAATGGAGAGCCGAATTTCTTGGACGCCCAATCTGCAACTGTTTTGTCGTGACCGAAAAGGAGATTCAAATAAATGCCCCTCGTTCCGCCAAGATATTCCACCCGTTCAGCTGTAAATTGCTCGTAGCGGACGGATTATTCGGGTTCTGCTGGGTCGTGACTTTCGTCCAGACCGAGACGTAATGCCCGATCCCTTGGGGAGACAGCCAGTTATTTGTGATGCCCGGCGCATTACCCCAATTGAACTGGCCCCATTTGACCTGATTCCACAGCGCTTGCGATGTGGTAACTGGCTGCTCCGTCGAGAATGTCGCGGCATTCTTGAAATCTACGTCGATCCCGATGGAGGGTACAGGATTGGCCGACGCAGTGATCAGCGCCTGCAAGCTCGTATAGCGCTTCAGTTGCGCCGCGTTTCCGAACGAATTATAGGCGCCCTTGACGATGCAGCAAATCGGCTGCTTCCCGTCTCCAGATCCGACATTCCATTGAAAAACAGTGCCGTTATTGCCGCCCCAGAAAATATTATCCGCGGCGTCGACTTCCCAGCAATTGGCGTTAATCCCGAACAGCGGCGATTGCAACCCCGTGCTCGGATCGATCCCGATGAAGCGCGACCAGGCCCCGATGATGGTGTTCATCACGAATTGCATCTGGAAGGCGTTTTCTTGCATCGGGATATTCAGGATGGCGAGCGTTCCCAGAGGGAATTCAATCAGCTGCCAACCAAAATTATTCTTAAATTGCTGTGCGGCCAACGCCATCTGATTCATGATGATCGACGTCAGCGAAACCCTGTTTGCCGCCGCGCGATCGGTGGACAACATCTCCGACATGCCGACGACGCCGTCGACGGTGATAATCATCAGATCGCCGGAGATGCGCAGAAAGCAGCGGCGCTCTATCGGCGAGCCGATCTGATATCGACCGACGAGCTGGAAGGTACTCGCCGTGGTCGGATCCGTCCCGGCAAAGACGATGACCTCACCGCGGGACGTCATAAACGCGATATATTCATCGACATTCTGCCGGGTGTCGACCGTCCATGTCCCGATCGCCATGAGAAATCCGCCCTTGGTCATCAATTGACCGAGGGGGAAGGTCTGAGCGGCGCCCTGGATGCCTCCGACAGTGGTTAAGAAAATGACGTCCGTCGAGTTATTCTGAACGAACCAGAGGCGTTGCTGATATGCGTTGACTTGAATGAATTGCGTCGGGTCGATTCCATCGCCGGTGATGGGCGCCTTGCTCCATGTGGTCCCGTCGTAAAGGAGGACGCCATCGGCGCCATTGCAGGCGATGATATGCTGCGCCTGAGAGGCGTTCGAGAACATGATGTATTGGAGCCGCGAATTTTGCAGCCCGGTCATTGTGGTGGGCGTGGCCGGACCGACTGCGGTGCAATCGTAAATCGTCCCGCCCGCGACGCCGAAGATCTTTCGCGTCCCGTTGAACCCGTTGAACGCCATGAGGGTCTGGACAGGCGTCTTGTTAGTCCCCAAACCCGTCGCCTGGACAACCGAACCACGGCGCGGCTCGATCCAGCCCGGCCGGCAAACCCAATTGTCGAGTTGAAAAGCCCGATCCACCGGCATATTGGCCAGCGGCGAAATTGCATCCCAACCGCTGACAGGCGCCGGCAAAGGTACGCCCTCGACCACCACCATCTTTTGTGGTCGTTTGGCTTTCGCAGTGATGCGCATCGATCAGTTTCCGACCGGTCCCGGAAAAGATCCGTCCTGAACAACAGACGCGAAATAACCGACGCGCGGGCTCGGCAGCGACAAGGTTTTCGCGCCGCCGTCATTGCCGTATTTGCGGTCGACGTAATCCTGATATTCCTGCTGGAAAGCGGCGTAGTCGAAGCCCTTGATCTGCCACATCCGCCACTTCGCGCCGAGGATGAAGATATTCTCATCCAGGATCGGGAAATCAGTGTCGGCCAAAAACCTCGCCTGCGCCACGCCATTGGCGCTAAGCACCGAATTCTTGGAAATGTATTCGAAAACGATATCGATTGGCGTATCGATCGCGCCCGGCGGCGGCCAGAGCCGATAATTATTGATCGGCCCATTGGCTTGCTTGAGACCGTTCGAGCCGATCTGCCGGAAATGTCGGCGAGGCCCGATCGTCACAATGCCGGATCGATGCCACTGATCGAGTTGAGGGCTGTCTGGCCCCATCAAAGACCAGCGGTTCGTGCGATCCCACCATGTCTGGTTGATAAATCGAGAAAAATCGGCCGGCTCCGGATAGGTGTCTTTCGCGAAAACCATCGGGACGCCCGTTTGAGTGGCGGTCGCCGGCTGATCAATGGTGACCATCGTCGGGCCAGGG
The DNA here is from genome assembly GCA_037200525.1 of Methylocella sp. Classification (NCBI taxonomy): domain Bacteria; kingdom Pseudomonadati; phylum Pseudomonadota; class Alphaproteobacteria; order Hyphomicrobiales; family Beijerinckiaceae; genus Methylocella; species Methylocella sp. Next base: position 2,918,694 of record JBBCGG010000001.1, on the reverse strand, counting down.
ACGGTGGCTACACGCGTCGCAACGGGAAGGAATTGCCCATTGACGACCCAAAGCTGGCTGAATTGAGTGGCGTCGCCGCCGCCAAATCCATCGCTAAATCCGTCGCTAAATCCATCGGCGCCGACAATCTTGATATTTTTGATCAGCGGGCTGCCTTGCAGAACGTCACCGATCGCGTTAACGGGCTGCGCGACATGCAAATTGTATTCGGTTTGCAGCGCGGTCCAGTCGTAATTCTGCTGGATTTCGCGAAGATCCCGATTGATTAGCGCTCCGAGTTGACGAGTCTGAAGATCGGTCGCGCCCGCGACGACCGCGGGCCGATCAAGGCCGAGCTCGTCGCAAGCTGTCTGAACGATTTCCAGATAGGTCATCGGCATTGTCGATAGCTCCGATTACGCGCCGGCTACGCAGACCCATTGCGGCGCGGCGCCGCCGGATCCCGCGACGAGCATAAATATCGCGCCCTTCCCTGCAGCGATGGAGATATCGCCCGTGGTGCTGCCATTGAGGGTGGCGCCGCCGAGCGGCGGGAAGACCAGCGCTGCAACGGCGCCGACGTTGAAGACGTAATGCTCCTTGCCCATGGCGATCGGGCCAGTTGGAAGCGTATAGGCTGTGGCGCCCGTCTGCGCATTGGCCAGGGTGATCGAGCTTCCGATCTTCGCAGCCCCGGCCTGCGTCGTGCCGATGCCATTGAGCGGCGCAATATTGTAGCCGATGCGCTCGGCGACCGCCGGCGGCACGCCAAGGCCCGTGAGATCCGTCTGAATCGCCATGATGGTCTTCCTTTTTGGGGTTGAGATTGGAGAGACTACTCGTGCGGCTTACGCGGTTTTCCGGCCGGCCATCCGCCGCGACGTTTCGGCGGCGCATCGAGAGATTCTTCCGAGTCTGCGGCTTCCTCTTCGACGAACATCGGTTCATCGGAGGCCTCGATTGCAGGCGCGGCGTCTGTATCGGGTAGGTCGTCGTTCGGGAAGGTTTGGCGGCTATCGCCGAATTGCGGCGGATAATCGGTGGTGCGCCCCTCGCCGAACTGCTGGGCGAGCGTCGGATCTCCATTCGGGATCATCGCAGGCGGTATTTTCTGGTTCTGCGCCGCGAGAAGCCGATCGATCTGCGTCTTCATGAGCGCGATCTGGTTGCCCTGAACCTCGATCTGGCCCTTGAGCTTGTCGTTTTCCTGCTGGAGGCGATGCATGCCGACGCCGCCATTGGCCGCGGCGAGGAATTCCTTGGCCTTGCGCTGCCATTCCGTCGCGCCCATGCCGATGGTCTGCTGGCCGTGCGCGGTCAGGCCGGCGAGCTGCTCTACCGTGTGGACAGCGAGCGTATGCAAATTGGCGGCGATCTCGGGGTGTTGCGGGAAAAGGCATTCCAGCGGCGTCCCGGCCGGAGCAGGCTTCTGGCCGCCCTCATAGCGCGCCCAATGGTGAGGCCAGCGATGCTTCGCCGCGTCATTTTCCGTCACCGGGCGATCGATGTAATCCTTCTCGCCAGGCTGCTGGATTCGGACATAGGGCAGCGACACGTGATAGGGTCGGCCGCGCTCGCGCGATTGAACCGGATCAAGCACCGATTTCGTATAAAACAGCACGTTCACGGTTTCGTCGGAACCGAAGCGAACCAGACCATTGGGCTGGATCGTTCCTCCTTGGCCGTCAATCGTCACATGGTTATTCATGAAAGGTCACGCTCCAAAGAGGAACGAGGCGAGCCTCAACGGCGCGCCCCGGTTATTTATTAGCTCGGCAGCAAGACTTGCGGCTGGTTGAGGAGACCCGGCGCCACGCCGGCGCTCGCCCCATTGGCGGTCGTCAGAATGATGCCATCAATCGCGACGTTGGCCGCTGCCGTGCTGGTCAACTGGCCAGCGGTGGCCGAAGTGAACAGCGCGGTATTGGCGGGCGTGCTCGCCGCGGTCAGAATCGCCGGAGAGAGACCGGCGGTCTGAACGAAGCCGAAGTCACCACCAAGAGAGTTGACTTGCGACATGACGCCGACCAATTGGCCGGAGACCGCCGCGGCGTTCGCGCTGGTGAGCGCCGTGAAGTTCCAATTGGCGTCCATGAAACCCACGGTGCCGACCGGATAAGCCGCGGCGAATTTCACGAAGACATATTCGGAATTATCGACGCCCTGAACGACCTGACCCAACGAAAAAGGCGGTCCAGGAAATTCGGGGGTCTGATTGTTGACGGTATAGGTGATGGTCAGATTGACGCCCTCGAGAGGGGTTGTCGCAAAGGCCAGCCCGGAAGCGGTTGCAGGCATGATGAGGATCCTTTCGGAAAAGCGAACTGAAGCGGGAAAGAAAAGCGAGACGATGTGGGGCCGTCTCGCCAAGCATGATCAGCTGGTGAGAACGCCTTGCAGGAAGGCGGCGCTCAGCGTCATGTTTCCCGCCCAACCGAGCAGGCGGACCATCGCGTCCTGGTTGACCGAAAAGCGGTTCGGATCGAGCGGAACCATGTCGCGATCGGCGTGCGGACGCCAATGCAGATACTTAGTGTTCAGCATGTACATCGTGTTCGTCGGCGCGCCGCCAACGGCCGAACCGCCCGCAATATCCGGGGTGAACGGATCATTGGCGAAGCCCTGGAAGCCGCCATCAAGCACGACGTCGGCGCTCATATATTTGAGCGTCTCGAACCCGATTTCAGCCATATCCGGCGCGCGGCTTTCGGTTTGAATGCGCTGGATGGCCTGGAGGCTCTCGAGATAGAGCTGCCAGTAATTGCCGTCCGCAACGATCAGATCGGGCATGTCGCGCCCGCGAACCAGCTGCTTCCACAGCGAGTTCATGTAGTGCTGGATATTAGCCGACGTCGCCGCGCCGCCGCCGTTCGCCAGCGCCGAGAAGGCAATGTTGCGCCAAAACAACCACGTCGCCCGATCAATACCGCCGACGACGCCAGAAGTCGGCGTGTTGGCGACGAGATTGGCGAGACCGTTGATCGTGCCCGTCACGCTGCCGTCGCCGTACATGGCGAGAGACAGGCCGTTCAGGAACGTATCCTCGCCATTCTCGATGCGGCTTTCCAGCAGATCGATGATGGCTTCCTCGCCGGAGTTCTGCAACTCCTCGAGGCCGGAGATCGATACGGCGAGCGCAGCCTGCCGGATCGGGAATTCCGCCGCAGTAAAGGTCTGCGAGGGGCTGATATTCAGGGTCTGATAACCCGAATACCATTGGAAGGTCTGGTTATTGGCGTATGCCAGCTCCTGAACGATCGTGCGACCGCCGGAGAAGGTCTTGACTCTGCCGCGGGTGTTGAGCCGGCGGATGAGGGCGTTGTTGCGGGAGAAGTTATCGGCCAGGACGCCCGTGCGATTACGCAGGGTCGTCGTGACGATTTCCGACAAATTGGGGAATGCCATAACACCATAATCCTTAGATTATGGCCGACTGCTCCTTGATTGCGCTCTTCAGACTGTCTCGAACCGACTGCCCTTGCGGTGTACCCGCAACCGCTCGGCCGCCAACCGGAGATCCCGCGCGGGGACCGACGCCGGCTCGGCGCGCCTTCTGGACCTCTTCAGCATCAGCTTTTCTGCGGCGCTCAGCCTCGTCAGCCGCCTTTTTGGCGGCGGCTTCCTGGGCAGCGCGGGTTTCGGCTTCCTGCTTCTCTCGCTGTTCCTGCTGAATCAGAGCGAACGTCTCGGGATCGGCGCGGCAAGCGCGCTCATAGGCGTCATCGAAGACTTCCTTCGGGGTGGCGCCGGTCGCGATCTTTGAGTTGATCAAATGCCCCATGACGGTACGCACCTTTTCAAAGTGCGGCTTGTCCTTGGAGAAATTTGAGATGTCGTTCTGTACCCGCTCACGGTCCCGGCGCTGTAGCTCGGTTTCGAGAGCGGTGACCTTCTGATTCAACGGATCGAGATAGGGTCGGAGAATTTGGTTCGGGTCAGCCGGAGTCTGAGGCGCAACGCCGGGCTGTGGGCCGAGGGTTGAGAGATCGAATCCGTGCGCCTGAGCGAGGGCTTTGAACGCTTGGGCCTTGTTGGGCCCGGCAAGCGCGGCATGCCATCCAAGCAATTGCGAGACCGCTTCGGCTTCTGTCTTGCCCAGGCGCTGCAATTGATCTTTGACGGGTGTAAAAGCATCCTCGATCGGCTTGAATTTGGCCTTGAGTTGTTCAACGCCCTTTTGGGTGTCTTGCTCACGCTTGACGAACTCGGCTTTCACCTGGTCCGGAAGCGTGTCCCATATGGCCTTGACATCCTTCGACAGGGCAGCGGGGGCAGCGACGCTGGCCGGAGCTTGTGGCTCGGCCGGCGGTACAGTCGCGCTGGCATCTGGCTTCGAAGAAACGGTTTGAGCCTGCGGAGAGGGCGTAGACGCCGCTCGATCCTGAGGCTTTAGATCTCTTGTCCCCGGCGCGCGCTCATTGCGCGGCTCGTCCGGGTCTTTATGTTCACGGATTGCGGCGCGCACAAGAGAACGAACATCTTTGCCCTTTTCCTTGCCTGCGGCTTCATCCCGAGGATGACGATTTGGGTTCTCTTCGCGTTGCGGCTCGGTGCGTTCAACGCGAGTTTCTCCACCGGCGGGAGCTGTATCCCGGCCGTCGTTCAGTTTTTCGGGGTCCATTGGTTCCTCGGGTTAAGCCTCGACAGACGCCTTGGCCGGCTGTCGATATCCTTCAATTAGCCGGTCCATGGCCTGCAACGGCGTGAGCGACTCTTCAACCCAGAAATATCGCTTCTCGACGCCCTCTCGGGTCGAGAACGACATACATTCGATCCTATAATAGCTCTTCTCGATAATGACCGGCGATGGCTGCCGATCATATTCATAGATAGATACTGGCGAAATCGCCGCAGCGGTCGTCAGGCGTGTTCCAGTGACTTCGCGCATGTGCCCGTCGGATGCCCCGCCGATGCAGAGAATCTTCATCAGGTGCGCTCCGGGCCAAGCGTCGCGATCGGCCGGGATTTCAATTCAATGATTGACGACATGGGCGCTCAATACTGCGGCGCGCTGGGATAGGACTGCATTGGCTGTTGCATCACTTGCGACGGAGGCGCCTGACCGAGCATCCCAGGCTGGCCCTGCTGCGCCTGTTGCAACGCCATGCCGTTGCCGGTCACCGCGCTTTGCCCGTACTGCGATGTGGGGAGCTGTCCGCTCATGCCGGGGGGCGCGTAACCGGCACCCATCAGCTGTTGAATCATCATTTGCTGGTAGGATTGGGGGTCCATTAGATTATCCCTTCCGGAGGCGCGGGCAACAGCCGCCAAAACGTCGGGTTGCGCCCTAATTCGCAGTCCGACGCGTAACTACCGGGAGCTTGCACCCACCAATTTTTTCCGTCGAATTCGGCAGTCGTCATCACGGCCGGCTCGGGACGGCGGCACTTTTGGGGTCCGTTTCCTGTTCCGTAATATTCATAATATTCAGGACAAAATACTAGCAGCACGATCCCAGTTGGAGCCTCGACTATAGGTCTCCAGTCCATCGTCGCCGCCATATTCGCTAGCCGAGAGCCACGTCAATGCAGCGCAAGGCGACGTTGGTCTGCGCCACTCGAGAGGAAAGCTCGCTCAGTCGCTCATGCAACGCCCCAACGAGTCCGACCGGCTCCGGTTTGCCATGTTCAGACTCACCTCCACGCGGCGGCGAAGACACCAACTTGCCTTTGATGTCCAGAGCCAATGCCAGATTGGCGTCTACGTCGTTGATGATCTTCAATATCATCGACGCCGCCGAAGATACGGATTCCACTTCAGCGACATTTTGGCATTGGGTGAGGCCGCTAATTGCCTGGACCGCAGTCTGATTGCTGAACCGATCGTTTAGCCTGTTCATGCTCGTTTCCCGTTCCTGATATCGTAAATCGTCTTCTTGATGGCGTCGACGCGCTCGCGGCGGTCCAATTTGATGGGTGCCCGCGGCTTAAATACGTGGTCCCCAACTTCACAACATCCCGCCGCTTTCGTCGCGTGGCGAAATGCCGATTTGCTGTCATAGACACGGCCATCGGCCATATGGCGCAGCGGCTCCATACCGTCTCGGATCAGATGAAAGCCGCCATCGAGCGGCTCAGCGTCCTCTTTGCGGACCATTTTGCCGTCGCGGAAGACGAAAGTTTCCCGGCTCATTTCACCTGCTCAATTAGAAGCGAAAGCGCATCGCGCAGACAGATTGCCTCGCTTAGTTTAAGATCGAGCTCGGTATCGGATGACGCTTCATAAGGGCCCGACGAGATCAACAACGAAATTGGGCGATCGCGCTCAATATTGCCGTCATCGTCTTCTGAGACGAGCACAGTGACTACGCTTTCTATGAATTTTCTCGCCTTGTACCCAGACCTGAACTCAATTTTCATCACGCTGCTCCGTTCGGCGCTGGCGTTGGCGCCATGAGCGTTTCGATCCGCCGCTGATGCGCCAAACCGGTTGCCTCCATCTCGCGGGCGTGCGTCTGCGCCGCAATCTGCGCCTGCAATTGAAGTTCGGCCATTTTCTGTGCATGCTCGGCGGCGCGATATTCGGCCTCCCGCTGCATTTGCGCCATTTCCATCTGCGCTTTCTGCTGCGCGACCTGAGCGTCGAGCGTATTGGTCGCCATCGCGCGCTGATTGTCCTCAGCTGAGGCCTGAGCATCGATCTGCGCTCGCTGGATCTCAGCCTGCGATTTGGCCTGCGTCTCCTGCAACTCCAATTGCTGCTTCTGGATCTCGGGATTGGGCTGCGCTGGCGCGATCTGCTTCGCGACAGCATCCTTCTCGGATTTGTCGATAAATTCCTCGATGGTGCTCTCGAGATCGCGACCGGCGCGGAAACCTCGCACGCCGAATAGCAGCATTTTCCCAAGCATGGGCACGGCATCGGGGTTCATCTGCCCGATTTTGAAGCTTTCTTCGATGAATTGGGTCGTCGCCTTCAAGAACTCCGTCCGGGCCTGCTTATCTTGGTTCACATCATCGACGATTGTGGAGTCCGTCTCGATGTCGATGCGGAAGCCGCGCATTTTGTCCTGCTTCAGAAGGTCGATCGCCTTCATGATCAGGATTTGCTTCTCCTGCTGATGAGCTTGCATCTGCATTTGGTATTGAGCCATCTGCATCTGAAATTGCGCGTCGGGATCTACCGCAGGTGCAGGTGCACCGACTCCACCGGGCGGCTGCGGAGCCGCGTGAACCATCGGATTTGAAGGCGGAACGCTGGTAGGCGCTCCTCCAATAGGCGTTGCAGGCTGGCCGACTTGCGTTCCCGCAGGCGAAATTGGCACCGAGGGTTGCTGTGACCGAACCGGCGGCATAGGCAAGCCGTTGGGATCATGCATCCCTGATGGAGCGCCAAGGGGCGGCCCTCCGTTATGTCCGAGCATGGGCGATTGGGGTGGCTTTGGCGCAACTGGGGCTGGCCCACCGATCCCGTCATCAAACATCGCTCCTGAAATATTGATCAGCGTCTCGACTGGAAAATGCTCGGCGATAATCTCGCCCATCATCTTGATGGTGTCGCGGCAGAAGCGGGCGACTTCCGTCTGGCGCCGTTGCAATCTCAAGCTGCCCCAACGGCCCTTCGTCTGCACCGCCTCGGCGGTCTCGCGCGGATCCGCCTGCCCCCGCATAATGTCGGCGAGGCCTGTGATTTCGTAGAGATCTTTCTTGATCTGCTCGCGCGCCTGTGTGAGCCCGACGAGAACGTCCGAAATCTCCTTGATCGGCAGGAACGAGATCGCCGAAGACAGCCCACCTTTTTCCGCAAATGCGGCCCAAGATGAAACCGGGATCAGCTTATTCTCGTGCCCTTCATCAAGCAGCCGCGCCAATTGCTTCTGCGACGAGTCGTAGACGCCGGCGACCTTCAAAGCTTTGATGAGCAGGCTGATCCGGTTCGTGAGATTGTCGATCTCAATGGCCTGATCCTGATATTCGATGTAATCCGGAACGGGCTCAATGGTGTCGTTCGTCATCGTGGCGAACAGGGGCTTCGGGCACGGCCAGAAGCCTTCGAGATTCAGCGGATCCTCGCGCGGCTCCTCGAGGAACTTATCGAACCCTTTCGCGATCGTATAAACCTTCCGCGTCGGCTTATGCCAGATCTCAAAAACGATGGCCTTTTTCATGGCATCGGGCATTTGATCGATGTTGCGGCCGATCTTATTGAGTTCGTCCGTCTCGGGCGTCATCTCCAGTGGGACGGCTTTACCGATCTCCTCGCCGAAATCGTCAATCAGATCCTGGCGCGAGGGGAACAGGCGCCGCGCGACCCATTCAACTTCTTTCCAGAAGCGCGCCTTCGAGGTGAAGAAATCCTGCCAGTGGACGTAATCGATCTCCACATTGGCGCTGAGAAGGCGCTCCGCCGGCGCCTCGTCCGTTTGGGCGTCGCCGTCGGTTTCCTCCTGCCTATCGAGATCCGAAGGCTCTTCACCAACGTCAAGCGGATCGCCAGCTCTATCTGAAAGTTCGTCGTCGCCGCGATCCGTCAAGCTCGACGCCGCGCCGATCACCGGTTTGAACCGCAGCCACGGCACGCCGCGACCGACAAGCAAAAAGTCCAGGACGCATTGTTCCATCGTATCATGGAAGCCGCTGTCCGGCAGCTCGTAGCGCATCGCGCGCTCGAGAATTTGCGCCGCGGCCCGCCCGACGACATCGCGATCCAAAAACCGATGTTCGGCGATCGGAACCGGCTCGCGCCCATAGATTGAGGGCTGAAGCGTCTGAACGTTCGACCAGAGGAGATTCATCCTCATGGGCAAACCGACGTTCTGGCCTTCGTCCGGCCGCTCCTCGCGGTAGCGCTTAATGATCCGCTTGCAGCGGCGCTCCCAACGGTCGCTGCGCTTTTCGGCTAACTCGATCTGGAGCTTCCACGCCGCGCAATCTTCATCGACCGCGGCCGCCGTTACTGGAGGCGACACATCCGCGTCCGAATTCGCAAACTGACGTATGCGCTTGCATGGTCCGCGCGGGGCAATCGCCATCAATCTCTCTCGAAATATTTGCAGCCCATCATGGGCTCAACGTACCCAGCGACCAGATCGCATTTATGCGCGCGGTAATATTCGCAGAGACCGCAGCGGTGAAAGGGCTTGCCCTTCTTGTATTCGGCGTTCTCTTTGGTGAATTTCTCTCCGGTTGCTTCAACGCGCTCTTTTGCGCTGGGCGCCGCGCCATCGGAATCGTAACCGCCGCGAGATTGGCCGGTATTGTCCATCTCGTCGGTCATATCCGCCCACTCCTATGCCGACGTCCCCGGTCTTCCCAGAGCTCGTCCAGCGTGGTTTCTTCCAACGGTTGAAACCGCGTATCTTTCACCGGCTCCGGGATATCGACGCGCCAGGCCTGCGACAAATACTGAAACGCTTTAGCTCCGTGCGACGACCAATCGTGCAGCGCGCTCGCTCGGAACGCCTTCAGCGTGTCGTCCCACTCCCGCCGATAGCTCTCAAGGCACGCAATGCCCATATCTTCCGTCCGGGGGTGAAAGATGCATTTCGGCAGTGTCGAGCGGATCGCCTGATGACCGTCCGCGTCCGAACTGCGGGGCACGACGTGCGGCCGCAGCCCGAGTTCAAGCATGGTCTCAACGCGGGTGCGGTCCGTGCCCCACTCTTTTACCTTGGCGTCATGCGGGACGAAGTCCTTGCCAGGCGTCCAGCCGTATTCTTTCTGCTTGCGCTTCAGAACATCGGAGTAATGCTGAACGCCGACGCCATGGGCCGCGTAATAATCGAGGATGTGAAGACCACCCGGCAAAATCTGAAACCCCCAGATTGCCGTCGAGTCCCTGACGCCCAGATCCCACGCCGTATGAACCGGGAGGCCTTCGACAACCCCGATATCGCGGATCCGGCCCTCAGCACGAACCGACGCCATCTCACGCGCATAGAAAGCGCCGAGGATCGCCGCATTGAAGGAGCAGAGATATTCCTGCTCGAATTGATTATTGCCGAGATCTTCGCCATAGAGCGCGACGTATTCGGCCCGGCTTTCTGCCAACTGCGCCGGTGTCAGCGCGCCGGTATCCTCTATCGTCGAGACTTCAGCGAACCAGCCCGGCGTCTTTCTCGCCATATCCAGCATGGACTTGGCGTGATTCCGTCCACGAGGCGTCGTGATGAACGCGGCCCAGCCGTTATTCTCGATCAGCATCGGCCGGATGTAAGCCCAAGCGATCGGGTTGGCCAAAGCCCATTCCGAGAAGACGACGCCTGCGACGCCGGCGCCGACAAGGCCGTCATAGCGATCCGACCCGATCACCTGCCAGGTCGAGCCGTTTTTCAGCCGAATGAACATTTCCTGGTCATTCGTCGATGCCCTCACCTCGGGAGGGAAGGCTTCGTCAATCCGCCTTTTCCCAGTGTGCGGGTTGACTGCCGTCCACAGCGCCTTGCGAGCCTGGGCATATTCCGGCAGGCAATGCCAATAGGACGCCACGCGCCGGTGCGCCAATTCGCAAGTCACCGCGAGCGCGATCTCATCCTTTCCCCAGCGGCGATGAGCAATTTCTATGGCCCGCTTGCCGCCGCCGATTAGATATTCGTGGAGAGGCCGCTGATACCAACGGACGCGGCGCTCAATCTCGCGGACGGCTTTCATAGATGGTTTTGAATTCCACGCTGCCGTCGCTGCTCAATTCCAGCCGATCTTTGAACATGCCCACGAACTTGCCGAGCTTCTCAAGCGCCGAGAGCTTGTCATGGAATTTGATTTTGACGCCGCCCTTTTCATTCTGGCTGACCTCGGCAATGGCGGCCGCAGTGTTATCGTCGATCTCGTCGCTCGCGATGATTTCAACGGTGTTCGTAACGATATTCTTGATCACGAGGACGTCGCCGCCGTCCGGATTGTCCTCTTCAGTGATCCTGGCGCTGTGCCATCTCACTGCCTTGCGGATGTCCGAGAAGCCGATCTTGACCAACTCTTCAGCTATGCGCTCGACGGTAACGCCGGCCTTTTGAGCGGCTTGGCTCAGGATTTCCTCAACTCGGCTCCGGATACCCTCATTTGACTTCAGACGCTGAGCATTCTTGAGGCTGGGCGTGTATCCTGCCTTGGCGTAAGCGGCCTCTGCCGTCGATCCCTTTGCAAGCTCCTGGGCGAAGAGTTCATGCTTGGGATTGGTCAGGACGGGCATTTCTCAATCCTGAATTGTTTCCGATCGGCCGACAACGGGCGCTTGCGAAGAGGCTAGCCCTATGAGTTTGCCGCAAGCGTTGACGGCACAGGCCTCTTACCGATCGAAACTCCGGCCCACGGCGCGGCCGCTTTCGCTACTCGCCATCGTTTTTTCCGGGACCATCCTTTGGATGATCGGGCACCAAACTGGCGGGGGCTGTCGGCTTAGCGCACCCCCAACGCGATTATCTTAGGCCGGCTCTGCATCGCGCTTCATCCAACCTTAGCGCGACAGAAGTCTCTCTCAGCTGTGATCAGCAGCTTCAACGAGTGTTGGTCTTCTCAAAACTTGGTTGCGGAAGTCAGATTTGAACTGACGGCCTTCCGGGTATGAGCCGGACGCGCTACCACTGCGCCTTTCCGCGACAAAAAACGCCCGAACCTTGCGGCCGGGCGTGATTTTGTACGTTACAGATTCGTCGCTGATTTGCTCTAATAAGTCAACTGCCTAATTATGCTCCAATTCATTTTCCACACTCATCTCGAATTGATGTCGGCGTGGGCGCGTCGCGCCGATCCCAACTCCCCAAAACTCCGTGAGATCATCGAGCGCAAGTCGCAATGCTGCGGTAAAATAGGATAGCGTTGCATATGTGGGCTTCTCGGCCTTATCGCGCGCGCGCGCCAAATCATAAACAGCCATCCGATCGCCTATGACGCTGACGAGAAGCGCATAATACCGGGCGCCGAGATGCTGGCGGATTTCCTTCAATTCCTGAACCGCCTCGGCGACGCCCTTGGGAAGGCCACGATGCGTGAACGAGATGTCAACTTTGACTTGGCTGTAGTCAATTGCGCGGGCGCCCCCGATCTCTGCGCGGTCGAACAGCTCGAGGAAGCGATCACCGGCTTCTTTCTGAGGGGCGTTGATTGTTTTCCTCGCCACCATGCTGTCGAGCGGGTGGACGCGGATGTTTTTCATTACCGTCAATTGCTTCGCCGGTTCGAATGGATCTTGGATTGAGGCTGGCTCCAATTCCACGGAGCAGTTTAATCCTGGCAACGTGATCTGCTGCTTTTTGCGTTTCTTGGTCATGGATTTGGCCTCTATGATGGCTGCCGCTGGGCTTCATCAGCCGCGGCGCGCCGGAATAATTCAGACCTGACGCGGATCAATGCTGCCTCTTCTCGGGGAGACCACCGCAGGCATTGATTGTTGGTGTGGGCGTCTTGGCGGGCGACGAGACGCTGCTCCATGGCCATGAGATGGGCAGTGGATAGACGGGGCATGAGCTCGACGAGCACAGAGGACCCGGTCATTTCAGCGCCTCGTCGACCATGGCGGTGAAGACGATATTTGCATCGATCGTATCGATGTGGCCGACGAAGTAATCTCTCGAGGTGGCCGAAAGCAACATCGCTTCAGTTGGCTCGTTCATCGCCTCTATCACCGCGCGGACAAGCCTTCGTGCCAATTTGCTCGATATTCTCGATCCTGTAGCGGAGGCCATTTCATCCTCTACTATTGCGCGTGCGCGCTCGACCATTTCGCTCATGGCCTCCGCTCCCATACCGCCCAAAACATCATCCGCCAGAAGGTCGCAATGGTTTCCGCCTGGCATGAGGCGATCTCCACCATTTGGTGAGCCATGGCGGCTGAAGCGCGCCGGCGCCGGGCTTCGCGCGCGGCGGCGAAATCGATCACGTTGGATTTTCGAGAAAGATTCATGAGACACCTGCAAGCGGCGCGCGCTCTTTCTCGAGCGCGATGATGGCGGGCAAGAATTCTGCAAGGACGTGTGCGGGTACGAGACAACCGCCCATTCGCGGGCGAGGCCCCAGCGACGCAGGCCATGGGCCATCGCCCGATTTGTAGCGCTGCATCCACAACCGCCAGTCGGCGTCGCTGATCTCTTTCGGCCCAGGCGCGGCCGTCTGCATGGCCGGGGCCTTCTCATGCGCTTCACGGATTGCGCCGTCGAAATATGTCAAGCTGGAAATCGAAGGATTTCTCGCCAGGCATTCCCGGATCACGGCGATGCAAATCTCCGGTTTGCAGCCCTGCGAGATCCAAATTTCAGCTCGGTGGGTATTCGGAAACTTTTGTGACCCGGCCTGCCGGAAGGCATCCATGATCGATTTTTTAAAATCGACCAGCGCGCCAGCTGCGCTAGCAGCTTCTGGTATATGGCTTATGGCTTCTGGCTTATGGGTGTTAAGTCTATCCTTAACCTCACCCTTATCCGACGCAGGAATTTCCTTTTGTTTACTGAGGCTTGGGTTGCCACCGTTTTTCCCATTTTTCCGTGCTAAAGAAGACTTCTTTTCATCACGAACTATCCTACGGGAATAAATTACGCCTTTGCGATCGCGGGAGAACACACCGTTTCGTTCTAGCTCTAGCAGCAAGGTCTCAACCTCCGGCGATGCGAGACCGACTATGCGGGCGATCTCTGGCCTGCCCCCATGGGGTGATCCAGTTTGAATGTTAGTGCATTGTCGGCCCTGGCGCTATTGCTGGCGTGGCGGGCGAAGCTGGTCCGGATTGCGAAGCCGGCCATTGCAGGGTCTCCGGGGCTGGCGGCTTGTAGCCCAGCGATGAGTGCGGGCGCACGGTGTTGTAGTGGCGTCGCCATCGCTCAATGACGACCTTCGCCTCCTTGAGAGTGTAGAAGATTTCACCATTCAAAAGCTCGTCGCGCAGCTTCGAGTTGAAGCTCTCGCAATAGCCGTTCTCCCAGGGACTGCCCGGCATGATGTAGGCGGTCTTCGCGCCGACGGCGGCAATCCAGTCACGCAACGCCTTGGCGATGAACTCCGGGCCGTTGTCGGAACGAATGTGGATCGGAACCCCTCGCAAGATGAAGAGGTCCGAGAGAACGTCGATGACGTCCGCTGCCTTCAGCTGCCGGTTAATCCTGATCGCGATGCATTCGCGGGTAAATTCGTCGATGATATTCAGCATGCGATATTTCCTGCCATCATGAGTGCGGTCCTCGACGAAGTCATAGGACCAGACGTGGTTGGGGCATTGCGGGCGCAGCCGGACGCACGAGCCGTCATTGAGCCAGAGACGCCCGCGCTTGGGTTGTCTGGCCGGAACTTTCAGCCCCTCGCGTCGCCAGATCCGCTCGACCCGTTTGACGTTGACCTTCCAGCCTCGCTCCCACAACATCGCCGTGATGCGGCGGTAGCCATAGCGGCCGTACTGGATGGCGAGCGCCGTGATGTCGGCGATCAATGCCGCTTCGTCATCGGGCTTGGTCGGAACCTTGCGCTGCGTGGAGCGATGCTGACCGAGAACCCGGCAAGCGAACCGCTCGGAAACGCCATGTTCGGCGATCACATGCTCCACGCAGGCGCGACGACGCGCGGAGCTCAGAAGTTTCCCGAGGCAGCCTCTTTCAGGATCAGCTTCTCAAGCGTCAAATCGGACACCGCTCGACGGAGCCGCGTATTCTCCGCCTCCAGCTCCTTCAGCCGCTTCACCTGATCGCCCTTCAGGCCGCCGTATTCCGACCGCCATCGATAGTATGTAACTTCCGTCACCCCTATCGAGCGGATCGCCTCCGCGACCGGTCGCCCTTGCGCGCTAAGCACTTCGACTTGCCGTAGCTTCGCGACGATCTCTTCCGCCTTGTGTCTTTTCCTCGGCATTGCGCAGTCCTCCATCAGGCTCATAAGCCCATACTTCACGGAGGATCACTTTTCAGGGGGCAGACCACTGCCTCCTCGCGGCAAAAGGCCGTCTAGTCCCCAGCGAAGTTCATCCAACGCTTCAACATCCGTCGAAGCCAAATCTGGGGAAACATGAATCACTCAATCGCCGTCCTCAACGCACAACTTTCCCGTTTTCGCATGCGAAAGATTTAATTCGACGACTTTACACATCATCAGGGCGCGCTCCTGCTTTGCGCTAAGCATAGCATAAGGACCAGCAGGGCGAAAAAGCCATAGATCAGGCGCAAGAAAGGCGGACCCCACAGCGTCAGCAAAATCGCCCATAAAATCCAAATGGCCATCGGCGCGTCCTTATTTTTCCGTCTCTACTTTTTATAGGCTTTCGAATTGCGCCGTCATCGCCCAAACGGGTCTCTGGCAAAAGCGATATGGCGTCTCACTTTATTGGTCTTCCCCTGAAAAGAGATCCTCCCTGAGGTATCGCTTTCAGAGGCGAAGGAGGAATCGAAATGGCGCGAAAGAGATACAAACCTGAGGAGATTGTCGCGAAGCTTCGGCAGGCGGCCACGCCTGCAGCGAGCGCTTTCATGTCTGCGCGCGGCTGATCGGCCGCATGTGAGGCGACGCCTTCATGATTGCGCCCATCAGTAAGCGGCGCGCCGGCGTCTCGAAATATTCGTAGCTGACAGCCGCCATGGCCACGACTCCCAGAGCCGTCGCCAATACCAGCAATCTTGCGTTCGCTGAGCTTAGATCGTTGATCGGATGACCGCTCGCGGCAAACGCTACCATGACAGCGTAATGCGTAGGCGCGTGGCTGAGATAAATTGAATACGACCAGTTGCCGAGAGCGACCGCCGGGCGCGAGTTTAGCAGCCTGCCCGCAACGCCCGTTGTATTGACGCCATAAAATATGAGGCACCCGAACGCGCCCACGGTAAAGAAATCCTGGCGCGTTATGATCGCCAAGCCCATGAATAAAATTGTGAGAATTCCAGCTCGCTTTATTAGGAGCGCGGCTCCCCCCGAATGCGCACGATAGATGAGCGCGCCAATTGAAAATTCAGAGAGAGTGCGGACCAGCGCGGGAACGCCCTGGACGAAATTTAAGCTTCCGCCGTGAGCGATACTTAGCGACGCCAGGATGGCTACGCAGCAGGCGGCCATCAGCTGCGGATATTTTCCCGTGACGAGTAGGCCGGCGGAGAAGACGAAAAAAACGTAGGCTTCCGCTTCGGTGCTGATGGACCACGATGGGTAATTCCAACTTAGGCCGCCGCCGTACCATTGTTGCAGCAGAACCGGCTGAAGCACTAACGATCCATCGGAAAACGACACAAACTTTAGTGGCGTCCCGGATAGAACGACAGTTATCACCATGGCCAGCGTCGTAAGGGCAAACAACGGGTAAATGCGAGCGAAGCGCGCTATTGCAAATTGCATCCAGTGCGCCCGCCAATTCGATGCTAGCAAGCGCCCATAGACGTGAGCGATTACGAATCCGCTGAGCATGAAAAAAAGGTCAACCGCAAGATATGCGTGGCCTAGGAATGGCAGCATATCGGAGAGGTGCGCTTGCGGCAGAAAGAAAATGCTGAAATGGAACAGGGTGACCGCGATCGCTGCGATCCCACGCAAGCCATCTAGGGAAGGAATTCGTTTCGCATAACTCATTTGGAAAATTGCAGCCGTGGGAACAGAGTTTTCGCCATGCCGCGGCAAACAATTCTCATGACTTCCACTCCCCCAAATGTAATCCGTCCCACGAAAACCTTCCGCACTCCAAGCGACGGCTTATTCTACTGGCGAAATTGTTGAAGTCGGCGCTGACGCCGCCGCTCAGGACGCCGCAAGAAGAGGTTAGGCTCTAGGATAGAAGCCATAATTGCGTTCTAGGCGCATGACGCGTTTGCGCCTTTTATGCGCTTCGGCCCCACGGCGATCTTTTCGCTCACGTCCAGTTCGAATCTACGTATGTCCGGCAATGTTTGCGGGAAGCCAATATCGCCACGCCTTGCAAGCGCCTCCACAAACTCAAGTATTACCTCATTCGGGTCTTTCAGAGCGTTAAATGTCTCGGTAAGCCGATCAATGACGATATTCGCGGCGATTTTCGATTGGATGCTCGCGACCGAGCCGCGGCGCACGGTCATCGCGCCAGCGCGCGCGTTTCGTCCGACGCTCGCCGGCATTCGTGAGACCGACGCTGAGCATACCGAGCCGCCGGACTATGCGGCGACTAATCGGATCGCCGCAAATGCCCGCGGCGCAAGAAATGAGCCCGGAGGCGAGAACGAACCTGGCGGCGGCCAAGGCGCACCAGTGGATCAGGGTGGCGGCGGATCCGAGCCTATCGCCGGCCGCGGCGCAGACTGCGCGGCACCTCGCGACGGTCGTCGGCGCGGGAGCTGAAACTCCGGCAACGAGCGAACGCGGCGATGGCGCAAACAAGCGGGGATCAGGCAGTGCAGGAGCGAATGGCCATGCCTCGCAGCAATAGCGAGCGCTGAGGCGAATCACAAGGTGGGCAAGGCGGCAGATGAGAATAGGATCGAGAGCGATGTTGCAGACCCCATGTCGCCATCATGATCCTTGACGGACGACGCATTCCGCAGGACGACGAACTTGAGACCGACATGTGCATCGTCGGCGCGGGCGCGACCGGCATAACCCTCGCGCGGTCACTCGATCTTAGTGGGTTGAATGTCTGCCTGCTCGAAAGCGGCGGCATGGACTACGATTCGCAGACCAACAGCCTTTATGAGGGCCGGAATCTCGGCCTGCCCTATTGGCCCCTGGCCGAATGCCAACTGCGCATGATCGGCGGCAACACCAACGGCTGGGGCGGCTGGTGCCGTCCGCTCGAAGCCCTGGATTTTGAACGGCGAGACTGGGTTCCATGCAGCGGCTGGCCATTCGGCGCCAAAGAACTCGCACCCTATTATCCGCGCGCCCAGGAGATCTGCCAACTTCGGCGCGACAATTTCGATGTGGCGGCGGCGGTTTCGCATTTGGCCGATCCAAGCGCCGGCGTCATCCCGGCCGACCCGGCGCGTTTCGAAACCCACCTCTATCAGTTCAGCCCGCCGACCCGCTTCGGCCGGGTCTACCTCGACGAAATCAGACGCTCCGAGCGGATCATGTGCCTGCTGCACGCCACCGGCATGGGCATTCAGGTCACCAACGACGCCAGCCAAGTCGCCAGCATGCGTGCGGGCAGCCTGACCGGCGCCCGTTTCCGCGTGCGCGCCAAGATCTATGTTCTGGCCTCCGGCGGCATCGAGAATGCTCGCCAGCTGCTGCTCTCGCGCGACGTTGCGCCCTTAGGGCTGGGGAACGACCACGATCTCGTCGGCCGCTACTTTACGGAACATCCGCACACCAAACGCCGAATGTTCCTTAACGCCAAGCGCCCGGCCCTGGCGCTCTACGGGCTCAAATATTACGGCCGCGGCCTGGCGGCGCGCCTGTCCCTTACCCCCGCCCAGCAAGAGCACGAGGCTTTGCTGGGCTATTCCGCGAATCTTCACGCCGAGTATCGGGGCGAGGCCGGCGCCGGATTCGCCTCTCTGCGCAAACTCGTGCTCACCCTCAGCCAGTCACGCAGCTTGGATCCCTTTGTGCGGGCGCCGCCCTATGGCCCAAAGGGCATCACCGCGCGCGACATCGGCAACATCATCGCCAACCTGCCGGGCACCACGTTCAGCGGATTCCTGCAGGCCTTTCGCACCGAGGCCTTCGTCAAGCACTACGTGCTGGAGAGCAAGTCCGAGCAGGCGCCCAATCGCGATAGCCGCGTCACGTTGGATCACGCGCGCGACCGCCTGGGACTGAACCGATCTTGCCTGGACTGGTGTACCCTGCCGATCGATCGACGCACTATCGTGCGCGCCGAAGAGTTGCTCGGCGAGGAACTGCAGCGGCTGAACATCGGCCGACTCGAGCCTTTGACCCCGGACGAGGTCGAATCCTGGCCGCGAACCGGGGTGGAAGGAGGCTGGCACCAGCTCGGCACCACGCGCATGGCCGACAACCCGCGTGAGGGTGTGGTCGACCGCAACTGCCGGGTGCACGGCGTGGCCAACCTGTTCGTGGCCGGCGGTTCGGTCTTTCCGACAGTCGGCACGGCGCCCCCGACGCTCACGGCAGTCGCGATGACCTTGCGTTTGGCCGATCACCTCAAACAGCGCTTCGTCGCAGCCGTTTGCAAATAAATATCGTCCGGCGAAAAGTAACCGTGACTCGCTATATGCTGCTGACCTTTATCGAGGATACGCTGAGGCGGCCCGTCTGCGACGCGAATGCGTTGGGCGACGAAGCGGGCGCTCAGAGGACCGTTGACGCCGCGGCGCCAGCTGACTTTCCTCCATTTGATCCCGGCCAGCATCGCCTCGGCCGCCACAAAGAGTGTATCGGGGATTTGGTTCTTGCGTGGCCGGCCTCGTTTCACCAAAGGAAAGATTAAGGAAACGCCGGCGGGATAGTGCGACTAACCCGAGCGGCTAATCCTCGTTCAAAAACGTCGAAGCAATCGCCGCCGGCAGCTTATCGGGGTAAAAGACCAGTAGGGACCGGCCGATAAAATTCCAGACCAGAACAACCGGAAGGGTGAGGATTTTCGCGACCGCGGGGATCATATCGAGGCCATCGACTAGACCCACGACGATCAGGGTGTTCAACGCGAGGCCGATCAGCACGACGAGCGAAAGACGCAGCAATTCGACGCCTAGGCTGAATCGGCCGCCAACAAAAGCAATTTTCAAAGAAAGGAAGTAGTTTGCCACGTTTGCAAATATGAAACTCGCCACTGACGCCAAAATAAGCGGAATGCGGATGAATAACATCATTTGGAAGCTGGTTAACTCAATGAGGAACGACATGCCTCCCACGAACGCATAAATGAGAAATTGCGCGTACATTATTTTGGAGCTTCGCCGCATCAATCTCCCTCCGACATTTTCGGCGCCAATCTCGGCGATTGAGTTCGGCGGGCTGCCACGCTCAGCGGATCGTGCAGGAGGCTTCGTGAATGACATGACCATGCCCAGCGCCGACAGACATTTGCGCGTCCGAAGATAGAGACAATCAATGCTCGCCGCCGTCGGCGACGCGCCCCGGGCTGAGCAGGACACGTCAAAGACCACGGACGCCATTCAGCGTGTGCGAACAGGCGCGTCATGTCGCGATGCTGCATATTGTAGAAATATGCCTCGTATGACGAGGGACTCACGTTGCCAATTATCAAAACGAGCGTCGCACCCGACAATGGCTAAGAAGCGGATTTTCAACGCAGCGCTTGAGCCGATCATTGCGGCAGCCCTTGATGCAAGGGCTTCGGCGTGGTGCTTTTCAAATGTTGGGCGCAATTGTTTACGATCCCAATAAACCATAAAATATAGCTATAATACCCAATTTCGTTATTGAAATGCGCTGAGTTGAGGTGCAATTTCAATCATGCTAAGATAATTTTTTGTTGAGGGCAATAGGACGGTCATATTTTGACATGCAATCTATCTAGTTGACGCTTCCGAATGAAAGATGATGAACGTCGATTGCCGTCAATATTATCCCGTCATTCATGCCATGCTGTTTTTGATGCCGATATCGTCGCCCAAGATTAGAACTGTGAAAATAACCAAACCTTCTCACACGTCGCCGACTCCGGCGGGGTGGCTTCCCGGTCCTGGCTGAGCAGGGAGGCGTCCTTCACGAGCCGCTTGGGCATTGTTTATTTAAAACGATCAAAGGCTTATTGAAGCGATGCTGCAAATCAACCCATTGGGCAATATGCCCGCCGCCGCCAACGGCGATCTTGGCCTCCAGAGCGATTTGTCCGTTATCGACCTTGTTCATTCGGCAATCGGAATGGTCAAGCGGCAGTCCTGGACTATTCTCGTCATTACATTATGCGCATTGTCTCTCGGAGCGCTCTATCTATACATCACGCCGCCGAGCTATACCGCCATAGGAACAATGGTGATCGACACGCGCAAAACGCAATTCCTGAAGGAGCAGCCGACGGTCGCCACCCCTCCCGTCGACGCTGGCGCCGTTCAGACGGAGGTTGAGATACTGAAATCGCCGAAGATAAGCTTGGCGGTGATCGACGCATTGCAACTCACGCATGATCCCGAGTTTGTTGGCGACGGCCAAGACTTGATCCCGAGATGGATTGGATCTTTGCTGGGCGCTCAGAGCATCATGAAGTCGGATGCTCCCCCTTCGGAAGCCGAATTAACCGACCGGGCGCTCGCCACTTTTGAAAACCGCCGCAGCGTGGTTCGCGCCGGCTCGACCTATGTGATGGAAATCGGCTTTCGTTCCCGCGACCCTGCAAAAGCAGCCAAAATCGCCAACGCCATCGCCGACGCCTATCTGAAAGAACAACTGGACGCGAGATATGAAACCGCCCGCCGCGGCGGCGGATGGCTGCAGGACAGTCTTACGAAACTGCGGACCGAAGCGTCGGCCGCAGAGCGGGCAGTGGTCGATTTCAAGCGGGCGAACAATATCGTCGAGAGCGGCAAAGGTCTGCTCGTCAACGAACAGCAACTTTCTGAATTGAACACCCAGCTGATCACCGCGCGGGCTTCGACCGCCGAAGCGAAGGCTCGCCTCGACCGCGTTGACGCGGTGATCGATCAAGGCCTTCCGGACGCATCCGTGGCCGATGGTCTGAAGAGCGAGGTCATCGTCCGCTTGCGTAATCAATATGTGGATTATGCAGCGCGCGAGCGCATCTTCTCGGCGCGATACGGCCAGAACCATCTGGCGACCGTCAATTTGCGCACGCAGATGCAGGAGATCCGGCGCAACATCGACGACCAAATGAGGAAGATCGCCGAAAGCTACAAGAGTGATTATGAGATCGCTTCCGCGCGCGAGCAGAGTTTGACCAACAGCCTTAAAGGCGTCATCGCGGAATCGCAGAGCACGAACTCCGCTCAGGTCAAATTGCTGGAACTCGAGAGCGCAGCGCAAAGCTACCGGACGATTTACGACAGCTTTCTCCAGCGTTACATGGACGCGGTTCAGCAGGAGTCTTTCCCGATAAACGATTCCCGGCTGATCGGGCCGGCGATCGCCCCGACCAAGCAAAGCCAACCCAACAACCTCATGGTCATGGGGATGACTGGCGCCGGCGGCTTGGCGTTCGGCTTCTGCCTCGCGCTTTTTCGCGAAATGTCGGACCGCGTTTTCCGCACCGGCTCCCAAGTCGAGGAGATCTTCAAAACCAATTGCGTCACCATGTTGCCGGGGCTTAAGTCTGATAAAGCATCGCCTCGCGACGACGGCGCGTCCGATCGCGGACCGGCGGCTACAAGAGCCGTTCCTCCAGTCGGCGACATACTGCGCCATGCCGTGGATTCGCCCTTCTCGCAATTCGCTGAAGGTTTGCGCCTGCTGCAACTCGTCGCCGACCTCAACGGCCCGGCAAAACTGAACAGGGTCATCGGCGTTACGTCGACTTTGCCGAACGAAGGAAAGTCAACCATTGCGTCGAATTTTGCGCATTTGATAGCTCACGCCGGCGAGCGCACGATCTTGGTCGACTGCGACCTGCGCAATCCATCTCTCACGCAAAAGATCGCGCCGGACGCATCCATCGGCCTCGTCCATGTCATCGCCGGACGAGCCGAAATCGCTGATGCAATGTTGACCGATCCCTCGACTGGATTGCACTTTCTGCCCGCAGGCGTAACGGGCAAACTCCTGCACTCAAATAAAATACTGGGATCTCTTGCGGCGAAGCATTTTTTCGATCAATTGCGCGAGATGTTCGATTATGTGATCGTCGATCTTCCGCCGATCGTGCCCATCGTCGACACAAGGGCGGCGGCTAACTTCATCGATTCCTTTATCTACGTCATAGAGTGGGCGCGCACCAACAGACGCCTGGCTCAGGATACGCTGCAAAAAACGCCGGAAGTTCGCGAACGCCTTCTCGGCGTCGCGATGAATAAGGTCGACCTTGCAAAAATGTCGCGTTACGAAGGAGACGTCAGTCATTTCTCCTACCACGAAAGCTATGCTCGCTACGGCTACGTGGAGCAGTGACCGGACACACATGGGGCAATTGCCGCGAAAAAAAGACTCGCGGCCGGCTCGCCAGGAAGACAATGCGGTTGGGCTGACTTTCTTCAGTCCTCTTGAGCGCGCATCAAGAGATCAAGCCACAGCTCTGGCGCTCCGCTGTTCTATTCGACGGCAGATAAGTTGATGCGGTCCTAGATTCGAGCGCGTCGGCACGTGCGTCAGAAGGAGCCGTATGCCGCCCGCCAACGATGTTCGGGCAAAGGTTCCGACAGGCGCGGCGTGATGGAATGGCGATTGCAGTGTAAGCAGCGATCCGCTGGGGCTGTCCAACGGATGGCGGATTTGCTCCTTGTTGAGCTCGGCGACCGCGTCATGGATGGCGTGACCGAGATCGTCCGCGGCGAATGTCTGATAGGCGAGATGATGCCGTTTCAAATTGCGCCAGACTTCTTCGATATCGTTCAGTTCGCGAGCTCATTTGAGCAACCACTCAATTGCCAGCCAGCGCGCCGGCTCAGTAAGCACAGCGCGCGTCACGCGGTTGTCGAGCATGAGGGGGTCGGTTTGATCGCACCCTAACGTTGCGCTTATTTGCGGCAAGATAAATTGCGGCCAAGCCGTCAAAATCCTGAACGTTTGAAGTAAGGGAGGTTATGGAAAATCAAGTCGTCTTTCGCTCGGGTCAGCAGCTCACTAGCGACGATTTCAATACCGTAAGCGGCTCGATGTGTGACCACTCATCGTCCGTCAAATCGCTTGGATAGCGCAGCTTGTCACGATTGTATTTCGCGCGATTTTCGGACGTCCACACCGGCGACCCCTCTTCGAATCAGGCCGCCTCCAATGAATCATAAATGATTCATCCGATTCAACTACCTCCCGAACGGACGCTTAAGGAACCACCGGTTGGGCGCTCCGGTGAAATTTCTAAAAATCAAACGACAACCGCGCCAATCAGCAATGAGGCGATCAGCAAAAATAGGAAGGCGGCTTTGGCCTTCCAACTTGGCCCGCCGAATCGGCGCAGTTGCTTAATCATTTAGCGCTGCCTCATATCGAATTCGGCAACCTGCTTTCGGTCGGGATCATACTTGCATACGACAACAATATGCGATTGGGCTCCGAAGCCATTTTAGAATGTGGCGTTGCTCTCCCAGAGAGTAGACTAGGCGTTCGCCGTCGGAGGAGCGGCGAATATCCGGCTCGCATTCATGCGGTTCCTGGAGCTTGGACTTACCGATCCGATTCCAGATGCGGCGGCCGCCAAGCCTTCACGCCGGCGAAGACAAGGCGCTTAAAGGTGTCCCCGCGGCGATTGGCGCGGGAACACGATCACTCCGCGCTTTCCATTGAAAGCGAGGTTGCACGT
The DNA here is from genome assembly GCA_037200525.1 of Methylocella sp. Classification (NCBI taxonomy): domain Bacteria; kingdom Pseudomonadati; phylum Pseudomonadota; class Alphaproteobacteria; order Hyphomicrobiales; family Beijerinckiaceae; genus Methylocella; species Methylocella sp. The sequence goes on along the minus strand of JBBCGG010000001.1, from coordinate 2,894,520 downwards.
TCCGCCAAACGGTCGCGAATGATATCGAGTTTCTCCGGCTCGCGCCACGGAGACATCAAGTTGCGGAGTCGCGCAGTCAATTCGCCGCGTCGTCCGCGGAACGAAATCGGTGCGCAGGCGAGCTCGCTCGCAGCCGGCGGCCCATATAAGCGGAGGTAACTTGCGAAGTTATTGGCGTTCTCGCTGACATTCAACAAGGTTTCGCAGGGAGCGCCTTCTGCATAAATCACATCGTGCGATTCGAGCTTGATGTGGAAAAATTCAAGCTCGTCATGTTCGTCGGCGCTGTAGAGGTCAATCGTCACGCCGTTGATCAGCCTGTCAGCCGAGACGAGCATCCCATCAATGAACAGTGCGTGGGTCTGCGTCACATACAAATCGGCGGAAGGGATATTCGCTCCCAAAGCCGAACGCTTGATTCGTACGGGTCTGACGTCCCTCGCCCACGGCTTGCCGGGAGCGCTTTTTCTATATCGCGAATATCCGATCCATTGAATCGGGCGCGGCGCTCCCAGAGCAGTCGGCAGAATGTCTCCGATGGCCAAATCTTCGACGCTCCGTTCGCCTTCAACGGTGCGAATTCTCGTGCCCTTCATAAAACAATTGCCTCGGCCCGAATGCCGGTGCGAAAATGGCTCGAAAAACCGCCACAGGCCCCGCTCTTCGCGGCTACTGAGTTCCATGGCAGAGGCTGGCGTCACTTTGGCGATTGTCGCAGATGCGACAATCGCTCCAATTGCCATAACGTTACGGGCGCCAAGCGCCAAAAAATTGCGTTTTGATGTCTGGGGTTGCTCTATCATTTGATCATACTCGTCATGAATGAGAAGACAATCGTAAATGATGCGATAACAATCATTCCAGAGCTGTTAAATAACAGCACTAATCATCAGCCAAATGTATAAGCGCGCCGCAGCAGTTTTTTCAATAATCCAATACAATAGAGAATTAACAGATAGTTGACGCTCTCACATGATCCATTTGCGTCATTCGCCTCCTCATTGTCGTTGCGAGAAAGCGAACCGCCCGAAACAAATCCGAATAACTGGCTGGATAAACGCTATAGCAACGTCGGTAGCAATTGGGGCATCAAAACGGGCATTTCTGTGCCGAGTGACGCTTAACAATTGCCATATTTCGTCATATACTCGCCGACGCCTTTATGGCGTTTTGGGGCTGTCGCCCCTGAATAAGGCTCTACCTTCGCTAGGAGGGCCTTCAACTAGACGGCGGGGAGAAAGAACTATGTTAAACAGGCACGACCGTAGGAATGCGTGGATCAAGCCTTGGCTTGTCGGCGCGTTGGTCGTCAGCGCGGCCGTCTTCACCGAAGCTGATACAGCAACCGCGGCCCATTCTCGAAGGCCGCCGGCCCCACCAACTTCCACCCCGCCAACTTCTGTCCCGCCAACCACGGCCCCGGGCGGCGGCGCGACTACGGCCGGCCCCGCCCCCGCGGCGGCGAATTGCGCGGTTTATCAGAATTCCGGTCCCGTGATTGTCAAGAGCGACAATCAGCTCATTCAAAATATGACGATTACATCCAGCAATGGCCCGGGCATCAATACCAATGGCCACAGCGGCGTGAAAATCCAAAATGTCATCATTCATCATACTGGCGGACCGGGCATTCTCGTAGATGGATCCAAGTCCGTTACGGTGTCTGGCGCCGACATCATCTTCGATGGCGCGCCCTCAGCCGGGCCAAATCCATCGAGTTATGATAGCACCAATATTCATTGCATTAGCTCCTCCGCACTGACCGTCACGAACACGCGACTAACGCGCGGCGCTTCCGGAATCTATTTGGAGCAATGCACGGGCTCCTCGCTATCTTTCATCGAAGGTCACGATCAACGGGGTCCAGCGCCGCGAGGTCAGTTAGTGCAGTGGAACGCGTCTAACAACGGGTCTCTCACGGACTTCTCCAATGTCGCTTCGCTGTCGACGTCTTGGACTGAAGACAATGTCAATATCTATCACTCTACCGGAATCACCATGGCAAGGGGTTTGGTTGACACCAATAATTCGCCGTCCGGCGATGGCGTTCTAGTGGATGAGCAGAGCGGCAATGTCACCGTGACGGACGTGGATGCAATCCATCAGGGCAATGGTTGCTTTGGGGTGTGGGGAGGTGGCGGGCACGACGTAACCTTCACTAACACGAGGTGTCGGGACAATTATTGCAAACTGCCCCGCGGAACTCCTAGCTCCGGTAGCCTCGCCTGGGCGATCGATCCCACTTCAAAAAAGGGGAATCTCAAAATCGCGACGTCTACCTATACGAACCTGTGCAACCCGGACAACGTCGTATGGGACGATTCCATACTGTCTTTGGAACAGCTGACCCATAGCAATTTCACGCCGCGCGCGCCCATTGCCGTTCAATTGTGCCAATAAGCGTCCCTGTCGCGTGATCAGACGCCGGAGCGCTTAAAGGGCGCCCGGCAATTCCAGGGTGAGCTTCGGCGGCAAGTCTCGCGGAGCCAGAAGGACTTGGCTGCGGCGAAGTCTTTCTGGAGCATCGCCTTCGCGTGCAGACATACTGCCCCGCGCCGGAGCCCGCAGGAACGGCCGGGCACAAACATTCCGCGCGGGCTCCAGCGCCGGAGATGCAAAGACTCTCACGGTTTCGCTTGGCGGAGATTATCCATCAGCACATCGGTTTCGGGACCGGAAATGATGCTGACGCTACTCGCCGGTATTTTGTGGGCGTCCCACAACATTTGCCGATGGCCGCGCAAATGATTTTGCCCTTTCGGACGGGATTGGTCTGCCCCCTGAAAAGTGATCCTCCGTGAAGTATGGGCTTATGAGCCTGATGGAGGACTGCGCAATGCCGAGGAAAAGACACAAGGCGGAAGAGATCGTCGCGAAGCTACGGCAAGTCGAAGTGCTTAGCGCGCAAGGGCGACCGGTCGCGGAGGCGATCCGCTCGATAGGGGTGACGGAAGTTACATACTATCGATGGCGGTCGGAATACGGCGGCCTGAAGGGCGATCAGGTGAAGCGGCTGAAGGAGCTGGAGGCGGAGAATACGCGGCTCCGTCGAGCGGTGTCCGATTTGACGCTTGAGAAGCTGATCCTGAAAGAGGCTGCCTCGGGAAACTTCTGAGCTCCGCGCGTCGTCGCGCCTGCGTGGAGCATGTGATCGCCGAACATGGCGTTTCCGAGCGGTTCGCTTGCCGGGTTCTCGGTCAGCATCGCTCCACGCAGCGCAAGGTTCCGACCAAGCCCGATGACGAAGCGGCATTGATCGCCGACATCACGGCGCTCGCCATCCAGTACGGCCGCTATGGCTACCGCCGCATCACGGCGATGTTGTGGGAGCGAGGCTGGAAGGTCAACGTCAAACGGGTCGAGCGGATCTGGCGACGCGAGGGGCTGAAAGTTCCGGCCAGACAACCCAAGCGCGGGCGTCTCTGGCTCAATGACGGCTCGTGCGTCCGGCTGCGCCCGCAATGCCCCAACCACGTCTGGTCCTATGACTTCGTCGAGGACCGCACTCATGATGGCAGGAAATATCGCATGCTGAATATCATCGACGAATTTACCCGCGAATGCATCGCGATCAGGATTAACCGGCAGCTGAAGGCAGCGGACGTCATCGACGTTCTCTCGGACCTCTTCATCTTGCGAGGGGTTCCGATCCACATTCGTTCCGACAACGGCCCGGAGTTCATCGCCAAGGCGTTGCGTGACTGGATTGCCGCCGTCGGCGCGAAGACCGCCTACATCATGCCGGGCAGTCCCTGGGAGAACGGCTATTGCGAGAGCTTCAACTCGAAGCTGCGCGACGAGCTTTTGAATGGTGAAATCTTCTACACTCTCAAGGAGGCGAAGGTCGTCATTGAGCGATGGCGACGCCACTACAACACCGTGCGCCCGCACTCATCGCTGGGCTACAAGCCGCCAGCCCCGGAGACCCTGCAATGGCCGGCTTCGCAATCCGGACCAGCTTCGCCCGCCACGCCAGCAATAGCGCCAGGGCCGACAATGCACTAACATTCAAACTGGATCACCCCATGGGGGCAGGCCAGTCGTCTTGGCGGAATTCTGCAGGCACTCGATCAGAGCGCTTTGACGATTTGCGCAATGGATTGATGCTGGAGCGCGTGCCGATTCGAGCCGAGTAAGCACGTCGAGTGATGAATTCGACTTTTCCTGCTCCGAAATTTCGTGATGAAAAAGCAAGGATCATGGCGCCAGGGCCGTGTCGCGAGCCCGCGCCTTAGTGGAAAGGAAATCGTTTGGCGTAACAGCGCCGCCTGTAGCGCCCATGATACGCTCCAGCAAATCGAACGAAGGCGTTTGCCGCCCCCTCTCGACACGGCTCAATGTTGCGCTGGTCGATTGACACGAATCCGCGAGCTGCTTGAGGGATAGGCCCGCTTCGACCCGGAATTTTCTAAGAGCGTTCATTCTCAAGTGTTACGCCCTACGTAGCATTCTTGTCAACCGCCTTGGTACACCCGTTGTAACCACGGCGGCTTCACAAATTGGTACACTTGGCAAATGGCACCCAGGGCAAAGCCACGGCACTACATTCGCGAGTGGAGGCTGTACAAGCACATGTCTCTGCGCAAGCTGGCTGCGCGCCTAGAGGAAACTCCGGGAGGAGAAGAATTGATCTCCCATGCTAGCCTGCAGCGAATCGAGAGTGGCAAACAGCCCTACTCTGAGCCTATTCTGAATGCGCTGGCCGCAGCCTTCGACATCGAGCCTTGGATGTTATTAGAGATGCATCCCGAAAGGGGCGGCGCGGTTGTCGATCTCCTCATTCATTTGGACGCAGCGACTCAGAAGCAGGCATTGAAGCTTATCGAAGCCATCAGGCCAGATGTTGTACCGAGCGAGCCCGCCCCACTGCAGCGGAGACCAAAATTGAAAAAGCTGTAGGCTTTTAAGGCTACGGCGAGGGTCTAACCGAGCATAATTAAGCCTCTAGCTTCGCCGTAAAGCTCGAACGCTCGAAAAGACGAAAGAAAAGCGAATTAACAAGCAGCAGAGAGGCAAGCGCGCCCCAAACATGTCGCTACCCTTGAAACGATGGAACGCCGCCGGAGCGCTACTTCGTTGACGGGTGCAACAGCGCTAGGAATCTGGTTGGACCACCCTCAAAGCACCAGTTTTGTCGGGGTGCTGAAGCGTTTTGCAATCTCGCAAAAATAGACATCGGAGCCCTTGCCCCAGACCTACGGATCTTCGAAGCAAATTCATGTGATACCACCCTTACCGATTGCGCGCAGTGCCGCAGGCAGCGATGCTGTTTCAGGGGAGGGCCGAACTGGGGTTTTGGAAGCGACTATAGCTACAGGTTGGCCCTCCCAGCCTCGCACGCCCGCCCGGCTCCCATTGCCAAGGAAGACCGTCATGGCCGATGAAACCAAGACTCCCCCGATCACAGAGGCTATCCCTAGCGTGGTGGGAGGAATTTCTGGCATTGCAAGCGCCAATGCCCCCTTCATTTATTTCGACATCGTTCCGTTTCTGGGTCATGTTAACGGGATCGGAATGATAACGCTCACTGCGCAGCGACAAATTTCCACCCGTCCGGACGGTTCGGCCCATACCGATCATGCCGTTGTCGCCTATCTCCGGGGCAATATCCCAGCATTTCTGGCGCTCAAGTCTGCTATCGACACGATACTTTTATTGGCGCAACCAACGCCCCAAGGCCCTTCGAATTAACGAAAACTTCTCCAATTCAACGGACAGGAGTCAGACAACGGACTCCTATCCGCGTGCGTAGGAAAGGACGAAGGCAGACAAGAATGTTACACCCGGCGCACCATCACGCTTGACTTGCTTGTTACATGTAGCGTAGCACTTATCCATCAACCCGATGGAGCGCCGGATGGCAACCCAACAAACCCAAACCCTTCAGCCGCCGATTCACGCCAGCGCCGTCGCCGACGAACAGACAATCGCGGTCATGCACGGCGCCATCGAAAACCTGTCGCGGCATGAGCTCGATCTCTTTGAGCGCCGGGTTTTCGCCTATCTCGCCGCCGGCATTCCCTCGCGCCTTATCATGCGCTTCGACGAGGCGGCCCTCGCCGTCGAGCTTATTCGCCGGCGCGCCATGGGCGATGTTCCCGGCGTCGTCTTCGGCGAGGCCGCGTGATGGGCGGCCTACTCTATGATCCGCCGCAAAGTCCAATCGGCTCCCAGATCGACGAAGACAGTCGGATCGAGGCCTGTCGCCGCAAGCCGGACGACCCGAAACCTAACGCGGTGATCGAAGCAGCGCTGATAGTTATTTACGCCGTCGTCGCGACCGCCTGCCTACTTGCTCTTGCAATGTTCGGCATCGTCGCCCCGCGCATTGTCAGCGATGCAATGCATTCCATTTCATGCCCCTCCGCGCCGGAGCAAAGCTCCTTGCAGCAGAGCCCGGCCCGCGTGTTTTCCCCCAGCGCGGGCCGGGTCTTTTCTCAAATCGATCCAATCCTCATCGCACCATTTTGGAGCCAGCCATGACGCTTGACGAATATTTCGTCGGCTCGTTCAGAGAGGTGGCTTGATGACTATTTTACGCCGCTCCCTCAAAGCGCCAGACATGCGCCAGAATGCGCTTGCGGAACGAAAGAATTGCTCTCGCGCCGGCGTCCCGGCCGAGCGATTGAATGGCGAGGTTGTGCGCCATATCTCTGGCTGCACGATAGACTGGCGGCGCGTCGCCGCTCATCTCGATCCAAGATTCCAATACAGCGCTGCGCCTATCCGGATCGTCCTTTCCCGCGGCGAGCTCTCGCGCAAGGGCGATATACCCTCGCGCCAGATCGGAATGCAGCGCCGCCCGTCCGCTAAAATCGAAGCAGAGATCTGCGGCTCCGAAAGCCGCGATCAAAAGTCCAGAAAGCCAAGCCACGAACACTTCTCCGGCCGCGGCAGTTCCAAGCAGGATTGTAAAGAACATCGTCCAACGATGCAGGCCGGTAAACCAGGCCTGCCTCGCGCGATGATAATGCACGTCTACCGCGAGATAAAATTCGAGATCTGCGGCTTCCGTGTTCAGCGTGACGACGTCGGCTTCGGAGCCGGCTTCGGCTGTGGCGGAGGAGCCGCTGGACGCGTCCGGGGCCACTCCTTCTGTAGCGGCTTTGTCGGAGGCGTGGGCGTCTGCCCAGTCTTGTTTGTTGCCCATTGTTCAACCCTTTCCATTCGTGATCTCCAATCGGTTGGTGGTTGGTGGTTGCGAGGCCCGATCCGCGTGCTGGCGGATCGGGCCACTTTCATGATTCGCGGAATGCCCAGCGATGGGAATTCGCCAATAGATCCGCGTCAACCCGCCGTTGAGGAGGACAGGCCGTTATGAGCCCTTCGATCAGCCCTACGCCGCAATCCGTCACTGAGGACGATTGCAATGAATTTATCGACCTTCTGGTCACGGAAGCGGCAGAAGGCGCGCCGCGGGACAAGGGAGTCGCGATGAAGACGCTGCCGCATTTCAGCCGCGCCAAAATCGCCGTCCTGAACGGTGCGCCCCGCACCGCCTATCGCATGATCATGCGCGCCGCCGACCTGTTGCTGAACGAGGCCGCAGAATGACCGCCGCCCTCCAAAGCTCACAAAATAACGGTCGCCAGTCATTGACCGTTTCGCTGCAGGCGATTGTCGGCGTTAGCGAACTAAACCCCCGCTTCTTCGATGATCGCGAGGACATCGACGGGCTCGCCGCCTCGTTGCTGGCGAGCGGACAATTGCAGCCGCTCCTCGTAATGACCACGGACCATCCGAGTCGTCCCGCCAATTGGGTCGGCGATTTTTACGTCGTTCTCGACGGGCAACGCCGCTGGCGCGCGATGCAGCTGCTCGCCGACCAGAATGGCGGCGCAGCGCACTATGCCGTTGACGTCGAGGTGTTTGCCGCCGACGAGCCTTCTCTTCGCGAGATCGCGCTGGCCGCGAATACAATGCGCCGGCCGCTGCACCCGGTCGAGGAATATGAGGCATTCGTGGCCATGGCTCGCGCCGGCTTCGACGAAGAGCGCATTGCGCGAGATTTTGGCCTCGGTCTCCGTCACGTCCGCCAGCGCCTGGCGCTGGGACGCTTGTCGCCCAAGATTTTGACCGCCTGGCGGGAAGGCAAGATCAACGCCGACGTGGCGCAGGCTTATACCGCCGGCGATGCGCACGCGGCGCAAGAGGCCGTCTTCGACCAGCTCAGCACAGGCGGTCACTATCCACATCAGATCCGGCAAAAGCTGCGTTCCGACGCGTTGCCGGGCCAATCGAAGGAAGCGGTCTATGTTGGCGCCGACGCCTATATCGCCGCCGGCGGCCGGATCGAGGAAAACCTTTTCGAGGAAGAAATCATTTTCCGCGACGGCACGCTGTTGAAGCGCCTCGCGCGCGAGAAGCTTTTGGCCGCGGCGGAGGCAATCGCGGAAAAAGAGGGCTGGGGCTTTGTCGTCGCCGGCGGCGATCAGCCCGACGGCGGTTATCTCGTCGAAGACTATGAGGTGGACTTCCTGCCGGCCGAGGAGCAACGGCTCGAAGCGATCGAGGATGAAGAAAACGCAGTCATCGCCGCCCATGGACCCAACCATGCTCGGATTAATGAATTATGGGCAGAGAGGGATGGCATTGAAACTCGCGCCCTGCTCCGCTCTATCCCCCAATCCCAACGCGCCACGCTCGGCCTCGTCGCTGACCTCGAGCTCGATGGAACCCCAATGTTCGGCAGGGGTTTCGAGGCTAGGCTCAGGACCTATTAAATTTGCCTGAGATGTGATTCCTGGTCTCCGCATGGGGAGGCTGGGATGAGTGATTTGTTTTTGTTGGGCGAGCGGCAGATGGCGCGGCTTGCGCCGCATTTTCCTCTGTCGCATGGCGTTCCGCGGGTTGACGACCGTCGGGTGGTCAGCGGAATCGTCTATGTGATCCGCAACGGCCTGCAATGGAAAGATGCGCCCAAGGATTACGGGCCGCACAAGACGCTTTACAATCGCTTCATCCGCTGGAGCCGGCTCGGCGTCTTCGACCGCATATTCGCCGCGCTCGCTGGCGAAGGTCCAAAGCCCGAGCGCATCATGATCGACGCCACGCATCTGAAGGCGCATCGCACAGCGGCGAGCCTGCTCAAAAAGGGGCTCTTCCCCGCCGTATCGGGCGCACGAAAGGCGGACTGAACTCGAAGCTCCACGTCGTTTGCGACGGCGCCGGCAAGCCCCTCGTCATGTTGCTCTCGGAGGGCCAGATGAGCGACCACAAGGGCGCGCGGCTGATGCTCAAGGCTTTACCGCCCGCTTCAATGTTGATCGCCGACAGGGGCTACGACAGCAACTGGTTCCGCGCCGCGCTGAAGGCCAGGGGCGTCGAGCCCTGCATCCCGCCAACCAGAAGCCGCAAGCTTCCCATTGCCTATGACAAGACGCTCTACCGCCAGCGTCACAAAATCGAGAACATGTTCGCCAAGCTCAAGGACTGGCGGCGCATCGCAACCCGCTATGATCGATGCGCCCACACCTTCTTCTCCGCCATCTGCATCGCAGCCGCCGTCCTCTTCTATCTCAATCAATGAGTCCTGAGCCTAGTCCTGCAACTCGCAGCGACGGTCTGTCAGTTCGTGATTCCGCGCCCCCCGCACCAAGGAGCGTGGAGAAGGGCGCGGCGGCCGAGTTGTCGCCCCTGTCGGTGGCCGCGCCCGACAAAACCTCAAAGGCCGTCCGCGCCGTCATCGACGAAGCCGTCGAGAATTCCTTTTCCGAATGCATTCGCTCGCGCCCCGATCTCGCCCTGATGGTCGCCGTCGCCAAACTCGGAACAGATTACGGCCAAGCCTATGGCTGCGTCGGCCTGTCGATCACAAGTAATCAATCCTTCGAGGCCAGGTCGGAGCTCCTTAAGAGAATAGGGCGGCTAAGATTTAACGAGGCGCTGGCGATTTGCGCCAATGCGCCGCTGGTCGATCTCTCGGTCGCTTTTACGGAATTCGTCGCGCGCTCGATCAGGATTGTCGGCGATTCTCTGCGGGGCGAAGTCCCGCTATCCGATCTGACGCCCCTCGCCGCAGCGCTTTCTATGCGCGGCGCCCCGTTAGCTGCCCAGCTCGATCAAGCGTTCGATCGCAAGGCCTATTTCGACGCGGCGACAAAAGGCGCCGCCCTCGCCGTCGTCGACGCGATCGGCACGCCGGCGATCAATCGCGCCGACAAGAAAGGCGCCATCGCCGACTATGTCGCGGCCGACGCGACGAAAAAGAAATGGTTGCCGGCGCCGCTCGCCGCCTGGGCCGAAACGCCGGCGACGTCGCTCGAGCTCCCGCGTCAAGAACAGGACGAACGGCCACTCGCGCAGGCCATGGTCGAGGCGATCGACGCCGATGAGGACGAGGCGGCGGAGGAGGCATCGGGCAGCCATGCGATCCCCTCGCACAAAACTGCCGTACATTTCTTCCTCGAAGAGGTGATGGATTGCAGCACAGGCGTCGAACGGCCGCAAACCAAAGCCTCCGTCCTGCATCAGGCCTATTTGAACTTCGCCGCCGGGCGCGGCCTTCCCGAGCTAAGCATCACCGCATTTAGCGCCGCCATTCTTGCGCTTGGCTATGAGAAAAAGCGCATCAAAACCGGCGTCCACTATCTCGGAATCGCTTTGCGCGAGCAGGTCGATGAGGCCGCATGATGTCGCCTCATCTCGACAAACTCAAATCCCGCTTGGCGCGTATCGAATGGCGCATCGGATGCCTCGATCGGATGATCTGCAACGCTCATCTTGGGGTTCGCGCGTCGCCCTCGCCATTGAAGACCGCGCCAAGCTCAAACCCGAGCGCGAGCTGCTCGCCGATCAGATCACGGCGATCGAAGCTTTCGAAACCGCCAAGCGCGAACAACTCCTGACGGAGAACTCATGAGCGGCGTTAACAAAGTCATTCTCGTCGGACGTCTTGGTCGCGATCCCGAGGTTCGGCGCACCAACGCCGGCGGCGCGGTCGTCACCTTCTCGATAGCGACCTCGGACACCTGGCGCGACAAGGTCAGCGGCGAGCGCAAAGAGCGCGTGGAATGGCACAACATCGTCATCTTCAACGAGAATCTTGGCAAGGTCGCCGAGAGCTATCTGAAGAAAGGCTCGCAGGCCTATGTCGAGGGCAAGCTGCGCACGCGATCCTATACCGACAAGGATGGGGGCGAGCGCCGGACCACGGAGGTCGTGCTCGAGCAGTTCGGCGGCCAGCTCGCGCTGCTGGACAAGGGCGAAAGAACCGGCCCGTCGGCCGACAGCTATGGCACGGTCAGCGACAGGCCGGCGCGGCCCGCGCAGCAGCACGATGATCCGCGCATGGCCATGGGCGATCGTCCGACGCGCACCGCCGACATTATCGACGACGACATTCCGTTTTGAGGACTCTCGCCGTCCAGCAGCGCAACAGCGACAACCGCCTGCCCGTCTTCAATCAGCTATTAAGAGGTCGTCATGACGTTTCTTCTAATGGTCGCAACGCATTTTCTGGAGAGTATCGCGGCCGCCTTTGCCGGCGTCAGCTGGTATCTGTGGCACATCGGCGTCACATCGTGACCTGCACCTTGGATCAAGCTCGGATGCTGAAATGTCGGAGCTAAATCAAGCGCGAGATCAGGCGAGGAAGGAACGAGGGATATGATTGTCACCCAAACGTGGACGCACGATCTACCTATGATGCAGCAGACCGTCTTGATGACGGCAATTCGAGCGCCAGACGGGATCCCCAAATATCATAACGTCAAGCCGATGGTGCGATGGTTCCGTCGATGCATCTTGCTCTCCTCGATTGATCATTGAGTGTTGGCCGACCCGCTTCAGGACGGCGGCGGGTCCTTCACTGGACCGATCGTCATCGGCTATCCAGCCGCGTCATGGGATTCGGCCTTTGGTTGGGAAAAGCATATCGCACCGTTTGTCGACCAACTCATTGAGGCTTCCGACGAACTGCCGCACCATTGGTACATGCACTATATGCACGCCGCCGAGATTATCGGTTACAAGCACCCGGACCACCGCATAGCGCAATTTTGGCGTGGCGTGTACGAGCGCATGGTACACGCCCTTCATCTCTATCCAGAGACCGAGGCTCAGCTCGACGAGCGCCTATGCGACAGCCGCGAGGCGTGGCTTGCGAGGACCGATGCGTCTGAAAAGGCGAGGTTGCGCGCATGACCCGACGCACCACCGGCCCCACGCGCAGTGACAGCGCCTACGAAGCTGAGATCGCCGGGCTGAAACGCGAGCCTTCGCTTCTGGAGAAGGTCAAGCGGATAGTGCTTCTTGCGAAGCGCGCGACCGTCAAGAAGCACCGCCAACGCCTAGCCGATGCGATCAAGAAATCTGAAGACCTTGCGAAGCAACTTGCTTATGTCAACACAGAGCTCGCCGATCGAGACACGCGCCTAGCCGCTGTGGAAGTGGAGCGGGATAGCCTGTTAGGCTTCAAGCTACGCAACGAGATCCTGCGCGATAAGGAGTTGATTGCTCGCACTAAGCTAACAGCCGCCGAGGCCATCATCTCAGCCGCCCGTGCGGCTCCCGATGCGGTCGAAGCGGCTACGGACGCCGCGCTGAAATTTGTTAGCCCGGCCCCGACCGAGCGTGCACGAGATCGGTTCGCTGAGGCCATTCAAGCCGCGCTCACCGCAGCCAACATCAACATTGCAGCCGAGCGCGCATGCCCCACCGACGCAGACTCCGCGATGGAGAGCTGCGGGCAAACCGATTTCGTCGAGACATTGCAAGGTCACGCTTCATTCTGTGAGAGTTGCGCTCGTGATGGCGGCATGAAGCCCGATGACATTGCGATGGTTGTCGGAAAGCTTCGAGATGCGGCTTTCGTTGTGTCGCAGTTGCAAAAGCTACGCGACGAACTTCGCGAGCGCGCCGAGAAGGCCGAGACCGAGCGGGATACTGCAATTGAAGACGCTGCGAACTGGCGAGAGGCGCTTAGTGAAGCTGGCTGGGAACTCGCAGCCGCACAGCCGCCCGCAGAGTTCGCCACCGCGTCCGAAAAACGTACACAAATTACTGACGGGCTTAAGCGCGGGGAAGTTCTGTCCTTCGTTGATGGCGTTCTTACGGTCAACGTTTCCGGCTATGGCTCCAACAACGGAGACGGCTACCTCGGACTCCATGATGACAATCTATCTTACGAGGAAGACGGCATCCGAAGGGCAAAAATCCCAAATTCGGAACTCATCGCCATCCGAGATTTTCTTAATCGTGTTCTTCCTCTCGCCGCGCCGGTCGATGGAGAGAGCAAGCCATGAGCAATAGCGTCTCAGTTTGGGTAGATGGGAAGCGGGGTAACACGATAATCCACCGCCCTACTAACGCAGCAAGGGGTGACTACGCCCAGCAAAGCCGCAAGGCTGGCCCGCTGGCAACGTTGCAAAGTCACGCGGTTGACCGGATCGGCCATCTCGTCAATCGGCCTATCTATCCAAACTCAGACGCTATCAGGGCCGCCGCCATTCAGGCGAGTAAGGAAAAGGCATGAGCGACCGCCCTATCCCATTCAGCGCGCCGATGATCCGGGCTTTGCTCGACGGCCGGAAGACGCAGACCAGAAGAATCATAAAGCCGCAGCCGCTAGCCGAAGCAGTCGCTGATGGCTCTTTCATGCGGGATGCGAACGCTTTGATCTCGCCGCGACCAATTCGTTGGAGTGTAGGCGACCACCTATGGGTGCGCGAAGCGCATTATCTGACGGATAATGGGCACAATGAATTGGCGGTCTATGCCGAGGATCAAGAATCCGCGCGGCAACATCTTGAGCATGTTGATTCGCTGAACGCGAGATATCCGACAATAGATTGGTCACGTCATGGAAAACTGCGCCCATTCATCCACATGCCGCGCTGGGCTTCGAGGCTCACGCTGATCGTGAGCGACGTGCGCGTCCAGCGCTTGCAGGACATCAGCGAGACGGAGGCGATCGCGGAAGGCATCGCACAGAGCCCGCACGGCAACCGAGATCAATGGTGCAATTATCCTCTCGGATCGTCTGCTGCGGGTTGGATAGACCCCCGAAGCAGCTTCGAGTCACTTTGGCGAACCATCAACGGTACCGCCGCATGGGACGCAAACCCATGGGTTGTCGCCCTGACCTTCTCTGTCCACCGCGCAAACATCGACGCGATGCCCGCGCTCGAGAACGGCCTTGGCCTGATCCATGAGTGAAACTGACGATGGCTTCGTCCATGACGGCCATCTGCTCACCGCCAAACAAGCGGCGCAAATTCTTTGCATTTCGCCGCGGATGTTGCAGGAGCATGTAAAGGATGGCACGCTGCCGCGCATTGCCATAGGGCGTGGGGAGCTGCGCAAGCATTATGCCTATGACCCCGCCGATATTGAAGCGTTCAAGCGAGCGCGTAAAGAATTTGGGGGTAGACAATGTCCGTCTACAAAAGGGAAGGCTCGCCGTTCTACAGCTTCGACTTCCAATTTAGAGGTATTCGATTTTCAGGCTTTACGAAAGCAACTTCTAAGCGAGAAGCAGAAGCAGTAGAAAAGATTGAGAAGGAGAAAGCGAAAGCTTCCTTCGATGCCAATCAATTGTCCCGCAGCGCGCCGCTGACTATAGGAACTGCAGCGCAACGCTACTGGATTGAGGTTGGCCAACATCACTCCGGCGCTGAAACAACCCTCACGAAATCTTAATCGCCTTTGCAATTACTTCGGCAAAGCTATGCCGCTTGATCAGATTTCGAATGATGATGTCGCAAAATTAGTCTCTTGGCGGCGCTCGCAAACCGTGAAGGGTCGCACGAAGAAGCGCGGGAAAGAGAAGCCGCGGCTGATTGCGCCGGCCACTGTCAACCGTTCGACCATTGAGCCACTACAAAAGATGTTCACTCGAGCGTCCAAAGTCTGGAGGGTCGTACTTCGAGACGCACCTGATTGGGGCCAGCATCTCCTCAGAGAGCCGACTGAACGCGTCCGGGAAGTTCGGGGCAACGAGGAAGGGGCTATTCAATCAGCGGTGCGCAGCGACTATCTGCCGCTCATTTCATTCGCTCGCGCGGCCGGTCTTAGGCAGGCGGAATGTCTTCTGAAGAAAGACGACATAGACCTGCTGGCCGGTCGAATTAGGACAATCGGCAAAGGCAAAAAGCCAATCGACCACCCGATCACTTCAGAGATGCGCGCGATTCTCATGGCAGAGATGGCGAATCCAACCGAGTACGTCTTTACGTATGCAGCGGCTCGCGCAAGGAAAAAACATCCCGCTCACGAGAGAGGCCAGCGAATGCCGATCACGGCTTCCGGCTTAAAGACTCTCTGGCGCCGGGCGAAGCATCGCCGATCTGGCCCGAGCGTACCAGCCGATCTTCGCTTCCATGATTTGAGACATGATTTCGCGACGAAACTTCTTCGCGAAACCAAAAACCTCAAGCTCGTTCAAAAGGCGCTGCATCATTCCAAAATCGAAACGACAACGAAATATGCGCACGTTTTGGATGATGAAGTCTTGGAAGGGATGGAAGCCGCCGGTCGGAAAAGAACGGGTAAGCCCGAAGCGTGAACATCCGTGGGACTTTCCGTTCCGCTACATGCGTTCGTTGCGCTTAGGTTCCACTTCTGATCACTTCGGGCGTTCCAGCCTAAAGTCTGAAACGCCCGAAATCTCAAAGAGATAGATGGTCGGAGTGGCGGGATTCGAACCCACGACCCCTAGTCCCCCAGACTAGTGCGCTAACCGGGCTGCGCTACACTCCGACTGCGACCCCTTATAGAGAAAGCATTTTCTGCGCGCAACGTTTCCGATGCGGGAAAGAGCGCGGTTGTCTCAATCAATAAGAACGAGGGGGATTCACGGGCGTCTTAGCGTCTCGAGAATGCGTTCGCATTCCTGCAACTCAGCCAAAGCGGCGTTCAGCCTGCGAGCGTCTTCCATCGAAAGACTGGTTGGCCATGGCGGACCCGCATCGATGTGCGCAGCCGCGTTTTTGTCGATTTCAAGCATCGCCTCTCCCGCCATCGCTGGACGCCGCGTTTCAAACAATGGGCCGGCCGAAGTCTCAGACGCTTGCTCGATCAAATCACCATCCCACCGTTCTTCAATGCTTGAAATGGGGAGATCTTGCGCCGCATAGGAGGAGATTGAAGACGGCGTGAACCCGGGGTCGGCGACTGCCCGAGCGCCCTGCTCTTTCAAGATTCGCTGCACGCCTTTGATGGTATAGCCCTCGCCGTAGAGAAGACGCCTGATTCCGCGCAAAATTTCAATGTCGTGAGGACGGTAAAAACGGCGCCCGCCTGCACGCTTCAGCGGTTTGATCTGCGGAAATCGCGTCTCCCAAAAGCGCAGAACGTGTTGCGGCAGATCGAGTTCGTCCGCAACCTCGCTGATCGTCCGAAATGCGTCGGCGCTTTTATCCATATCGCTTCGACCTCAAGGCCGTTCGCAGCAATCTCAGAGCGACCTTTGCCCGATTGCTTCAACCGCGGCAGATCATGCTCGATACCCGCTTGGCCAAGCCTACTTGGCTAACGCATGATCCGCTCTAGAAACCCTGCAACTTTCCAAAAGATCAGGGTTTAATCGTCTCCCTCTGCGATCGTTTGTCCGTTGACCCGCGCCTTGAGCACGCTCGAGGGTTTGAACACCATCACGCGCCGCTGAGTGATCGGGACTTCGATTCCGGTCTTCGGATTGCGTCCGATCCTTTCGGATTTTGCGCGCACGACGAACGACCCGAATGAAGACAATTTGACGGTTTCCCCTTCCGCCAAAGTGTCGGCAAGCTCATTCAGGACCATTTGCACCAAGGCTGCGGATTCCTTGCGGGATAGACCGACGCAACGGTACACCGCTTCAGCCAGATCGACCCGCGTGATCGTCCGCGCTTCCAGCTGCGTCAAGGCGTCAACCATTTGCTGCGCATGCGACGATTCCAGCTCTCCTGCAGCGGATATGGTTGCAAATTTTGTCATTCCTCAATCTCTATTTACCCGACACTTGGCCGGTAGATCGGACAAAGTGTAGCTCTGGAAAGCAGCAGGTCCAGCCTTCCCAGCGCGTTTTCGGCGACAGCCGACCGATTCTGATCAACGAAAACCCGTTGACCCCTATAATATCTTGGATTTTAACCGGCTCTGGTGACTTGACTGGCGATCGCGCCCAAATGCGACAACGGCGGAAGTCTGGAGCAAATCCTTCGTCAAATCAAGGCATGTTACGATAGCCGGGGCATCGACTTTACCAGCGGATCAGCGCCGACGCCCACGTGAAACCACCTCCCATAGCCTCGATCATCACAAGATCGCCTTGCTTGATCCGACCATCGTCGCGCGCCGCCGCCAAAGCGAGGGGAATCGAGGCGGCGGACGTGTTGCCATGCAGATCGACGGTAACCACCACTTTGCCGGGAGCGATGCCAAGCTTTTCGGCTGAGGCGTCGATGATGCGCCGGTTGGCCTGATGCGGCACGAACCAATCCAACTCGGCGGCGGTTGTTCCGGTGGCGGCAAAAGCTTCACTGACGACATCCGTGACCATCCCGACGGCATGGCGAAAAACTTCCCTGCCGGCCATGCGCAAATGACCGGTGGTTTTCGTCGTTGATGGTCCTCCATCGACGTATAGCTTTTCCCGATGCCGTCCATCGGAGCGCAAATGCGACGTCAGCACGCCACGATCCTTGGCGGTTCCCGCGGATGGTTGGGCCTCAAGCACGATCGCCGCCGCTCCATCGCCGAAGAGAACGCATGTCGTGCGGTCTTGCCAATCCAACAGCCTTGAAAACGTTTCGGCGCCGATCACCAAGGCGCGCCGATGCGAGCCCGACTGCAAAAATTTGTCGGCCGTAGAAACCGCGAAAACAAAACCCGAGCATACGGCCTGGATGTCGAAGGCAGCCCCATGGATCATGCCCAGCGCCGCCTGAATCTGGGTGGCGACGGCGGGAAACGTATAGTCAGGCGTCGAGGTCGCAACGATCACAAGATCGATATCCGCCGCGGTCAAGCCGGCGTCAGTCAGAGCTGCTTGCGCAGCGTAGAAACCGAGCCTCGATGTCGGCTCGTCTTCGCCGGCGACATGGCGTTGCCTGATGCCGGTTCTTTGCACGATCCACTCGTCAGTCGTGTCGAGCGATTTTTCGAGATCGGCATTGCTGACGATCCGCTTGGGAAGATAGGAGCCAAGGCCAACAACGACAGAGCGCAGCTTGCCCGAGAGAGCATGTGTCACGGCAAATGATCCATTCGAAGCCATTCAGGAATCCGAGGGCGCAGATTCAGGTTCGCCCGCGGCCTTGAGCTTCGGCGGCGTCGGACGTCCTTGGTGCGACGCCGCGAGCGACTCGCGAATTTGACCCAGCAACTCGTGGCGCGCAATTGCATAGGCGATTTCGATCGCCACCGAAGTGCCAAAAATATCAGAGCCGCCATGACTTTTGATCACGACGCCGTCGAGACCGAGGAAAACGCCGCCATTGACGTTGCGGGGGTCCATCTTTGCTTTCAAGGCGGCAAAAGCCTTGCGCGCGAAAAGATAGCCGATCCTCGACATGATATCGCGGCTGACCGCTTCGCGGAAATATTGCGCCATCTGGTTGGCGGTGCCTTCGGCGGTCTTTAACGCGATATTGCCGGCGAAGCCTTCGGTGATGACGACATCGACAGTCCCTTTGCCAATGTCGCTGCCCTCGACGAAGCCGACATATTCGAGATTCGGCAAGGCGTTTTCGCGCAGAAAGCGCGACGCCGCTTTGACATCGTCTATTCCCTTCATTTCTTCGGAGCCGATGTTCAGCAAACCGACGGCGGGGCGCTCCAAGCCAAGGACGATCCGCGCCATCGCGGCGCCCATGATCGCAAGATTGACGAGGTGCTGCGCATCGGCGCCGATCGAGGCTCCGACATCGAGAACGATCGTCCTCCCCCTGATGGTCGGCCAGATAGCGGCGATCGCCGGCCGCTCGACGTTCGGCATTGTGTGGAGGCAGGTTTTCGCCATGGCCATCAAGGCCCCGGTATTGCCTGCCGAAACCGCGATGTCGGCCTGGTTGTTTTTAACGGCTTCGATTGCAAGCCACATGGACGACTTGCGTCGGCCCGCGCGCAACGCCTGGCTCGGCTTGTCGTCCATCCGCACCGCGACATCCGTGTGATGCAAGGTCGAAACGGCGGCGAGTTGTGGAAAAGCGTCGAGATGCGGACGCATCAAGGCTTCATCGCCAAAAAAGGCGAAAGCTATGTCCGCGCGCCGCTTGAGCGCGCGGGCGGCGCCGGGAAGCGTTACTTCCGGCCCAAAGTCACCGCCCATGACGTCGAGCGCTATTCGCACTGGCTTCATTATAAGATCCGGAACTGAGCTAGACCATGATTGCTTCCGACTATACGGCTCATGCCCTCTATCTCTTTGTTTTAACACAGGATGTGATCCGAAAGGTCTGCAATTTTTCGGAATTATGCTCTAGCGCGCGCCAAGGCGTCGCGTTCGCAGCAGGCCAAAGGGTCATCGTAATGAATTGATGCATCATCCTATTTGGGAGAGAGGTTCGCGGCGAAAATCGGGCCCTCGATACGAACTCTTTGGATTTTATGCGAACCAGCTTCGCAGGTCATATCCGGGCGGAATCGGAGGAGTCTTAGCGTTTATTTGTTCGATTATAGGATAAATGCCTCGGATGGTAGAGGGTTTGACGCTTCCGCTTCCTGATGTTGATGAAAGCGCCACGTTTTTCGATTTTCTTGACCTTTGCCTTCGCTCCTTAATCGCCATCCTTAAGCTTTTTCAAGACCGTGAAAGGAGACGCCTCTGCGGCCGGTTTTGAAAAACTCGCTTCGTCGAATCGAACGCCGGGCTTGCGGGGATAATGATCAAGATTGAGCGCGAAGAATTCCTCGACCAAGGCTCCAACATCAATGCGCCCATCGATGATCGGATCGAGCGCATCCAACGGCGCGGCGACGGGGCGCGCGACATTGGCTTCCATCTCGGCATCCCTGCCCGCGCGTTTCCGCGAGGGGTTTTCGGGCGGAGCGATGAATTCGGCCTCGACTTCGGCCTCAAGGTCGCTTTCGAATGGGTCAAGGCTGACAATGCAGGTTTGCACGATGCGGGCGCGCAACGGGCCGCTTACTTTGAATTGCGTCCGGTTTTGCCTGGCGATTAGGAGATCGGCCGAGAGGCTCTCAACCGCAACTAGCCCGTCGCTTTGCGCGATCGCCGCGCGCTCCTCCGCATCGGCGCTGATTGAAACCTTCAGACCCGTGTCGGGGACATCTGCGACCGCGACGAAGCGCGAAAAATGTCCCGCTTCGGTCGGGAGCGCCGCTTTTTCATTGTCTCCCATGCGCGAATTTCCAGCGCCGGGACCTCTCTTCAATTTCATGGCAACCGCCTCCGGAATGTTGTGTGGCTTCAGTGAATGGCCGCAGGCTCAGGAAACGGAACCGGGCCGTCCGCAAAAACCGCGAACGAAGCCTTGGCTAAGGCAATGTTCGCCGCTTCGACGTAACTGGCCAACCGCCGCGCATCCGCCCGGCCGGCATAGACGTTTCGCGCCAGAGCCGCCGCGAGCGCCGGTTCGCCAAGGCGCAGAGCCTGATCATAAGCAAGGCTGCGTCCAAGGAAAGCCTCGGCAAGGATTTTCATTCGCTTCGGGACGCTGACATCTCCGACGCCCATTTCCCGCAAAGCTTCCTCGAGACGGGCGAACACGGCGTCGGCGAGATCCTGGGCCAACTCCGGCGCGGGCGGTGCCATCGCATTGAGCTGGCGCAGCACGAGCATCGCATGCAGGGTCATCGCCTCGAACCGGCCTTCAAATGTGTCCTCGATCGCATAGTCCGTAAACAATACCGGATTGCGCGCCGCCGCCATGATCTCGCCGTGAAGCCGGTCGATCAATTGACGGTTGGCGGAGCGGCGAGACAGCCAGGACAGCATGCGACGAATATCCAACTTGGCCGGGTTCGAATTCACCTCGGCTTAACTTCAATAAGTTTAACGTCGCTTTGCCAGCGCTACCGGGTGTGGGCCGAACGCCCATTGCCGCCTTGCTTTTGGCATTGCCGGAGGTTAGGCATCGCTCAGCCTCGCGGCAAATGCAACTGATGGTTGGCGGTTATCCGTCTGGAAGATATTAGTTCGGAGGCTTGAAGAATGTGGTTCGATAGCAGAACCCCTGCCCGCAATAGAAAAGCTGGAGCGCTAGGTTCTGGATCAGTCCGCGTGAAACTCGCCTTTGCGGCGGCGCTTGCGCTGAGCCTTGGCGGTTGTCTTGGCTATGACGGACAAGTCGTCCATGGCTATCAGGCTAACCCGAAAGCGCTTGACGACGTCAAAGTCGGCGCTTCGGCGGAGCAGATTCTCGTCCTGCTGGGGACGCCGACGACAACCTCCACCGTGGGCGGCGACGCCTGGTACTACATCACCCAGGTCACCGATCGCAGCGTCCAATTTCTACAGCCGAAACTGGTCGATCAGCGCGTCTTTGCCGTCTACTTCAATAAGGACAAAAAGGTTGAACGCGTCGCCAATTACGGCGTCGATGACGGCAAACTGTTCGATTTCGTTTCCCGGACAACGCCGACCGCAGGCGCCGAATCGAACTTCCTTAAGGGAATGTTCCTCAACCTAATGAAATTTGGTTAGGCTGGACCCTGAAATCGCGCGCCCTTGAAGCAATATCTCGCGATTTCCTCTCAAGATATTGTTTCAACGGAATTATTTGAGTTCCTGTCGCCAAGGCCGTTGATCCGGCTTTCGCCGAGGCCAACGTCCAAACTCCGCGCCTCAGTGGGCGAGCGCGGCGAGCAACAGCAGCGCCACGATATTGGTGATCTTGATCGCCGGATTGACGGCGGGACCCGCGGTATCCTTATAGGGATCGCCGACGGTATCGCCAGTGACAGAGGCTTTGTGCGCTTCGCCGCCTTTGAAATGCTTGACGCCGTTCTTATCGACGAAACCGTCTTCAAAGCTCTTTTTGGCGTTGTCCCAGGCCCCCCCGCCCGAGGTCATCGAGATCGCCACGAAAAGCCCGTTGACGATGACGCCCAGCAGCGAAGCCCCAAGCGCCGCGAAGGCGGACGCCTTCGAACCGGATATGAACAACACCCCGAAGTAGACCACCAGTGGCGCCAGCACGGGCAGAAGCGAAGGAATGATCATTTCCTTGATCGCCGCCTTGGTCAGCATGTCGACGGCTCGGCCGTAGTCGGGCCGCTCCGTCCCCGCCATGATTCCGGGCCTTTGCTTGAACTGACGCCGCACCTCCTCGACCACCGCGCCGGCGGCACGGCCGACCGCCGTCATCGCGATGCCGCCGAACAAATAAGGGATCATTCCGCCAAAGATCAGGCCGGCGACGACATAGGGATTGGAAATGTCGAAAGAGACCGCCCCCATGCCCCTAAAATAGGAAAACTGATCCGGATTGGCGGCGAAATATTCGAGATCGTGGCTGTAGGCGTTGAACAACACCAAGGCCCCAAGGCCTGCCGAGCCGATGGCGTAGCCCTTGGTGACCGCTTTTGTCGTATTGCCGACCGCGTCGAGCGCGTCCGTCACCTGGCGGACCTCCTTGGGCAGGCCGGCCATTTCGGCAATTCCGCCGGCATTGTCGGTGACCGGCCCGAAAGCGTCGAGCGCGACGATCATGCCGGCGATCCCGAGCATGGTCGTCACCGCGATCGCCGTGCCGAAAAGACCTGCAAGCTGGCTTGTGGCGATGATGCCGCCGATGATGACCAGCGCCGGAGCCGCCGTCGATTCCAATGAGACAGCAAGACCCTGAATGACATTCGTGCCGTGTCCCGTCACGGAGGCCTGGGCGATGGAAACCACCGGGCGTTTGCCGGTGCCGGTGTAATATTCCGTGATGACGACAATGAAGCCGGTGACGACGAGCCCGATGAGGCCGCAGACGAAAAGATGCGAACCCAAAATTGTGGATCCGTTGACCGTGCCGATCGCTCCCCAGCCGACTGTCGCGGAGGTGGCGACGGCGAGCCCTACAATCGATAGAAGGCCAGCGGCGATGAGCCCTTTATAAAGCGCGCCCATTATCGATTGATCGGCGCCGAGCTTCACGAAGTAAGTCCCGGCGATCGAGGTGATGAGGCAAGTCGCGCAGATCGCCAAGGGATAGAGCATAGCGGCGAACAGGACGGGCTGACCGACGAAAAAGATCGCGGCCAAAACCATGGTGGCGACGACCGTCACAGCATAAGTCTCGAACAAATCGGCCGCCATGCCGGCGCAGTCGCCGACATTGTCGCCGACATTATCGGCGATTGTCGCGGGATTACGCGGATCGTCCTCCGGAATTCCGGCTTCGACCTTGCCAACGAGATCGGCGCCGACATCGGCGCCTTTAGTGAAAATGCCGCCGCCGAGACGGGCGAAGATTGAAATCAGCGAGGCGCCGAACCCCAGCGCGACCAGAGCATCGACGGTCTCGCGGCTGTTTGGCGCGTGGCCTAACGGCCCGATCAGAACATAAAAATAACTGGAGACGCCAAGCAGAGCGAGGCCTGCCACCAGCATTCCGGTGACGGCGCCCGCCTTGAATGAAATATCGAGTCCAGCGGCGAGCGATTGCGCTGCGGCCTGCGCCGTCCGCACATTGGCGCGCACGGAGACATTCATGCCAACAAATCCTGCGGCCCCGGACAGCACGGCCCCGACCAGAAAGCCGATGGCGATTGTCCAGGATAATAAATATCCGAACCCGATGAAAATAATGACGCCGACCACGGCGATCGTCAGATATTGGCGCTTCAAATAGGCTTGCGCGCCCTCGGCGATCGCGCCGGCGATCTCCTGCATTCTGGCCGAACCAGGACTAGCCGCAAGAAGTCTCGACGACGTCACGACGCCATAAATTATTGATAAAAGCCCCGTCAGGATGACAAGCCAAATGCCATTCATCTGTTTCCACCTTAATTTTTTGTTTTATACGACGCCGAGTCATTGCTCGCGCCCAATAAACAACATTTACAGAAAGCGTTCGCATGCGCAATCGCGCTGATCTGCTTCTGGTTTCCTTGAAGGGTGATCGCTTCAGACCGAACCGGTCGCGGCGCCAGATCGCAGCATCTGCCGGGATGGCTTGCTAGAAATGCTGAAACGAGGCTTTTGCGAAGCTGACGACGCCTCCGCCGGCATCCCTGAATAGAGGCGCCGATTCTCCGTGAACTGCGCTGCCCAAGAGGCTGACGGCGAGTCCGTCTTTCTCGGCCGCCGCCATGAATGCCGCGCTGTCGGCTGGGGGAACCGCGCAGAGAATTTCATAATCGTCGCCGCCCGTACAAATCGTCTCGATCAGGCGCGGGGCGGCGCGCAAAACCTCGCGCGCGGCCTTGGATAGCGGAACATCGGCAAGTCTGACCTCAGCCGTCATGCCGGTCAGACGCAACATTTTGGCGAGATCGCCCGCAAGACCATCAGATATGTCCATCGCCGCATGGGCATAGGCGAGCGCGGTGCGCAAGCGAAGGCGGGGCTGCGGCAGCAAATAACGATTGAGGAGGAACTCGGCCGCAGCCTCGCTCGCCGCGCCGATCCAGTCCTGATCGCTTGTAGCGCCAAGGCGAAGCTTGAGACCAAGCGCGGCATCGCCAATGGTTCCGGTCACATAAATCTGGTCGCCGGCCTCAACGCCGGCCCGAGGCGCCATTTTTCCTGTGGGGACCGCGCCTAACGCCGTGATGGAAATGGTAAGGGGTCCGGGCGTTTTTACGGTGTCGCCGCCTAGTAGGGAACATGCGTAGAGGTTCGCATCCTCTCCAAGACCATGGGCGAAACCCGCGAGCCAGTCCGCCGTCCAATCCCCCGGCAGAGCGAGGCCGAGAAGAAATCCCAAAGGCTCGGCGCCCTTCGCGGCGAGATCGGAAAGATTGACCCGCAAGGCTTTCCGGGCAATTGCGCTGGGAGGGTCGTTGCTGAAAAAATGCACGCCCGCGACGAGGACATCCTTGGTGAGAATGAGATCCCGCCCTGGCGAGGGCCGCAAAACCGCAGCGTCGTCGCGGAGCAAAAGGCCGCCCTCCCCGGCCAAGGGAGCGAAATAGGTCGCGATCAAATCGTCTTCGGAAGGGCGCGGCATGGTCTTTCAGCGATAGCGTCGCGTTGGCTCATCGCTTCGCCCCGGCAGCTTAACACGATTCGAGACCAGGATTCGGAGACCGCTCAGCCGATTTGACGCAGATAAAAGCCGCTATAGGCGCTAACGCTCCAAAGCGGGAAATAAAGGGATGGGCCTGCAATAAGGAGAATAGCCAGAACAATACGGGATAATCGCACGATATTATTTTGTGCCGCTCACCGGCGAGCGGCCGCCGCCGCTTGAGCGTGATTATATCCCATTGGACTTTGCTTTGGCGCTGACGCCGGGCCGCGGCAAAATTGGGAAAGATTCCTCGAAAGAGCCGCAGTCGGCCGCTGGCGCCAAAAATATTGTTTTTAGGCTGCAATTGCAACGGGGCGCAACGGCGTCCGCCCGGCAGCGCGCGTCAGCGTTTTGACGAATATTGGGGGCGTTAAACGCGCGGCTCGAACTCATTGGCGCGATAATGACGAGCCATGCCATCTAGGACGGCGTTGACCATTCCGGCCTCTTCCCGGGCAAAAAAAGCGCCGGCCACGTCGACATATTCCTTAATCGCGACGCGCGCTGGAATATCCGAGCGTTTCTTTAGTTCATAGGCCCCTGCCCGCAATATCGCGCGCAGAACCGCATCGACGCGAGCCAAAGGCCAGCCCTCGACAAGCGTCTTATCGATCAGACGATCGATTGGGCCCTGATCCGCCAGCACGCCCGTCAAAATATCGCGAAAGAACGCGATCTCGGCCTCTTTGTAGCGTTCGCCTTCTATCTCATTGCCTATCCAGAAGGATTCAAATTCGGCGAAGGTCTCATTCAAACCCTTCTCGGTCACTTCCATTTGATAAAGCGCCTGGACGGCGGCAAGGCGCGCGGCGGAGCGTCCGTCGGGATTGGCCATTAAAGCGCTCCAATGTCGAGCTTGAGGCGATGGATGACCAGGGCCGCCCGCGCCGCGTCGCCGCCTTTATCCCCCTGCTCGCGATCAGCTCGCGCCAGGGCCTGAGCTTCGCTATCAACCGTTAGAATGCCATTGCCCAAAGCCAGCTTGCGGGAAACCCCAAGCTGCATCAGCGCGCGAGCGCTTTCGTTCGAGACAATCTCGAAATGATAGGTTTCGCCGCGAATAATGCACCCCAGCGCAATGGCGCCGGCGAAGGGTTGCCCCAATTGCTCGGCCCGATCCAGCCCGATCGCGATGGCGATCGGGATTTCAAGCGCTCCCGGCACGCTCAAGAGATCGAAAGTCGCGCCGGCTTTGGCGAGCGCTCGTTCGGCGCCGTCGAGCAGCATCGCGCCGATGTGATCGTAGAAACGCGCTTCCACAATGAGGAATCTTGCGCCATTGACGCTCGCATGGGCGGAGTCGGGGGATCGGCGAGGCAGGGCCATGAGTTTTTGTGCTCGGGAAGAGGTTTCAGGATGGGATCGCGCCCGCGCAGCGAGCAGCTTCCCTTCCGAGTAACAAGGCAAGCCGGTCGCGGCAAGCCGAAACGTTCGGAATCGGAATTAGCGCATGGGCGGCGTCGCCAAAATAGCTTAATCAGTCCGGCGGGGAATGGCCGCTCGATTCAAACTATGCCGTGACTTTCAGCCGCGCTGCTCCAAGTCAACTGTTTTTGACCCCTTTATTTGTGGATCGGAATATGGGACAGGACGCTGCTTTAGGCCGTGGTGACGAATTCGGCGTTTGGGGGATTCTCGCGAGGATCTTTCCATGATTCAAGGCTGATTTTTGGAGATCAGCCTTGATGATTCGGGATGTCGATGCGCTGCGAGACGATCAATGGGAGCGGCTTTGTGATCTTGTGCCAGGCGGAAGAGCCGGCCAGCGCGGGCCGCGCTGCGACAATCGACGCTTCGTCGACGCGCTGTTATGGATGGCCCGCTCGGGCGGCCGCTGGCGCGATCTGCCCGAACGCTTCGGCGACCATCAGGCGGTGAAACGCCGCTACTATCGCTGGATCGAGCGCGGCGCCTTGGACGGATTTCTTGAGGCATTCACCGCCGAGGCCGATCTCGAATGGCTGATGATCGACTCAACAATCGTGCGCGCCCATCAGCACGCGGCCGGCGCAAGGATCGCCAAAGGGGGGCGGATGCCCAAGGCCTGGGCCGCTCTCGCGGTGGTTTGAGCACCAAAATCCACGCCGCGACAGACGCACTCGGCAACCCCGTTCGGCTCCTTCTCGGACCTGGGCAGCGCAACGACATCACAAAAGCGCACGCCCTGATCGAAGGCTTTGCGGCCGATGCGATCATCGCCGATAAAGGTTATGACGCCAATCACTTGCGCAAGGCTGTTCTTATGCGTGAGGCTGAGCCGGTGATCCCATCAAAATCCAATCGCCGCGCGCCGCTCCCCTACGACAAGGCGCTCTACAAGGAGCGCAATCTCGTCGAGCGTTTCTTCAATAAACTGAAGCAGTTCCGGCGCGTCGCAACCCGATACGACAAGCTCCTCGCAAACTACCGAGGCTTCGTATTGCTCGCCGCTATTGCTATCATGCTCAGGTAATTCGTCACTACTGCCTAGATCAATCCGATGTCTTCGCTTTCCTCGGCAGCCCGACGACCCATGGGCTCGATCTTCCGGTCACCCGCATCGACACGCATGGCGCCGCGGTTTTTCTGGCCGGCGAAAACGTCTACAAGATCAAGCGGGCGGTCCGTTTTCCGTTCATGGATTTCTCGACGCTGGAAAAGCGTCGTCGCGCCTGCGAGAACGAGCTTGCCGTCAACGCAGCGAACGCGCCGCAACTCTATCTTGGCGTCACTCCCATCTCACGCGACGGCGTCAATCTGAAGTTCGGCCGCGGCCCCCAAATTGTGGAATGGGCGGTGCATTTGCGCCGTTTCGACGAAAATCGCACGTTAGATCATCTGGCTGACCGCGGAGAGCTCGATCTCGACATTATCGCCAAGCTCGCCGATGTCGTCGTCGGCTCGCATCAACGCGCGGTCATGATTACCGGCAGTGAATCGACCTCGGCTCTCCGGGCGCAGATCGAAGAGACGATGGACGCTCTTGAAGCTGCTTCAGACATATTTCCCGCTGCCGCCGCGACCCGGCTTCGGGGGCAAATGCAACACGCTTTCAAGGGCGCGGCGCCGATCCTCTTGAAGCGCGAGGCGAACGGTCACGCGCGGCGGTGCCATGGCGATCTGCATTTGCGGAACATCGTCATGATCAAAGCCGAGCCGGTCTTGTTCGACGCGCTCGAATTCGACGAGCGGCTTGCGACCTGCGACATTCTCTATGATCTTGCCTTCTTGCTGATGGACCTTTGGACGCGCGGCCTGCGCGCGCACGCCAATCTCGTATTCAACCGCTATCTGTCGGCCAGCGGCGATATCGACGCACAGCTCGAAGCCCTTGCGGCGCTGCCGCTTTTCCTGAGCCTGCGCGCAGCGATCCGCGCCAAGGTGGCCAATCTGGAGCCTTCGAAGCAAACCGAGCGTGTGACGGCGGCTCGTCATTACTTTGAGGCGGCATGCGCGTTTTTCGAGCCGTCGCGCCTTGATCTTGTCGCGTTCGGGGGCCTTTCTGGCTCCGGCAAGAGTTCAGTTGCGCGGGAAATTGCCGCTTCGGTCGGCCGGGCTCCCGGCGCCGTTCACTTGCGCAGCGACATCGAACGCAAACGCCTTTTCGGCCATTCCGAATTGGAGCATCTGCCGGACGAGGCCTATCAACCCGCGAGCTCGGCTATGACTTATGCGCGTTTGCGCGCCATGGCCGCCACCGCCCTCGCCGCGGGCCAGAGTGTAGTGATCGACGCCGCGAATCGGAAGCTCGAGGACCGCCGCGCATTGGCTGATCTTGCCAGCCGCAGCCACGTCCGTTTTACGGGGCTGTGGCTCGAAGCCCCCGTTGAAATCCGCCTCGCGCGCGTGGCCAAGCGCACACGCGACGCCTCGGACGCCGACGCAGCGATTGTCGCGATGCAGGCGCAGGAGCCGGTCGGCGCGGTGGAATGGAACCGCCTCGACGCTTGTGGTCCGATTGAGCCCCTTATTGATCAAGCGTTGGCTGTGATCCGGCGGCAACAGGATTGAGGGTGAGGCGCATCAATGTGAAAGCATGTGACAGCGGGCGGTCTGCTTGAGAAGATCGCGCGTCGCTCCGCCAAGTATCCATTCGCGCAATTTGCTGTGGCCGTATGCGCCGGTGACCAGCAGGTCGGCGCCTTCTTTTTTAGCGAGCGCATCGAGTTGGGCCGCCACATGGTCGCGCGACGGTTGTTCGACTACACCGGCGGCGTTGACGCCATGACATGCAAGCCAGGCCACAACGTCGTCGAGGCGGCGTTTGGCCGCAGCAGGGTCATCATTCTTGTCGATTTCCGCCACGATCGCGGTTTGGCATCTGCGCAGCAGCGGCAAGGCGTCGTAGACAGCCCGCCGAGCTTCGGCGGAGTCCGTCCACCCGACCAGAATTCGCTCGGCCTTAAGGGTTTCCACTTCATATGGAACAAGCAGGATAGGACGACCGGCGCGGGCGATCAGATCGCCAGGATCGATGTCCCAGCCGAGATCGAGCACATCTTCAGCCGAACTATGTCCAAGGATTATCAGATCCGCAGCGCGACATTGATTGGCGATGAAAGCTGCTGGAGCCTCAATCGCGGAACGCCATTCAAGCCGTTTGACGCGGCCGCCGAGGGCGGCCCGGAACCGCTCCTCCGCCTCTTGCAGGCGCAATTTGGTGCTGGCCAGATTCTGTTCGAGCGCGTAGGCCGCCGAATAATCGTCCGTAAGACCCATGGGCATTATCTCGGACTGAGCGGCGACGCCGATGACGCGGGCGTTGAACCGCTCGGCGAGATCACCGGCGATATTCAGTCTGGCACCGTTGCGGTCATCCAGATCGATGTAGACCATCAAGGTGGCGTAGGACATGGGCGGCTCCAAACAGCGATAACGCTTCTTCGACAGACTGACGACAAAAAGGCGAGAGCAGTTCAACTTGGGACGTGATTGTTTCAGGGCGAATCAATCAAGCGCTCCTATCGTCTATTTAGACATATGATCCCATTTGGAAAGTCCGCGCCTTCCCCAAATCCTATCCGATCATCCTATCGCACATTTAAGGCTAAGCTCCATCAGATCAAAAAATCTTCTGGCTTCTTTCAGCCTTGGTAATGATTTTTGAAGTCGATTGGCCCGGCGAAAGTTGGGCCAGCACAATCCTGCCGCCTCGCGCCCGGACTATTTCAGCGCCGACGACTTTGTCCTCAGTGTAATCGGCTCCCTTGACCAAAATGTCCGGTTGCAGCGCCCGGATAAGTTCGAGCGGCGTATCTTCCTCAAAAATGACTACCGCGGCCACGCCCCTGATCGCTCCAAGCACGGCCGCCCGCGCGATTTCATCCTGGATCGGACGGGAAGCTCCTTTGAGGCGGCGCACCGAGGCATCCGAATTCAAAGCTACGATAAGCCGATCGCAGCTTTCGGCCGCCTGCCGGATCAGTGAAATATGACCGGGATGCAAGAGATCGAAGCAGCCATTGGCGATTCCGACGGTCAGCTTCTGTCGCGCCCACGCCCAGCGCAGGGCGACGGCCTCGTCGCGAGTGACATGCCGCCCGTCATTGACTGAGGGAGAGGCGGTCTCGGAAGCCAGAGCGGCGTAGAGCTCCTCGGTCGTAACGCAGGCTGTGCCCAGTTTGGCGACGACGATTCCGGCGGCATGATTAGCCACCTTCATTGAGTCGCGCATGGACAAGCCCGCCGCAAGCGAGGCGGCGAGTAAAGCTATGACGGTATCGCCTGCGCCCGAGACATCAAAAACATCCTGCGCAACAGTCGCAAGATGGATCGGCGCTTCGCCGATGGCAAAATACGACATTCCTTTTTCCGACCGCGTCAGCAGAATATTGGCGCCGCTCATCTCTTGCGCGCGCAGGGCCGCCGTCAGCGCCTCCGCGTCGGTTTCGCAGGGAAGCAGCGTCGCTTCGGTCAATTCCTTTCGGTTCGGCGTAAGAATCGAAGCCCCCCGATAGGACGAGAGATTGACACGCTTCGGATCGACCAAGACTACCTTTCCCGAAGATCCGCATCTGTCGATGACCGCCCGCAAAACCCGGTCCGACAGAGCGCCTTTGCCGTAGTCTGAAAGGATAACGATGTCGCTGCGATCGACCGCGGCGAAAGCCGCCTCGAGCAAACGATCCTGGATCAATTCGTCAAATGGACTTGTGTCTTCCTGATCGATGCGAACGATCTGCTGGCGCGCGCCGACGACCCGCAACTTCCGGGTCGTCGGCCGGCCCGCAACAGCGATCATTCCTGAGAGATCGACGCGGCCATATTGCCGCAGGCAATCGATCAAACTGCCCCTTGCATTATCGGTGCCGGTCAGGCCGACAGCATCGACAGAGACGCCGAGCGTTGCGAGGTTCGCCACCACGTTGGAGGCGCCGCCGGGAACGGACTTTTCCGTAAGGGAGCGGACGACCGGAACCGGCGCCTCCGGCGAAATGCGGCTGACGTCGCCATGCAAATAAGCATCCAGAATATGATCGCCAATTACAGAGATGCGGCATTTCGGGAAATTATCAAAAAGACGAAGCATTTGAAGAATCCAATTCGCCAATTGAAAAGGCCCGCGGACCAAGCCGAGGCGTTGATGAATGTCTAAGCAACGGGTCAACAAAAGTTTTAAGTAAAGAAAATCTATTTAGCGTGATGCGGGATTTAAGTAAAACAGCTGCAAAAATGCGCCGGTCAGACTCGCGGTTTCAAGCCCGATAACTCAATTTCGACAAATGCGGCGGCGGCTCACGCTGAAGCGGCTGCGCTTTCCTCGACAGGATCAAGGGGAAAAGCGCGGGACAATTCCGTCGCCGCCAAAAATAGATGATAGAGCGAGCTGGCTGGCGCATAATCGACCAGCGGACGCAATTCGGGGCTAAGGTGGTCGATCCAGCCGCCGGCAAAAGGCTTGTCAAGAAAATGATCGGTCAGCGCGCTGATCATCGCCGCGCCGAAGGCAGGCGCCTCAGGATCCCCCAGGAAATGTTGGGCGACTGCTGCTTTCGCGGCTTCCGTATGCGGCCAGATTCGGTGCGAGCCTTTGATCACGCTCATGTCTGCGGCGAGTTCATCAAAGATGAGTCCATTTTCGGCAAAGCCGCTTTTTTTCGCGGCGGCGCCGAGCTTCTCGATCCAGAAACGCAAATCCCCGCCGGATAGCTTTTCATATTCGAGCAGCAGCCAGACCCATTCAAAGTGATGGCCTGGTTCGAAAACCCAACGCTTGAGCGGATCTCTATGATTGCTCCAGTCTTCGGCAAAATATTCGAGCAGAACGCCGGGCTTTGCGAGAAACAAACGGCTCTTGAAAATATCGATCAGTTTTCCAGCGCGCGCGAGGTAGCCCCTTCCCGGCGCTGCATTCTCCAGAGCGAGATAGGCTTCGAGCAGATGCATAAGCGGGTTCTGCCGCTTGCTGCGGTCCTCGACCGGCGCCCTATCGAAGAGGCCGCCGTGTAGATGATCTTTCAGGCGAGCGTCGATGAAAGCGATTGTTTCATCTGCGTGCGCAATCAGGCGATTGTCGCCGTTTAGCCGATAAAGCCATGCGATTGCAAAGAGAACGAAGGCGTGAGCATAGGCATCGCGCATTGGATCCAGGATCCGGCCGCCCGCGTCGACTGAAAAGGCGAATCCGGCGGACGCGCCATCCGGGCCGCAAAAATCACGCAGGAGCGAGGCCATTGCGGTTTCCGCTATGGGTCCGCCTTCGGGAAACCAGCCAAGATGCGCGGCATGAGCGAAAACATAGATCTGCCGCGCCTGCACCATGGCGCGCCGAGGCGTCGCGGTCTGTGGCCGCCCGCTCCAATCGAGGCGCTCCTGAAACGAGCCCTGCCCGGCGTCGAAACCGACCGTCGACCAAAGCGGAAGCGCCGTTGCGGTGATCCAATTGCGGAGTTGTCCGGTTCGACCGCGAACCAGCGCCAGCGCATTCGTCATACCTGAAGGGACCTGCATCTCTGTGGCGCTTGCTTCCTACGTCTGCGGCCAAGCTAGTAGAGATCAGCGTGATATTCAACCCGCGCCCCCGCCGCGCCGGCATGACTCGCGCGCCGCATTGTAGCGCTCCGAGAGCGCCTCCAGCAGCGCCCGGTCTTGCGAATTCTCGTTAAACCGGGCGCGAAGCCGACCGCGCCAGCTGACGCAATTGCGCTCTCAAAAACTTTGGCGCGCTGGCGAGGTTGGGCCAGCGCGCCAAAGGCGGATTATTTGATGACAGTCACGCCGGCCGGAGCGGCGGGATTATTAGTAATTGTTCCGGTTGAGTGTGGGCCTGCGGTGGCGGGGCTCCAGTTGGCGAAGACGTCGTCGAGCAGGAAGGTGGAGGCGACGTTGCTTGTGCCTGTCGCGTTCCAGATGACCGTCGCCAGCGCGCCGTAGCTCAGCTCGTACTGCACGGGGCAGTTGACGCAGCTGTTGCCTTGAAACACCGTGCCGACGATCGGGCTCGGGCCGGTATAGACGAAAGCGCCATTGCCCACCTGCTGGTTGAGGGCTTCGTTCTCATAGCCCTCTTTGCTATTGTTGCCGGTGTAAAGATAATTGTTGGGATTGATGGCGGCGTGGGCGGTGAGCTGATTGTTGCGAACCTCGACGCCATCGGCGCTGACGCCCCAGAACTGGTTGGGGGAAATGCTGAAGAACTCCGTATTGATGGAGGACGGCCACTGTCCTTTGGTATTTTTCAGCACATTATTTTTGATCTCGATATTTCTATAGGTCGCATCGAGATAAGCGACTGGCGGAGTGGTGTTCCAGCGCGCCTGGTTGACTTGATAGGGCGCCAGGATGATGCCGCCATTATCGGTCAGCTGATTGTTGGCGATGGCGACGTTGAGGAACATCACCGGGCCAAACAAAACAATTCCCGCCGGGTTGTTCTGCATCGTGTTGTTGCGGATCATGACGTTTTCATAGGATGGCGCGCCGGTGGCGAAATGATCGCCCGCGGCGGGGATGACGTCCCATGGCTTGTCGATGGTGAAGGTGTTGCCGCTCAACCCGACAATATGCCGCCATTGCCCGGCCCCTTTGCCGCTGACGACGACGACGTAGGAATTGGGAAATAAGTTCCAGGCGCATGTCGCGCATCGCGATCCGTCGGCGATGGTGGCGCTCGTCGCCGCCGTCACGGCGCCGGAGTCGACCTCCGGCGAAAGGGAGCCGCCTTCGCTGAGGATGGTCTCGCCATCGGCGTTCTGGAATGGCAGGGTTGCGCCGGATACGTCGAAAATATTATTCTGGACGACGCCGTTCCTGATGAAGTTGAACGACATCTGACGGCCAAGGCCAATCCAGGTCGGCGATGAATAGCGGGTAAAGTGATTGCCCTCTACTATGATGTTGTCGATGTTCGAGAAACTGGCCGAGCCGATGAACCCGAAAGCCAGCGTATTGTTCTGCACCGTCACATTTGTGCTGTTGGCGAAGTAGAATGGGCCGCCTGTTTTCGGCGCATTCGCCAGCGTCGAGAAGGTCGAGTTCTCGATCGCGACCTTGTTGCAGCCGATGAGGGTGACGGCCGCCGCGCTGGCGTTCAAATTCCAGTTGACGCGCTGCGCGAACAGCTCGCTGTAGGGGGTCAGCCACTGGTTGACGAGCGGCGTAATATTCAGCCCTTGGGCGTCGGCGCTCTGAAACGACAGATCGGCGATCCCGGAGACGTTGCCGTTGAAGGTCACCGCGTTAAAATTATAGCTGCTCGGCTGCGAACTGGTCGGACCATAAACGATCTTGGTGGTGCTGTCGCTCTGCCCCTGAAGGACGACGCCGGCCTGCAGCGCGATGCCTGTCTGGGCTCCGCTGCGAGAGGCGAGCCGATAGGTTCCCGCCGGAAGATAGGCGATGCCGCCGCCGCTTTTAGCCGCCGCCGCGATCGCCGCATTGATCGCCGCCGTGTCGTCGGCGACGCCATTGCCGACGGCGTGCAGCTTCAAGACGGGGTCCGTCATGACGTTGTAGATGTGGTGGTATTGTTCGTTGACGCCGGGCTTGGCCGCATTATAGGCGGCGCCGTTCTGGGTGATGAAATCGCGTCCCCAGGTCACGCCGAGCTTGAAATAGTCGGAGCCGCCGCCCGAGCGCCCGATGATCGCCTGATCCGCCTGGGCGGAGCCATAGCCATTGGAGACCGTCACATTATAGGTTCGTCCGGCGACGATCCCGCTGGGGGCGATCGCCGTGAGGCTATTGGCGTCTTTCGCGCCGGAAACCGTGGCGGCGAGCGAGGTCCCGGTTTGGGCGTCGATGAGGGTCACCGCATCGGCGGCCGAATTGACGTAGAGATTGCGGCCGAAGATGCGAAACTGATCGCCGGCGGCGATCTCGACGGCGGGCGTTGCCGCATTATCCACATTGATGGCGCGCGTCGCGTCATAATGCACGGCGCGCGGCGCATCAAAACTCATGGCGCGGGGCGCGTTGAGATAGACCGGCGCGCTGGTTCCTTTGCTGTTGACGACCCAGAGCTTGTAAACGTCGAAGGCCAGGGTCGCCGGAATCTGGACGACGACGACATTGTCGGCGGCCTCCATGGCCGGGACGAGGGTCGCCGCGCTCTGCCGGCCGCCCTGAATATAGACTTTGGGCGTGGTGGTCAGCGAGCTGCCGGTGACGCTGATGACGTCGCCCGGGTTGGCGGTGAAGGGCTGGTTGAAAATCACCGGCGCAGCCACGGCCGCCGCGGCGCCAAGCCCCCACACCAACGCCGCGCCGCCCACGACGCCATGCCAGCGCAATAGCCGGAACTGGCGGCGCTTGATGCGCCCAGTGTATAAACCAAATAGACAGGTTGAAGTTCGCATTACTACTATTCCCCAGTTGCGAAAATTGGATAAACAGCCCTCAACCCGTCTTATGCTTCGGATTTGTATCGGCGGGGCTAACAATATAATTCCGCAATGGACATTCTCAGCGCGCCATTAACGACGCGACATAAAATATTATTTATACATATGACGCGGTATCCTCCATTATACGGAGGCTGCCTACCGTAATATTTCAACTTAGGCGTGATTGCCTACTTGTCACGCTGATCATAGCGTTCAGATCCGTCGTGGACAATTAAAGGCAAATAACCGGCAGGTTCAGAAGGAAGCGCTGCAAAGAGCGCTCAACCAGAATATTTGAGGCGCTAAACTTTTAGCAACCTACGCAACGCTCCATACTTACGATCCTAGACTCGCATCAATATATTTTTCCTAAAGCGAGCATTTCTGCTGAATACACTTCGTTCTATCGGTCTCCATAGCTGAGGCTGAGCCTGATGGATGCGGGTAATATTTTGGCAGTGTGGCCAAAGCGTGGCCTTTGGACCTCCAGAAACCGCCTTCTGAGGCTCCCGCAACTGCCGCGCGTCAGCAACAATTGCAGATTTTTTAAGAGAATCACGCGCCAAAACAACGGCATAGAAAGCAGTAGCGCGTCAATATGAAGCAACCACGCCGCTGCCGATGGAAATCGATACTATTCATCCAATAAAAATCGCCGCGCCGGCGCATTCAACGGCTGATTGCCGCCGTCATCAGATACTGCTGGCGGTGGGTTCAAGCCGCGCGCAATTGCCGGGCGGCATCGATCCTGTACGAAAGCGCTTCGGCGAGATGCAGGCTTCCGACCGTTTCGGCTCCGTCAAGATCAGCTATGGTCCGGGCCAGCTTCAAGACCCGGTGAAATCCGCGCGCAGACAGCCGTAATCGATCCGACGCCTCCTGAACCAAGGCAAGGCCGCCGGCGTCCGGTTGCGCCACCGCCTCGATCACCGCCGCAGGCGCGGCGGCGTTCGACCCGATGCCCGGCTGCCCTAATCCGGCGTAACGACGCACCTGGATCGCTCGCGCCGCAGCAACTCGCGCCGCGACTTCGGCTGATCCTTCGGATGGCGGCGGCAGCATCAGGTCAGCGGCGGCGACGGCGGGCGCCTCGACATGAAGGTCGATGCGATCGAGCAAGGGACCCGAGAGCCGCGACAAATATTTAGCAATGCAGCGCGCGTTGGGCTGGCGATTGCAGGCAAAACCCGGATCCGTCGCATGGCCACAACGGCAAGGGTTCATCGCCGCGACCAGCTGGAATCGCGCTGGATAGACGATCCTGTGATTGGCCCGGGCGATGGCGACCTCGCCGGTCTCAAGCGGCTGGCGGAGGCTATCCAGAACTTGCGGCTGAAATTCCGGCAATTCATCAAGAAAAAGGACGCCATGATGAGCGAGCGAAATCTCGCCCGGTCGCGCCCGCGAGCCGCCGCCGACCAGAGCGGCCATGGACGCCGAATGATGCGGCGCGCGAAACGGGCGGCGATCGGTGAGCGAGCCGCCGGCCAGATCGCCTGCGACCGAATGGATCAGCGAAACCTCAAGCAGTTCACGCGGAGTCAACGGAGGCAAAATTGAAGGCAGCCGCGCAGCCAACATGGACTTGCCCGCCCCCGGCGGCCCATTGAACAGGAGATTATGACCTCCGGCTGCGGCGATTTCGAGCGCGCGTTTGGCGCTTTCCTGACCTTTGACGTCGCGCAGATCGGGCAACGCCCCGGCGGCCTCGCGCACGGCCGGACGCGGGGAGGCCATCACCTGCGTTCCTTTGAAATGATTGGCCAGCTGAATCAGGGAAATCGGCGCCAGAACGTCAATGTCTTGACTGGCCCACGCGGCTTCCGGACCGCTTTCGTGCGGGCAGATGAGACCGTGGCCGCGCGCGTTCGCCGCAATCGCCGCCGGCAGAACGCCGGTAACGGCGGTGATGGTCCCATCGAGAGCCAATTCGCCCAGCACGGTGTAATTTTGCAGAGCGTCCTGGGGGATGGCGCCAATCGCGGCCATGATGCCAAGCGCGATCGGCAAATCATAATGACTGCCCTCTTTCGGCAGATCCGCCGGGGCCAGATTGACTGTGATGCGTTTGGCCGGCAGCGCGAGCCCCGATGCGTTCAGCGCCGCCCGCACCCGCTCGCGCGATTCCGCTACAGCCTTGTCGCCGAGTCCGACGACGGTGAAAACCACATTGCCATTGGCGATCTGAACCTGGACGTCGACCGGCCGCGCCTCAATGCCCTCGAACGCAACCGTCGCGACCCTGACGACCATCGGCAACTCCCGGCTCCCGCTTACCGGGAGCTTAGCTGACGTCACAGCCGCGCGCAAGAACAACCAGTGAACGCCGTTCAAGTTGGCGTTTCGGCGCCGGCGCTAGAGCACGCTGAGCGAAACCACCCATTCCGCCTCAGCGATGACCTGGGGGGCGCCGACGTGCAGCCAGAATCCGTCAAGCCTTTGTCCGAACAACCTGCCTCGCTGCGCCGCCTCGAAAAAAAACGGCGCCAATGGGAAGATTTTTCGCGTTTCTCCGGAAAACAGCTCCGGTTTGACGATGCCGACGCCAGCATAGGCGAAAGGCGCGACTTCGCGTTCGGCGCGGCGCGTCAACCGACCATCCGGAGCCATAAGGAAATCGCCGGGCCAATCGACCCCGATGCTCGCGGTCGTCGCGGCGACGAGCAGCAGAATGTCCATGACGTCGGGGTCCCACGCCTCAGCGAGGCGGCGCAAATTCTGTTTTGGCCCTTCGATCCACAAGGCGTCCGTATTGCACAAAAAAAACGGCTCCGGACCAAGCAATGGCAGCGCCTTGGCGATGCCGCCGCCCTGATCGAGAAGTTCATCCCGCTCATCCGAAATCATTATTTTCGGCGTTTTGCGCGCGGCGAGATGTGCTTCAATCTGATCGGCGAGGTAATGCACATTGACGATCGCCGTCTCAACTCCCACGTCGGCGAAACGATCGAGCATGTGATCAATCATTGGCTTGCCGGCCACTTTGATCAGCGGTTTCGGAGTGGTCAGGGTCAGCGGTCGCATTCGCGCGCCAAGACCAGCCGCAAAGACCATGGCTTTGGTGGGTATGGAGGTCATGTGGATCCCAGTTGAGCTAAGCCGTGACGCCACCTTCGAAAGGCCGCACACTTGCTCATAAAGGCGGCCTCGCAGGCTAAAACAAGCGCTTATACCGCGCAGTTAAAAAGACCGAGAGCAGTAGGGGCCTCAGGTCGCCTGATCGAAGATCTGCGGCAGGTTATTTTCATACCAGATCTTGAGGTCGGCCAGAACCGGGTGATTCAGGTCTTTGACCAGATATTTTTGGAGGCGCGGCAAATGGGAAAGATATTGCGGTTTCCGGTCGCGCGCATCGAGCCGGGTAAAAATGCCGAGGATTTTAGTCGCCCGCTGCGCCCCCAGAATGGCATAGGCTCTCGCAAATTCAGCCATGTCGAATGCGTCGTTCGCGTCGCGTCGCAAACGCGCGTAATGGGAAAGGAGCTTTAATTCGATGATATCTGGAACATCGATGCGGGCGTCTTGCAGCAGCGACACGACGTCATAGGCGGGATGGCCGAGGACGCAATCCTGAAAATCGACCATGCCGACTTGCGCGACGCCTTCGCGTTGCGGCAGCCAGATGAGATTGGGCGAATGATAATCGCGCAGGGTCCAGGTCGCATCTGCGTTGAGTCCGTCCTGCAAGGTGCGCCGCCAGAGATTGATGAAGGTCGCCTTGGCCCCGGACGATAGCTGCACGCGGGCGCGGTGCGGCGCGTACCATTCGAGCAGCAGTTCGACCTCAATCGACAACGCATCGAGGTCGTAATTTGGAATGCGATACGTCTCATTCGCATTGATCGGCAGAGAGTCGGGCAGATCTGCGCCATGCAGGTGGGCCAACGCGGTCGCCGCCCAAGCATAGCGCTCGGGGTTTACGCCATCTGCGCCAATGATCGTCTCCACGCCGAGATCTTCGAGCAGAACGAGGCCAGTCGATAGGTCGAACGCGTAGATTTCCGGCGCCGAAAAGCCCTCGGCGCGCAAGCCTTTGTCGATGGCGATGAAAGGCCTGATGTTTTCGGCGAGCCGCGCAATCGCGCTATAGGGCTTGCCGTAGCGAAGCGGCGGGCCGTCCGGGCGCTGCGGCGCGATCATCAGAACCGCGCTCTGCCCATCGGGCTTGACCAGGCGCTCAAAGACTCTGCTCGACGCGTCGCCTTGCATGAATTGGCGCTTGGCGTCGCGCCAGCTGGTATGTTCGAGAATGTCGTGGACCGCCTTGGCTTTCGTAAGCCTCGGGGCGAAGGCGCCGACGCCAGTCACTGTCGCCGTGCGAGCTGCCCGCCTGTCGCCCGCGCCGTCTCCATCGGGGCCAAGACTAAAGCGGATGTCGAGCCTATCGGCGGCGAGAAATCCTTCCGCGCGGTCCGGCCATTCGACGAGAACGAGCGCTCCCTCGATCGCCTCCTCCCAGCCGAGTTCGATAAGTTCTCCCGGCTTTTCAATCCGATAGAAGTCGGCATGGACGATTTGGCTTTGCTGGCCCTCATAGCTCTGCATCAAGATGAAGGTCGGGCTCGGAACCTCGAGATCTGACTCTCCGGTCAGCAGCCGAATCAACTCGCGCGCAAAAGTCGTCTTGCCGGAGCCAAGATCGCCGGACAAAGTCACGAGATCGCCGGGTCCGATCAGCTCAGCGACCTCGGCCGCGAGCTTCGAGGCGCTCGCCTCATCCTCAAGGCGTCGCGACCAAATCGTCTCGGACAAAGCGTCTGGCCCCTGCTCAGCCGCCATTGCGTTCGCGCTCCTGCGTTATTTCGACCGCCGCCACATTCATACGTTCAGTTGGAAAGATGCAAGTCACCGTCGTCCCCTCCCCGGGCGCGGCGTCGATCAATATGCGGCCGCCATGCAATTCGACGAAGGAACGGACGATCGAAAGGCCGAGCCCGACGCCGCGATGGCGTGAGCCGGAGGTATGCGTTTTAAAGCGCTCGAAAACATGTTCAACGACCTCGGGCGGAATGCCGCGCCCCTGATCGCTCACCTTGAAGACGATCTCATCGCCACGTCTCATGGCGGCGAGATCGATGGTCTGACCCGAGGACGAGAAACCGATCGCATTGGAAAGAAGATTGAACAGAATTTGCCGGATCCGTTTGCCGTCGGCGATAAACGAGCCGATGCCATCCATCGCGACCACGTGAAGCGTCAGTTTCGATTCGTCCAGCCGATCCTGAACGCCTTCGGCCGCGGCCTGCATCGTCTTCGCGATATCGACATCCTCAAGCGACAGTTCCATTGCGTCCGCGTCGATCGAGGCGAGGTCGAGAATGTCATTGATGATGGCCAGAAGCGCGGAGGAGGATTTAGTCACATAACCCGCATATTCGAGCTGTTTTGCGTTAAGCGGGCCAACCGTCGAATCGCCGAGCAACTGAATGAAGCCGATGATGTTGGTGAGCGGCGACCGCAGTTCATACGATACGTGGTGAACAAAATCATTGCGCAGCTTTTCGGCATCGATCAGCGCCTGATTTCGTTCCGTCAGCGCCCGTTCGACATTGACGCCTGCGGTCGCGTCGATGAAGGTCAGCAAAGTCGCCCCATCGGGCAGCGGCGCGGCGGCGCAGTCGAGCACGGAACCGTCGCGCCGGGACAAGCGGCTTTCAAATCCTACTCGTTGATCCTGCAATCCAGCGACGACGGCGCGGAGTTCGTCCCAGTCGGATTCATGCGCGAACAGAGGCGCACAGATTTGCGCAACGCGATCGATGTGCGGCTGATCATCGAGCTGCTCCGGCTTCAACGTCCACATGCCCGAGAAAGCCGGATTGAACAGTTTGAGGCGTCCATCGCTGCCGAACACCGCGACGCCCTCTTTCAACGTATCAAGGGTTTCGCTTTGCACACGGATGGCGGCGTTGAATTGCGATTCAAGATGGAACCGCTCGGTGACGTCGTCGAAAAGATAAGTCACTCCGCCTTGAGGATTGGGGTTAATGACGATGCGAAGCGTGCGTCCATCGGGCAAGTGCCACGCCTGTTCTTCGGTCTCGAGCGATTGATAGGCGGCCAGCACGCCGGCTTTCCACGCGCGAAAATCGGCCTGTTCGGGTAATAGTCGAGCCGCCCGCAACCGGTCCAGAATCTCCGATTCGGTTGGCTTCTGCTCAAGCCAGGCCTGATCCAAGCCCCAGAGCTGGCGATAGGCGGCGTTGTGGAAAACAAGCCGCTTTGCTCGATCGAAAATGACGACTGCCGTCGACAGCTGGTCAAGCGTTCGCGCGTGCGCCTGCATTTCCCGTTCGAGCGCCGCTCGCATCGACTGGATTTCGGAAACGTCCATGGCCATGCCGACCGAGGCGCGGCCAGCCGGCGCATCCACAATGTCGAGCATGCGACGTTCGCCGACGACGACGGCTGGCGCGCGCCCGCGCCAGATTGACCCAGCCGCTCTCGCATCAGCGCCGGCGTCGCGCGCCGCACGCTCCAAAAGCTCGATGCTACGCGATACCGCGGTCGCCGGATCCTTGGCTTCGACAGCGCGGGCGTAGGCCGCGTTCACCCAAGTCAATTGGCCCTCGCCGTCGCGAACCCACGCCGGATTGGGAACCGCATCGAGCATCGCCCATAGCGCCTGGAGTTCGCTGATGGTGCGGGCCTGCAACTCTTGCAGACGGATGGCTTCAAGGCGATCGCCAGAGACGTCCCGAATCCGCATGACGGCGAGGCCGCTGACAGGGCGTCCTTCGGCTTCGAGATGACGTCCGCCAAGGCTTGTGACTGGGAAGCGGAACGCTTCGCCGCGCGCGCGCAGCCGGGCGACGCTCAACTCGAGGTTTTGCGCCATGTCCGGCGGCAGCCAGGAGCCGAAGGCAAGCACGCGGCGGGCGTTGGATCCGTCGGTAATGAGGCCGAGATCGCCCTCGATATCAGGCTGATCGTCGGGCCCGCCCCAGGCGACGACGATCTGGGTTTCGGCGGCGAGAAACAGTTCGGCGCGGTCGAGGCGAGCGCGCGAACTTGCGAGCTCGGCATTCAGCGCGCTTTCGCGCTGCATCCATTGCCGCCGTCCGATGAGATGAAACAAAGCCGTCAGCGTCGAAAAGAGAATGAGGCCGACGACCAGTGAAAGACCCGCGATATTGGGATTTTGGCGCAGCCCAATGGCCATGCTTGTCTCAACATCCGCAGGGTTCGGCCAGAACAGCGCTTGCGTCGGGGCGAGGAAAAGCGCGAGCCCAAGGCAAACGCCGAGGCTCTGGCGCCGCCAAGATGGAAGCTTCCAAGTTGAAAACCTCCACATCGGGAGCGTCCAAACTCTCGCGTCCTCTTGGCGCCAG
This sequence comes from Methylocella sp., assembly GCA_037200525.1. NCBI lineage: Bacteria > Pseudomonadati > Pseudomonadota > Alphaproteobacteria > Hyphomicrobiales > Beijerinckiaceae > Methylocella > Methylocella sp. The sequence goes on along the minus strand of JBBCGG010000001.1, from coordinate 2,851,278 downwards.
CGCCATGCCATCCGTGCCTCCGAACAGGTTCCGCCAGAGGGCGATCGCCTCCCGACTCACTCCCACTGTAGCGATACAGCAACCCTTTGAGAATCCCGTTAAAACCGTGCGTAAAGCTTTTGCGGCGGCAAAATCGCAGACAAAAGTCATTAATGGCGTGGAACGAGGCGCCTGAGGGGTGGTTGCGCCGCCGCCATCGTCTTGCCGGCCCCGTGGTCAAAAAGACACATGCGGGAAGCTAGGGCTCGGCCAGCAGGGAGAGCGGGAGCCCGACCACAAATGCCGCGCCGTTGGTTCCCTCGGTTTTGGCAAAAGTTCCTCCGATTTGGCGAACGAAGGCGTCGACGAAGCGAAAACCCAGCCCCGATCCGGCGTTGCGGGCGCTCGAACCTGCAACGCCGACGCCGTCGTCGCTTATGGTGAGCGCGAGGTCGCCGTTGCGGCGAGCAAAACTCAGCACGATCCGACCTTCGCCTCCGGGGAAAGCGTACTTCACCGCATTGGTGGCGAGCTCGTTGACGATCAGTCCGAGCGTCACGGCGTGATCTGCGACGATCGTCAGAGGCTCCGCTTCGACGCGGATCTCGATCTTCGACCCCTCGCCAAGCAGGCTGGAGCGAAGACTGGCTGCGATGCCATTGAAATACGCCTCGACCGGCACCGGACCGAATGTGGCGGATCGGGAAACGACGTCATAGAGTTCGGCGACGGCTCCAATGCGCGCCTGCATGGCGCGGTAACCATCAAGACACGGCTCCGCCGCACGGCGCATTTCGAAGGCGACGAAAGAGTTAATGATTTGCAGGCTGTTCTTAATTCGGTGTGCGAGTTCGGCCGCAAGCAAGTCGTGGTGACGCTCAAGAAGGCGCGCTTCCGTGACGTCCTCCAGAACGAGCAGCAGGCGGGTAACATTGTTGCCTGGACGGTGAACCTTGCTCGCGTTCAGCTTGAAGATGCGACGGCCAATCCCGGGGAAATTATCTTCGATCTCGAATCCATCGACGGCCGCGTCATCGGGGACGACGCGGTCCAACAGCGCCTTAAGAGCGCTAACGCCCCATTGCCCCTCGCCAAGATCTTGCAGGCGGCGGCCGATGACCTCATCGCTTTCTACCTTGAAGAGCCGCAGAAACGCCCGGCTCGCTGTCACGACCGTCATGTCCCCCTCGAGGATGACGAGCGGGTCGCGAACGGTATCGACGATGTTTTGCGCCAAACGCCAATTGCGTTCGCTCTCACGCCGCGCGTCTTCAGCCGCGGTTACGTCGTCGATCGCTATCAGCAGGAACGGCGTGCTGTTGCCCGGCCGAAATACCTTGCGAGCATTCAGAACGAGAGAGCGGCGTCCGATCGTCTCGAACTCGTGTTCGACCTCGAAAGCCTCGATCGCCTCCTCCGCCGGAATGACGATCTCGAGAAGGTGGCGGAGAGCTGGAATGTCCCATTGCCCATTGCCAAGTTCATAAATTCGCCGGCCGATCGTTTCATCCGCCTTGACTTCGAACAAGCGGTAGAAGGCGCGGTTAGCCGATATCACGCATAGATTTGCGTCCAGCACGAGCAACGCGCTGCGCACCGTCTCCACAATGTCCTGAGCGGAGACGTCGCTCATAGATTCGAACACGATCTGTCACCCCCAAAGATTCGACTCTAGCACCGCGGATGTCGAATTGTGAGTAGCGGGGATCGCCCAGGATAAACAGCGTCTCCGCTTCGCTCGGGCGTCGCGAGCACAAGCAATGAACGACCCGCCGCTTCTCGTCGGAACCTGATTTTAGACCGGCGTCTTCATCCACGCTGGAATTTTCCAGCCGGCGATCGCGCGATTCTCACCTGGAATTGATCAACACGAACGCGGACGCAGATCGCGGCTCTGCTTAGTGCTGCATCAAAAGCGGAATCATCGCTTGCCGCAAAATAGCGACGGTGGCCCCGCCGAGGACAAGCTCAACAAGCCGCGGACGTCGGTAAGCGCCCATAACAAGAAGGTCGGCCCCAAGCCGATCGGCTTCTGACAACAGCGTCGCTCCGATATCGGTGTGCCCGCGCGGCGCGGTCACAAGCTGCGCGGCCAAGCCGTGGCTGGCGAGGAGCGCGAGAACCCCGGCGGCGGCGGAAGCGGCGGTCACCGCTTCTTCTGCGATGATCACGGAAATTCGTTCGGCTCGTTTCAACCAAGGAAGGCCCGCCGTCACGGCGCGCCGCGCCGCCTCCCCCTCTTTCCAAGCCACCGCGACATGACCGCCGAATGGCCCCGATAAGCGAGCAGGAACTCGAAGAAAAGGGCGCCCGGTATCAAAGATGGCCGCGCGCAAGACTTGCCGGCCTTCCACATCGGCGTCGCTGGCGGGAGCGCCGATCACAATCAGGTCGGCCTCGCGTCCTCGACGAGCCACCTCCTCATAGGGCGAGCCGGTGACGTCGAGCCAAGCAATTTCAGGCAGAGATTTGTCTTCCCCTCGCTGAACGCGCTCCCGGCCCCAGGCGTCAAACAAGGTTTTGAGCGCTTCGGCTTCCCGCGCGGCCCCTGCTTCGATTTGGGCGTTTTGAGATTCCGTCAGAATCTCCGCCGCCACGACGATGGTCGCCAAGGGGGCAACGCGAACATGCAAAACGTCAATACGCTGGGCGTTCAGGACGGCGGCCGCGGCGTCGGCGCCGCGCAGGCAAGCCGCAGCGGAGCACTCGTGCGTCAAAACAGCGAGCAGTGAACGCATCGCAGCAGGACCTCCGTCAGTTGCGGATAATCGCTCCGTTGATGGCCCCAGCGCAAATGGCCCCCAACCACACGAATGCAAGGCACAGGATGACGGATGACGCGACATAGGCGCCGGCTCGCATCATTTCGCCAGCTTGCGCCAGTTCGAGCGTTTGCAAACTAAACGATGAAAACGTGGTGAAGCCGCCGCAAAGTCCCACCATGACGAAGATCCGCATATCCGCAGGAACGGAAAAGCGGCCATCCGCGCCAGTCGCCGCCGCAAATATGCCGATGACAAACGATCCGCTGACATTGATGAGCAGCGTGCCCCAAGGAAAGGCGGCTCCGACCAAGCTCACCACAAAGCCTGCGAGCCAGAACCGCGCCACGCCGCCGAGGGCGCTCCCAATCGCAACCCAGACATAGGTCATGATCGCGCTTCCCTCAACGTTCCGCCGAACGCCGCCGCATGCGAAAAGCTCGCGATGGAGCGCTCAACCGGCGGCCAGTCGTTCATGTCGTTTTGCCTTTCCGTCTCGTCACTTGGGGGAGAAATAGCGCAATGCGGCGGGGCTTTGATACTGAGGCGACTATATTGTCGTCTTCGCATTCTCAATAAACTGGTTCAAAAAGCCGCGGCCGGCGCATTTATGGCAACTCGACCAAAAGCCCATCGCGCAAAGTGACGCGGCGGTCCATTCGCGCCGCAAGGTCCATATTGTGGGTGGCGATCAAGGTCGCGAGCCCGGTGGCCCGGACGATGGCGTCAAGCGCTTCGAACACATGATTGGCGGTTTTCGGATCGAGATTGCCGGTCGGCTCATCGGCGAGCAGAACGCCTGGACCATTGGCGACGGCGCGGGCGATCGCAACTCGCTGCTGTTCGCCGCCCGATAATTCGGCGGGCCGGTGTTTTCCCCGCGCGACGAGACCAAGATAATCCAATAATTGCGTCCCGCGGTCTTTTGCTTCCTTGCGCGAATAGCCCGCGATCATCTGCGGCAGCATGATGTTTTCGAGCGCCGAAAACTCCGGCAAAAGATGATGAAACTGGTAGACGAATCCAATTTCCACCCGTCGCAGAGCCGTTCGCGCATCGTCCGCCATATCGACGGTCGGCTTGCCCGCCACATAAACCTCGCCGTCATCGGGCTTTTCGAGCAGGCCGGCGATATGAAGCAAGGTCGACTTGCCCGCGCCCGAGGGGGCGATCAGCGCCACCGATTGGCCGCCCCAGAGGCAGAAATCAGCGCCGCGCAAAATATCGAGCGGAGCGCCCGCCTGATCGTAGCGGCGCGCGACCTTCTCCAGATAGAGAGCCGGAGTGGACATGGCTATTCGTAACGCAGCGCTTCGACGGGATCGAGCTTGGCCGCGCGCCAGGACGGATAGATCGTCGCCAGCACGGACAGCGTGAGCGTCATGCCGACGACGGTCAAAACATCGCGTGGATCGACCACCGAGGGCAGGCGCGACAGAAAATAGAGCTCCGCCGGAAATAGATTGGCGTGCAGAAGACGATTGAGAACTTGCCGGATCGGCTCGACATTGCTCGCGACGATAAGGCCGAGAAGAAATCCGGCGAAGGTCCCGACGATCCCGATCGACGCGCCGGTTATCAGGAAGATTCGCATCACGCCGCCGCGCGTTGCGCCCATTGTGCGCAGCACGGCGATGTCGTGGCCCTTGTCTTTCACCAGCATGATGAGGCCTGAAATGATGTTCAGCGCGGCGACCAGCACAATCAGCGTCAAAATGATGAACATCACATTGCGCTCGACGTTCAGCGCATCAAAGAAAGTTCTATTGCGCTCGCGCCAATCGGTCATGATCATCGGCCGCGTCACCGATCCGTCAATCTCCGCGCGAACGGCGTCGAGGTTTTCGGGCTTATTCAAGAAGATTTCGATGACGCTCGCCTCATTGTCCTTGCTAAAGAAAGCCTGCGCCTCCGGCAAAGGCATGTAGACGAAGAGATTGTCGAATTCGGCCATGCCGATCTGGAAGATCGCCGTGACGGGATAGACTTTGCTGCGCGGCGCCACCCCAAACGGCGTCTGCGGGCCGTTGGCGATCAGGATCTTGATCTTGTCGCCGATGCGAAGGCCAAGGTTTTCCGCAATCCTTTGCCCGATTGCAACGCCCCCGGCCGAGTCGAAACCATCAATCGTGCCCATCTTCACATTGCCGGCGATGCCGGGAAGCCTTTTGATGTCGGCTTCGCGAATGCCGCGCACCAAAGCGAAGGCCATGTTGGTCGTAGACGCTGCGGCAGGCCCTTCAATCATCGGAATCGCCAGCTTTACCCCTGGCAAGGCGCCAACTTGGCTCACGACTTCGTCGTAATCAGTCAGCGGCGAGTCGGCGGCCTGCAGGAATATATGGCCGTTGATGCCAACGATCTTGTCAAGCAGCTCCTTGTGGAAGCCGTTCATGACCGACATGACGACGATCAGCGTGGCGACGCCAAGCATGATCCCGAGAAAAGAGAATCCGGCGATGACGGATACATAGCCGGCCGAACGCCGCGCGCGCAGATAGCGCAGGGCGATCATCCATTCGAAGGCCGCAAAGGGCCGCGTGCCAGCCGGAGACTTGCTCATGCAGCCGTCATGCGCTTGACCGCCTCGGCGGGGTCGAGAGATTCCCGCGCGCCGGTCGCCCGAGTCTTCAGCTCGATCTTGCCTTCGGCGACGCCTTTGGGGCCGACGATGATCTGATATGGCAGGCCGATCAGATCGAGTTTGGCGAATTTGGCTCCCGGCCGCTCGTCGGTATCGTCATAAAGCACATCGACTCCCGCCTTTTCGAGTTCAGCGTAAATCTTGGCGCAGGCCGCGTCCGTCGCCGCATCGCCGACCTTGAGGTTGGCTAATCCGACCTTGAACGGCGCAACGACGAGCGGCCATATTATGCCGTTCTCGTCGTGATTGGCCTCAATGAGGGCGCCAACGAGCCGCGAAACGCCAACGCCATAGGAGCCGCCCATGAATGGCCGCTCGACCCCGTCCGGCGCGGCGATCGTGGCGCGCATCGGCTTCGAATATTTATCGCCGAAATAGAACACCTGGCCGACCTCGATGCCGCGGGTATGGATGCGTTTGGCTTCCGGCGTCTCGCGCTCGAAACGGGCTGCGTCATGCACATCCTCCGTCGCGGCGTAAAGGCTGGTCCATTCCTTGACGATAGGGGAAAGATCGCCATCGTAATCGATGGAGCCATCCGGGATAGGCAATTCTAAGACGCCGGCGTCGCAAAATACCGCGGACTCGCCCGTTTCGGCCAGAATGATGAATTCATGGCTTTGATCGCCGCCGATCGGACCCGTTTCCGCGCGCATCGGGATCACCCTCAATCCCATCCGAGCGAAAATCCGCAGGTAGGAAACGAACATCCGATTATAGGAGAGGCGCGCGGCAGCCTCGTCAACATCAAAAGAATAGGCGTCGTTCATCAAAAATTCGCGGCCGCGCATAACGCCGAAACGCGGCCTCTGCTCGTCGCGAAACTTCCACTGAATATGATAGAGAATTTTGGGCAGTTCGCGATAGGATTTGACATAGGCCCGAAAAATCTCCGTGATCATGTCCTCGTTGGTCGGCCCATACAGCAATTCGCGCTCATGCCGATCCTTGATCCGCAACATTTCCGGCCCGTAGGCGTCATAGCGGCCCGTTTCCCGCCAGAGATCGGCCAATTGCAGGGTCGGCATCAAAAGCTCGATCGCGCCGGCTCTGTCCATTTCCTCGCGCACGATCTGTGAGACTTTTTGCAGCACGCGCAGTCCGAGCGGCAGCCAGGCGTAGATGCCCGAGGCCTCCTGACGGATCATGCCAGCGCGCAGCATCAGGCGATGCGAGACAATTTCGGCCTCTTTCGGCGTCTCGCGTAAAATTGGCAGCAAATAACGGGATAGTCGCATCTTTTGGCAAAACCGGGTCTGAGAGCGGCGGATGGAGCGAGGCCTAGGTTTAGGACGCCGCTGCGGGAAAGGCAAAGGGCGCCAAGCCGAGATCCAAATCTGGCTTCAGCTTGGAGCAAGCTACAGCGGAAAGACTTTCGGCGGTCGAGCCGCCGCCCGGCCAGCGCCCGGTCTTGCCAGAAATGCCGCGCCTCACGTATCGGCGACCTAACGAAGCTGCGCACGCTTAAACAGCATGCCAGAAAGATTGCACGACTTGAGAAAGTGAAGATTTTTTAACCGTACCTGATTTCGCTTTCCGATGCTTCATGTCTTCCTGGCGCTTCGAGGCAACCGGACCATCTTCCGCATAATGACGGTGGCGACATCATCATCTACGACCCGGCCGCCTGTTCGCTCACTTTGGCCTTCCTGAGGAACCCTTCTTGTCATGAGTATCGTCAAACCCGATCCACTGATGGGCCCCAAGCTAAAGGTCGAAAGGGCCAAGCGCCACCTTGCGGACCTTGAGACAACGCTTCATGCTTTCCACGATTCCAATCCCTATGGACTTGTCGAAGAGATAGACCTCCAAACCGGAGAGTATGTCTACCGCGTGCGCATCCACAAATCTATCCCATGCGAGACCGGCACTATTATTGGCGACATCATCCATAACCTGCGGTCGGCTCTTGATCAGATGGTTTGCGGCTTGGTACGAGCGAACAGTAAGCAAGTAAGCGGAGGAAATGGCTTTCCCATCATGGGATCGGCTAAAAGTTTCGAAGAAGCCTGCGTCAGAAAACTTAAAAACGTGCCCCTCAAAGCGCAGCGGTTCATCCAAAGGTTGAAACCTTACCAAGGCGGGAACACGCTTCTCTGGCAAATCAGCGAATTGGACAACATGGACAAACACAACGCTATTGTGCCCGTCAACGCTGGCCAAATTGCAATCAGGGCCGCCTGGTCTGCCCCCTGAAAAGTGATCCTCCGTGAAGTATGGGCTTATGAGCCTGATGGAGGACTGCGCAATGCCGAGGAAAAGACACAAGGCGGAAGAGATCGTCGCGAAGCTACGGCAAGTCGAAGTGCTTAGCGCGCAAGGGCGACCGGTCGCGGAGGCGATCCGCTCGATAGGGGTGACGGAAGTTACATACTAATCGATGGCGGTCGGAATACGGCGGCCTGAAGGGCGATCAGGTGAAGCGGCTGAAGGAGCTGGAGGCGGAGAATACGCGGCTCCGTCGAGCGGTGTCCGATTTGACGCTTGAGAAGCTGATCCTGAAAGAGGCTGCCTCGGGAAACTTCTGAGCTCCGCGCGTCGTCGCGCCTGCGTGGAGCATGTGATCGCCGAACATGGCGTTTCCGAGCGGTTCGCTTGCCGGGTTCTCGGTCAGCATCGCTCCACGCAGCGCAAGGTTCCGACCAAGCCCGATGACGAAGCGGCATTGATCGCCGACATCACGGCGCTCGCCATCCAGTACGGCCGCTATGGCTACCGCCGCATCACGGCGATGTTGTGGGAGCGAGGCTGGAAGATCAACGTCAAACGGGTCGAGCGGATCTGGCGACGCGAGGGGCTGAAAGTTCCGGCCAGACAACCCAAGCGCGGGCGTCTCTGGCTCAATGACGGCTCGTGCGTCCGGCTGCGCCCGCAATGCCCCAACCACGTCTGGTCCTATGACTTCGTCGAGGACCGCACTCATGATGGCAGGAAATATCGCATGCTGAATATCATCGACGAATTTACCCGCGAATGCATCGCGATCAGGATTAACCGGCAGCTGAAGGCAGCGGACGTCATCGACGTTCTCTCGGACCTCTTCATCTTGCGAGGGGTTCCGATCCACATTCGTTCCGACAACGGCCCGGAGTTCATCGCCAAGGCGTTGCGTGACTGGATTGCCGCCGTCGGCGCGAAGACCGCCTACATCATGCCGGGCAGTCCCTGGGAGAACGGCTATTGCGAGAGCTTCAACTCGAAGCTGCGCGACGAGCTTTTGAATGGTGAAATCTTCTACACTCTCAAGGAGGCGAAGGTCGTCATTGAGCGATGGCGACGCCACTACAACACCGTGCGCCCGCACTCATCGCTGGGCTACAAGCCGCCAGCCCCGGAGACCCTGCAATGGCCGGCTTCGCAATCCGGACCAGCTTCGCCCGCCACGCCAGCAATAGCGCCAGGGCCGACAATGCACTAACATTCAAACTGGATCACCCCATGGGGGCAGGCCACTTTTCAGCCAAAGCCCAGAAGGGAACCTCCAGCTTGGGGGAATGCCCGTCGGCAGCACTCCCGTAGTTTTGGGATATCAACAACCTACCGCGCCAGTGGGGCCACTCCAAGACAATATGGAAATCTATCGGTTCCGCGCTCCATTCGGCGGAATGTTCGGCCCACAAAAACAAGTGCAGGTAGCCATTAGCGTAACTTTCGGAAAGACTCGGGTCACAAACCTTGGTCGTTGAGACTATCAACAAACTCATCAAATTTGTAGATCGCACCATCATTATCGTGGAACGAAGAATCCTCTATGCGCACGCTGATTGTCGTCGCTCATCCCCTTAAAGACAGCTTCACCCAAGCCGTTGCTGAGCGAATCAAGGCGACCTTGCAGCGGCGCGGCGTTGATATTGATTTGATCGATCTTTACGCTGACGGTTTTGACCCGCGCCTCTCGGAAGCGGAGCGGCGCGGATATTTCGCAACGCCCTATGACTCGACCTCAGTCGCTGATTATCTTGCCCGGCTCAAGGCTGCGGACAAGCTTGTGTTCGTGTTTCCGCAATGGTGGTTCAACATGCCCGCCATTTTGAAAGGTTTCTTCGATCGCGTGCTCGTTCCGGGCGTCGCGTTCAACCATGCGCCGCGCGGCGGCCTGACCCCGGCCCTCACCCAGATCACAGCAATTTTCGTCGTAACCTCCACTGGTTCGCCGTGGTGGATGGCGCGGCTCTATATGGGCGATCCGGTCCGTCGCCAAATAGGTCGCGGCGTCAAAGCGGCGATGTGCCCCAAGGCGAAGTTCCGCATGCTGACGCTGCACGATATGGACCGTTTTTCGCCTCAGCGCGGAGAAAACTTTCTGGATCGCGTCCAGAGAGCGCTGCGACGTTTTTAGATAAAAATAACAAAGGCATATTTATAATTTTTAATGCATGACCTCATCTCCAAAGTCCGCATTTTTGGGGGGTCATGATCCTGTCTCCCGCCGCATGATCTTATCCCAAAAGTCTGCATCTTTTGGGGATCATGCTTTATTCCACCGTCACGCTCTTCGCGAGGTTGCGCGGCTGGTCGGCGTCTTTGCCCATGAAGACGGCGGTGTGATAGGCGAGCAGCTGAATTGGCACGGCGTAGACCATCGCCGAGAAATCCGGCGCGACATCCCCCATCACGATCGAGGCTTCAGCCTCGCCGGCAAAATCGCGCGCAAGCGCTTCATCGCCAATGAGGATCAGCCGGCCGCCTCTGGCTGCAACCTCCTGCATGTTGGAGATGGTTTTTTCCAGCACCGCGTCCTTGGGCGCGATAACGATAACCGCCATATCGCCGTCAATCAGCGCAATCGGCCCGTGTTTCAGTTCGCCCGCCGCATAGCCTTCCGCGTGGATGTAGGAAATTTCCTTGAGTTTTAAGGCCCCTTCGAGCGCCAGCGGATAGGACGTGCCCCGGCCGAGATACAGCACGTCGCGGACTTTGCTGACTTCGCGCGCCAGAAGCTCGACGGCGCTTTCGCATTTCAGCGCCTGCGCCATCAGGCCCGGAATGGCCATCAGTTCGCCGACCAGCCTCGCCTCGGTCTTGGCGTCCAGAACGCCCCGCGCGCGGCCGACCGCCAACGCCAGCGCTGCGAAAACCGCAAGCTGGCAGGTGAAAGCCTTTGTCGAGGCGACGCCGATTTCAGGTCCAGCCAGCGTCGGCGCGATCACGTCGCTCTCGCGGGCCATAGTCGAGCTCGCCACATTGACGATTGAAATGACCTTCTGCCCTTTCGATTTGGAGTAGCGCAGGGCCGCCAATGTGTCGGCCGTCTCGCCCGATTGCGAGACGACAAGCGTCAGTCCGTTGCGCTCGAGCGGCGGCGTTCGATAGCGAAATTCCGAGGCGATCTCGACATCGACGGGCAGATCCGCAAAACGTTCGAACCAATATTTGGCGATGAGAGCGGAGATATAGGCAGTGCCGCAGCCGCAGATCGTCAGCCGCGACAGTTTTGCCGGGTCGACCGGCAGCTCAAAAGGAAGCGCGACGCGCCCCGATGACATGTCGAGATAATGCGCGAGGGTCCGCCCGACGACCTCGGGCTGTTCGTGGATTTCCTTCGCCATAAAATGGCGATGATTGCCCTTATCGATCAAAAATGCCGCGGCGAGCGTTTTGATCCTGCGGCGCTCGACAGGAAGGCCAGCGGCGTCGCGGAAGGCGGCGGAGCCGCGCGTCAGCGCGACAAAATCGCCATCTTCGAGATAGGCGATCGTATCGGTGAAAGGCGCCAGCGCCAGAGCATCGGAGCCGAGAAACATTTCACCGCTTTGGTCGCCTTCGCCAAAGCCCACGGCGAGGGGAGCCCCCTGGCTTGCGCCGACCAAAAGATCATCCTCGCCCTCGAAGATCATGGCGAAGGCGAAAGCGCCTTTGAGGCGCGGCAGGCTTTGCGTCACGGCGTCGATGGGAGAAAATCCCTCGCTCAACGCATCCGTCACAAGATGAGCGATTACCTCGGAGTCGGTCTCAGAGCTGAATTCATGCCCCTTGGCGCGCAACTCGTCGCGCAATTCGCGGAAATTCTCGATGATGCCATTGTGCACCACCGCAAGCTTGGCGCTGGCATGAGGATGCGCGTTGATTTCTGTCGGCCTGCCATGCGTCGCCCAGCGCGTGTGACCAATGCCGACCGAACCCTCGAGCGGCTCGTCAGCGAGTCGCCGCTCCAGATTTTTGAGCTTGCCGCTGGCCCGGCGACGAGCCAGATGGCCGCCCTCAAGCGTCGCTATGCCAGCCGAATCATAGCCGCGATATTCGAGCCGCTTCAGCGCCTCAAGCAATGAAGCTGAGACCGCGCTGCGCCCCAAAATGCCAACAATTCCGCACATAAATTTCTCCTGCCGCGCCGCAAAATTCCGTTCGGAAGGCGAGGTTCGCTATTTCTGATTCTTTTTCCGAAAGGATTTGGCCCAGCCGGCCTTTTCGATCTGACGCTCGCGCGCCACCGCCAAAGCGTCCGAAGCGACATCCCGCGTAATGACAGAACCCGATCCAATATAGGCGCCGTCGCCGATCTTAACCGGGGCCACCAAGGCGCTGTGCGACCCGATGAAGGCTCCCTCGCCTATTTCGGTGCGGAACTTGCCGAACCCGTCATAATTGCAAGTGATTGTTCCTGCGCCGATATTGGTTTTGGCGCCGACGCTGGCGTCGCCAATATAGCTCAAATGATTGATCTTCGCGCCTGCGCCGACGGTCGCGGCTTTCACCTCGACGAAATTGCCGATATGAACCTCTTTTCCGAGATCGGCGCCTGGGCGCAAGCGGGCGAACGGCCCGATCGTCGCATCTTCGCCGACGGTCGCGCCTTCGAGATGGGAAAAGGACCGTATAAGGCTGCCCGCGCCAACTGCGACGCCTGGACCGAAAACGACATTTGGCTCAACGACGACATCGCAGCCCAGCTTGGTGTCGAAAGCCAGCGTCACGCTCGAAGGATCGATCAGGGTCGCGCCCTCCCGCATGGCCTCCGCGCGTAAACGCGCCTGCAAAAGCGCCTCGGCCGCGGCGAGTTGCGCGCGGTCATTGACGCCCAACACCTCATCCTCCGCGACGATCAAAGCGCTTGCGGCCAGTTTTTGCGCTCTGGCGATGGCGACGGCATCAGTCAGATAGAATTCGCGCTGGCTATTTTCGGCGTCGATGGCCTCGAGCAGTCCAAGAGCATGGCGGCCGGCGAGCGCCATCAGCCCGGCGTTGCAGGTTCGAACGCGGCGCTCCTGCTCGCTCGCATCGCGGTCTTCGCGGATGGCCTCGAGCGCGCCATCCTTGAGCATCAGCCGGCCATAGCCGGTCGGGTCTTTGGCCTCAAACCCGAGGGCGACGATGGCGTTGGAGCCATCCGCCAGCGCCCCGCGCATGAGCGCGAACGTATCCGGCCGCACCAGCGGCGTATCGGCGAAAGCGACGATGATGTCGTCATAGCCTACCGCGATGTGCCCCCGCGCCGCCAGCACCGCATGTGCGGTTCCCAGGCGTTCCACCTGGATGGCGATCTCGACGCCGGGAACGACCGTTTTGGCTTCCTTGATCAGAGCCTCTTGATTCGGTCCGACAACGACGACGATCCGGTCCGCGCCCGCTTTTAGGATCGCCGCCAGAACATGCGCCAGCATGGAGCGACCCGCGATCTTGTGCAGCGCTTTTGGCCGCGCTGACCGCATGCGCGCGCCGAAGCCGGCGGCCAGAACGATGGCGAGGCACGTGCGGCGAGAGGAGATGGAGCTGTAAAGAGCAGCAGGCATGAAATAAACGTCTCCGCGGCCGTCTTGAATTCGCATCGGCTGGACCGGCGCCTTTAGGAGCGCCGAAGCCGTTTAACCATAAAGATGCGCCGCAACAAAAAACCTAGGCAAAAGATTCGTGAAGCATCTTACCGTCGCCTAATTGTGCGCTATAGACTGATTTGGCGGTTTTCCTTCAATCAGCGGCGCGCTGGCGCCAACAGATAGGTTCATGGTCCATCGGAGGGAGATTCTGCAGCTTGTCCTTGGCGGCATAGCCAGCGGACTGGCGTTCGGCCGCGGGACTGCGGCTCCCAGCGTGACAGGCGACGAAGCTCAAGCGCCTAGCCTTCCAGCCGCGTTCCCCTTGAGCGACCCGACTCCATTCGACCCGGCGATGGTGACCGAGACGGCAAGACGCCTATCAAAACAACCCTATAAAGCCATCCCGACCGATATTCCAGACGCCTTCAAAAACCTTAATTATGACCAATACGTCTCCATACATCTGCGCCCAAATGCGACGATCTGGGCTGGAGACAACATCGGTTTTGCGCTTGAGCCCCTACATCGCGGGTTCATTTTTTCTACCCCGGTGCAGATCAATCTCGTGTCCGACGAACAGCAGCGCCGACTGATCTATGACGAAAAAATGTTCGATTTCGGCAAGGTCGCGCCGCCGGCGAATATCGGCGACATTGGGTTTTCCGGCTTTCGCGTGTTGGCGCCGCAGGAGACTAGCGGATTTTTCGAACTCGCGACCTTTCAGGGCGCAAGTTTTTTCCGCGCCGTGGGGCGTGGCCAAAATCCCGGCGCGATGGCGCGCGCCCTTTCGATCAAAACCGCGGACCCCCGCGGCGAGGAATTTCCGGCGTTCCGCATTATGTGGATCGAACGCCCGACCGTGGCCGCCAATGCGCTGGTCATCCACGCCATCATCGATTCCGAAAGCGTCGTCGGCGCCTATCGCTTCACGCTGCGGCCCGGCGATGCGACCATCATCGACACCGAAAGCACTTTATTTGCTCGAGCCGCTCTCGATAATTTCGGCATCGCGACGATGAGCGCGACCCATCTTTCCGGCGCGATCGACCGCAGCCGCGCCGACGACCTGCGTCCGAACATCAGCGAAATCAGCGGACTGCAGATACTGACGGGCAAGGGCGAATGGCTGTGGCGGCCGGTTTCGAATCCGGACACTTTACAAATTTCAACATTCGTCGATGAAAATCCGCGCGGTTTCGGCTTTATCCAACGCGATCGCAATTTCGATCATTATCAGGACGATGATCAGCACTGGGAGGCGCGCCCCTCTCTCTGGATCGAGCCAATCGGCGATTGGTCTTTTGGAGGCGTGCAGCTCGTCGAAATTCCGTCCGAGTCGGAGGCGAACGACAACATCATCGCCTATTGGCGGCCGAAGCAATCTCTAGCCGCGGGCAATGAAATTTCCTTCGCCTATCGGCAATTCTGGTGCAAAACTCCACCGGAGCGCCCTGCCCTCGCGATCGCCGTTTCATCGCGTTCCGGCCGCGGTTCGTCAGCAAAGCGCCGCCGTTTTCTTGTGGAATTCTCGGGCGAAATTCTCGGTCTCCAAAAGGCCGAAGACATAAAGCCGAACGTGAGCGCTTCGCCGGGATCTATAGTCTCCGTTCGAACGTTCACTTCAGCCGACAAAGCCTCCTACCGGGTGTTGTTTGAACTCGGCCCCGGCGGCGAGGCCTATTCTGAACTGCGCCTCGTTCTCGAGGCAGCGGGGAAACCGGTCAGCGAGACATGGATCTATCGATGGACTCCGTAACTAAGATCGAGCCAGTTGTGATGCAGCTGCACTCGACCGATTTTGCGCCCGCCGGAGCCGATGTTTTCCCTTGCACGCCGCCCGAGTCGCCGCTGGAGATGCCGACACAGAGTTTGTCGCGGTTCAGCCGCAAGGAGGTCCGTGGAAACAGTCGCCGCCACCGCTTTTTCGGGACTTTGCTGGCGCGACTATTGGTGTTTGGCGGCGGCTTCGCCGTAACCGCCTATGGCGCCTATCAGATGTATGAAGTCGTGGCGGTCGGCGGGGTCACGCCGCTCGAATGGGCGCTGGTGCTCCTCTTCGTCACCAATTTCTCTTGGATCGCGCTCGCCTTCACGAGCGCCATCGCCGGATTTTTTTGGCTTTTATTCTTGGCTCCAAAGCCGCCGGCGCTGCCCGCTTCGCTGCGCGAGCGAACCGCCATCGTCATGCCGATCTATAACGAGGCCCCAGCGCGGATTTTTGCCGCTCTGCAAGCAATGTTCGAGGATGTCTCAGCCTCTGGCCTTGGCCAGTCCTTCGATTGGTTTTTCCTGTCGGACACGACGGACCCGGACGTATTCATCGCCGAGGAGCAAGCTTTCATCGCGATCCGGCGCCGGCTTGGGCAAGACGCGCGGATCTTCTACCGACACCGGCCGAAAAA
Organism: Methylocella sp.; assembly: GCA_037200525.1. Lineage (NCBI taxonomy): Bacteria > Pseudomonadati > Pseudomonadota > Alphaproteobacteria > Hyphomicrobiales > Beijerinckiaceae > Methylocella > Methylocella sp. Next base: position 2,835,737 of record JBBCGG010000001.1, on the reverse strand, counting down.
CACCCACCGCAAGGCTGGCAATATAGAGGACTTCGTCACCCGTTGGGGCGGCCGATACGCGCATATGGTGGTGCTCGACGCCGATAGCCTGATGACCGGCCAAACGATCGTCGCTCTGGGGGCGACGATGGAGGCTGATCCCGACGCCGGCATCATTCAGACCTTGCCTCTGATCATCAATCGCAACACGCTGTTCGCCCGCGTGCAGCAGTTCGCAGCCAGGATCTATGGCCCCGTGATTGCCGCCGGGGTTTCTGTCTGGATGGGCCGTGAAGGCAATTATTGGGGCCATAACGCGATCATTCGCACCAAAGCCTTCGCCGCCCATTGCGGCCTGCCTGTTCTGCGGGGGCGGCCTCCCTTCGGCGGCCATATCCTCAGTCATGATTTCGTCGAGGCGGCCTTGATGTTGCGCGCCGGTTACAGCGTCTACATGCTGCCGACCCTCGCCGGCAGCTTCGAGGAAAGCCCGCCGTCGCTCATCGATCTCTCGGCGCGCGACCGTCGCTGGTGTCAGGGCAATCTTCAACATTTGCGCATCTTGACGACCAAGGGCCTGCATCTCGCCTCGCGGCAGCATTTCGTCACCGGCATTATGGCCTATGTGGCTTCGCCGCTCTGGATGCTGCAATTGTTCGTCGGCATCGCGCTCGTCTTGCAGGCGAGCTATATCAGGCCGGAATATTTTTCGAGCGACTTCACGCTGTTTCCAGCATGGCCGCGTTTCGACGCCGCGCGGTCGCTTGAGCTTTTCACGCTGACCATGGTCATTCTGCTGCTGCCGAAACTATTCGGCCTGCTGCTGGCCTTGCTTCAGGGCCGCACGCGGCGCGGCTGCGGCGGCGCGGTCAGGCTTGTGCTGTCGACGGTTTTCGAAATCATCATGTCGGCGCTGCTCGCGCCGAGCATGATGCTGATCCAAGCCGGTCACGTCATGCACTTTGCATTCGGCTTCGACACCGGATGGAACCCCCAGAGACGCGATGACGGATCTATTCCATTGAGGGCCATCGTGCGACGCCATCGAAGCCATGTCGCCATGGGTTTCATCACCCTGATCGCTGGCTTCTCGATCGCTCCATCGCTTGTTGCATGGATGTCGCCGACTATTCTCGGCCTCCTTCTCGCGATTTTGCTGTCCTGGTCGACCGGACTTCTGAACGTCGGCCTCGCCTTCCGCCGCGCCGGCCTTCTGGTCACGCCGGAAGAGCAATCGAAGCCTCCATTGGTTGAGCACGCGAATGATCTGGCGCAAATGATCGGGAGCGAAGCTGCGCAAGAGCAGAGCGGACTCGCCGCTCTTTATGGCGATCCTAAATTTTCGGCTTTGCACCTTGCTTGGCTGCCGCGCGGGCAACGCCTCAGAAATGGCGACATTTCGCCAGAATGGGCGCTTGCCGAAGCCAAGCTCAACGAAGCTGAAACGATCGATGAGGCGCTATCGTGGCTGCACCCCAAAGAGCGCATGGCGCTGCTTCAAGATCGCAACCTGATCGATCGCCTTTTGCTGCTCCCGCAGAAACGCAAGCCGGCGGAGCCGCTGTCTTCAGTCGGGTAATCCGCTGAGACAATTCAAGACCCGCAGTCGCATATGCTCCATTTTGAAACCGGCGCCTCCGAACCAAGGGGCGACGCTCATCGGCCAGTTTTCATGAGCCCAATCGCTGCCGTAGTGACGGAACATGACCGGATAGCAAAATTGCGACCTTCGATACATGCGGGATGCTCTGCTGCGGATTTTTTTTGCTCCATCATCCATCGAACCGTCGATTTCGGCATGATAGGAGGATCTGTCCTCGGAAAGCTGGCCGCAGCGCATCCGAAAACATCCGAGAATGGAATCGACCATCACAAGGTCGGTCTGCTTTGCAAAGCGTCTCCAAAGGTCGAAATCGCCCGCAAGGCGGAAAGCGGTGTCAAGACCTCCGGCCTGCTTCCATAATTTCGGACGCCAAAACGTGCCCTCTTGCTGGATATATGGCCGAGCGAATCGACCGTCAAAAATTCCAGCCGCTATGGCCTTCCGCGGAAAAGCAACGACAGGCGAAATCCACAGAGATTCACCTTTTTCAGTGATGACCGTAGGGCGTCCAGTCAACCAATCAATATTCGGATTATTTTTTAGAATCGCGTCTACTGTCGCGAAAGCTCCGGGTTCGAAACGATCATCGGCGTTGATCCAGGTCATCGCATCCGCGTCGCCGCAATAGGAAACGCCGCGATTGACGGCATCGTAGAGCCCATGATCGGGTTCGCTAGCAAAAGAAAACTCAATCCCCTTGCAACTAATTGGAAAGTCGTTCGCAAGACGGGCCTGCCACGCTTTCAATAAATTGATTGTTGAATCCGTTGATCCGCCATCTTGAACATGGTACCGGATCGAAAATGGACCCGATTGGGTCACTACGCTCAAAATAGTCTCGTTAATGAATTTCTCGCCATTGAGGATGGGCGTTACGATATTGAATCGCATTCATTTATCCGGTTTGATCAATAATTCTTGATTTACGCCTTGTCTCAACATTGTCACGATGTGCGTCTCTACACAAGCTTGGTTTACTGCATGAAACCGCGTCCGAGTCCTGAAATAACATCGAGTCGACCGAGCTCGGACCTGCGCGCGCAATTGACGGCAAAAGCGCTGCCGACGCCGCCGACGCCCACTAATGTCGGCGTTAGTGCGATGTCGCTTAAATATAGAAAATTCGTGGACATCGCGACGCGCTCCATTGTCGACTTTCTCAAACGCCACCGTTCCCAAATTCATTGGGTCAGTCAATGTGGCCAGGACGAGTTTGTAGTTGAGAAAATCTTCCGCCGGAAAAGAGAGGGATTCTTCCTCGAAATCGGCGGCGGCGACGGTCGGTATCTGTCCAACACGTTGATTTTGGAGACCTATTTCGACTGGTCCGGCATTCTCGTTGAGCCGACCGCCGCGTTTCACTCAATGGTAAAGAATCGCCCTAACGCCAAATGCGAACAGGCCGCTGTCGCAGGCTGCCGCAAAACGGTGCGGCTGCTCGAAATTCTCGATAAGGGCCAGGTCGCCATCAACCCGGAAGCTGCCGACGGCAATACGCTTCTATCTATCATAGAAGATGTTGATGGCGCGGAATCGCAGTTCAAGGCTCCCGATTTCGCAGCTGTCCAGAAAAGCTATCTCGTCGAAACGATTACGCTCGACGATGTTTTGACGAAATGGAATGCTCCCCAAACGATCGACTATTTCAGCTTCGATGTTGAGGGAGCTGAATATGAAATCCTGAAAGAGTTTCCCTTCGACAAATGGAAATTCAACTGCATCGGGGTAGAAACTCCTTCTGCGGAGCTCGATCAGCTTCTTGTCGCCAACAAATATTTCCTGATCCGAGAGGGCGCCCCTCTCGACTGGTTCTATTTGCACCGTGATTTTCTTGACGAATGGTTCGACAAACTGAATTGACGTGAGAATAGCGGACCTTCGTCCTAAAGACCCGCCCTCCTCTAGGGTCCAGACTCACAACCAGTAGCAAACGGTAGCGGCGATGCAGACTGTCGCGAGGAAGTTTATGGCGTTTCGGTCGTAGCGGGTAGCCACGCGCCTGAAGTCTTTCAGGCGGCAGAACATGCGTTCGATGGCGTTGCGGTTTCGATAGAGGAAGGGCGAGAAGCAGTTCTTCCACCTGCGATTGGCCTTGGGCGGGATATTCGGCATAGCTCCGCGCTCCTCGACCTGCCGACGGATCGCATTTGCGTCGTAGCCCTTGTCGCCATGGAGGATTTCGCAAGTTTGCACCGTGATTTTCTTGACGAATGGTTCGACAAACTGAATTGACGTGAGAATAGCGGACCTTCGTCCTAAAGACCCGCCCTCCTCTAGGGTCCAGACTCACAACCAGTAGCAAACGGTAGCGGCGATGCAGACTGTCGCGAGGAAGTTTATGGCGTTTCGGTCGTAGCGGGTAGCCACGCGCCTGAAGTCTTTCAGGCGGCAGAACATGCGTTCGATGGCGTTGCGGTTTCGATAGAGGAAGGGCGAGAAGCAGTTCTTCCACCTGCGATTGGCCTTGGGCGGGATATTCGGCATAGCTCCGCGCTCCTCGACCTGCCGACGGATCGCATTTGCGTCGTAGCCCTTGTCGCCATGGAGGATTTCGCAAGGAGGAAGTCGCGCGATAAGCTCCGCGCCCGCCGAGCAATCGGCGATTTGGCCGCCGGTGAGCATGAAAGACAGCGGGCGGCAGTCCGCATCGGTCAATGCGTGGATTTTGGTTGTGCGCCCGCCGCGCGAACGGCCGATGGCCTGATTCTTCTCCCCCCTTTGCCGCCACTGGCCGAGCGATGCGCCTTGACCGCCGAGGAGTCGATGAGGACCTGCGCCGGCGGCCCGCCTGCTTGCGCAAGCGCGTGGAACAGATCGATCCAAACGCCCTTAGCAGCCCAGCGAACGTAGCGATTGTAGAGAGTCTTCTTTGGCCCGTACTCCAGCGGCGCGTCAATCCAGCGTCCGCCAGATTTCAGCACATGAATGATCCCGCTGATCACCCGGCGATCATCGACGCGCGCCTTGCCGCGCGTGTCCGTGGGAAGATGCGGCGCGATCTTCGCGAACTGCGCGTCCGTCAGCCAGAATTGATCCCGATTCATAGTCGCTTCCTTTCGGAAGCTGTGAATCACAATCCGCCTGTCACGCCAACCATTTTATGGGTCTGGGCCCTAGGCCGTGGTGACGAATTCGGCGTTTGGGGGATTCTCGCGAGGATCTTTCCATGATTCAAGGCTGATTTTTGGAGATCAGCCTTGATGATTCGGGATGTCGATGCGCTGCGAGACGATCAATGGGAGCGGCTTTGTGATCTTGTGCCAGGCGGAAGAGCCGGCCAGCGCGGGCCGCGCTGCGACAATCGACGCTTCGTCGACGCGCTGTTATGGATGGCCCGCTCGGGCGGCCGCTGGCGCGATCTGCCCGAACGCTTCGGCGACCATCAGGCGGTGAAACGCCGCTACTATCGCTGGATCGAGCGCGGCGCCTTGGACGGATTTCTTGAGGCATTCACCGCCGAGGCCGATCTCGAATGGCTGATGATCGACTCAACAATCGTGCGCGCCCATCAGCACGCGGCCGGCGCAAGGATCGCCAAAGGGGGGCGGATGCCCAAGGCCTGGGCCGCTCTCGCGGTGGTTTGAGCACCAAAATCCACGCCGCGACAGACGCACTCGGCAACCCCGTTCGGCTCCTTCTCGGACCTGGGCAGCGCAACGACATCACAAAAGCGCACGCCCTGATCGAAGGCTTTGCGGCCGATGCGATCATCGCCGATAAAGGTTATGACGCCAATCACTTGCGCAAGGCTGTTCTTATGCGTGAGGCTGAGCCGGTGATCCCATCAAAATCCAATCGCCGCGCGCCGCTCCCCTACGACAAGGCGCTCTACAAGGAGCGCAATCTCGTCGAGCGTTTCTTCAATAAACTGAAGCAGTTCCGGCGCGTCGCAACCCGATACGACAAGCTCCTCGCAAACTACCGAGGCTTCGTATTGCTCGCCGCTATTGCTATCATGCTCAGGTAATTCGTCACTACTGCCTAGCCTCTGCTATTTACTCGCAGCTCTCCGCGCCAATGCCGCCTGCGCCGCGGCAAGCCTTGCGATCGGGACTCGGAAGGGCGAGCAGGAAACGTAATCGAGACCGAATTTGTCGCAGAACGCGATCGAAGCCGGGTCGCCGCCATGTTCGCCGCAGATCCCCAACTTGATGTTCGGCCGCGTCTTGCGACTGCGTTCGGCGCCAATCTCGACGAGTTCGCCAACGCCGTCCTGATCGATCGTGACAAAAGGATCGGCGGGCAGGATGCCCTGGGCGACATAGCGGCCAAGAAACGACCCCGCATCGTCGCGCGACAACGCCATGCAGGTTTGCGTCAGGTCGTTCGTTCCAAATGAGAAGAACTCGGCGCTTCTTGCAATTTCGCCCGCGCGCAGGCTGGCGCGCGGCGTTTCGATCATAGCGCCGACCGTATAGGGAATCGTCTCGCCGGTTTCCCCGGCAACAGCGATCGCCATCGCGTCGACGCGCGCCTTGATCAAATCGAACTCCGCCTTGCAGATAATCAGAGGCGCCATGATTTCCGGCTGCACCAGAGCGCCTGTATTGCGTTTGATGGCGACGGCCGCCTCAAAAATGGCGCGGGCCTGCATCTCGGCGATCTCAGGATAGGCGATCGCCAATCTGCAACCGCGAAAGCCCAGCATCGGATTGACTTCACGCAATTCATTCGCGCGGCGCAAAATCCTATCCGTCGAAACGCCCATCGCCTCCGCCACCTCGGCGATTTCCGCCTCGGTTTGCGGCAAAAATTCATGTAGCGGAGGATCAAGCAGCCGGATTGTCACCGGCAGGCCGGCCATGATCTCGAACAGCTCAACGAAATCGCCGCGCTGCATCGGCAGCAGTTTCGCCAATGCGGCGCGCCTGCCCGCTTCGTCGTCGGCGAGAATCATTTCGCGCACGGCCGTCACGCGGTCGCCCTCAAAAAACATATGCTCGGTGCGGCAAAGGCCGATGCCTTCAGCGCCGAACTTGCGCGCGGCGCGAGCGTCCTGCAGCGTCTCGGCGTTGGCGCGCACTTCCATACGGCGGGCATCATCGGCCCATTGCATGAGGATGGCGAATTCGCCCGAGAGCTCGGGCTGGCGCATTTCAACCATTCCCTGAATAACTTGCCCGGTCGCCCCGTCGATGGTCAGCATGTCACCCTTATGGAAAGTGAAGCCGTTCGTCGTCATCGTCGCATTGGCGTAGTCGATCCGGATAGCCCCAGCGCCCGATACGCATGGCTTGCCCATGCCGCGCGCAACCACCGCCGCATGTGAAGTCATGCCGCCCCGCGTCGTCAGTATGCCTTCCGCAGCATGCATGCCGTGGATGTCTTCGGGGCTGGTCTCGATGCGCACGAGGATGACCTTGCGTCCCATATTTTTGAGTTGCTCCGCCTCATTCGCCGTGAACGCGATCTCGCCGCTCGCAGCGCCAGGAGAGGCCGGCAGACCGGTCGCCACCACGCGTCGCGGCGCGTCGGGATCGAGCGCTGGATGCAGGAGCTGCTCGAGCGAGGCTGGATCAATGCGCCCAATAGCTTCTTCCTTGCTGATCAAACCCTCATGCATCATGTCAACGGCGATGCGGATCGCCGCAAGACTTGTGCGTTTGCCGGTGCGAGTCTGCAGCATCCATAATTTGCCATTTTCGACTGTGAACTCCATGTCCTGCATGTCGCGATAATGCTTTTCGAGCAGATCCTTCGTCCGCGTGAACTCGGCGAAGACTCCCGGAAGCGCGGTCTCCATCGAGGGCATGCGCGACCCCGCCGCCAAGCGCGCCGCTTCGGTGATATTTTGCGGCGTTCTGATCCCGGCGACTACGTCTTCGCCTTGCGCATTGAGCAAGAATTCGCCGTAAAGCTCCTTCGCGCCGGTCGACGGATTGCGGGTGAAGGCGACCCCTGTCGCCGAAGTCGCGCCCATATTGCCGAAAACCATCGCCTGGACAGTGACGGCTGTGCCCCAGCTTTCGGGGATGGCGTGAATGCGCCGATAGGTAATCGCGCGAGGATTGAGCCAGGAGCCGAAAACGGCTCCGATAGCCCCCCATAATTGCTCCTGCGGAGATTGCGGAAAAGGCTTTCCCGTCGCCTCCGCGACCTTGGCTTTGAAGGCGATGATCAACGTCCGCCAATCTTGAGCGTCAAGATCCGTATCAAGCTCTAGGCGTTTGCTTTCCTTGTAATATTCCAGAGCATCCTCAAAATGATGATGAGAGATGCCAAGCACGACGTTCGAATACATCTGGATGAAGCGCCGATAAGAATCATAGGCGAAACGCTCATCGCCGGAGTTATTGGCCAAGGCTTTGACGGTGACGTCGTTGAGACCGAGATTGAGGACTGTATCCATCATGCCGGGCATCGAGGCCCGCGCGCCGGATCTCACCGACACGAGCAGCGGGTTGCTGTCGTCGCCGAAGGCCTCGCCAGTCAAGCGGCCAATGTGAGTCAGCGAGTTCTCCACATCGGCGACGAGTTGAGGCGGAAAGCGCTTTTGATTCTCATAAAAATAAGTGCAGGCCTCGGTTGTGATCGTGAATCCGGGCGGAACCGGCAGACCAAGACTCGCCATTTCGGCCAGATTTGCGCCTTTACCGCCGAGCAGAGCGCTCAATTTGCTCGACCCCTCGGCCCGACCATCGCCGAAAGTATAAACCCATTTGACCATTTTTGGTCCTCTGCGAGTGCTGCGCGACGCGAACGTCCGGCGATGTTCCAGGCTATGAACCAATGAAAGGCGGTCGAGTTCAGAAAAACTGCGTTATGCGAGGCGGCGTAGTCTCCAGCCGAAACTGATCCAGCCGACGCCCCAAAACAGGAGGTCGAGGGCGAGAAGAATTCCGAGAATGACGACGCTGTTGGCGGGCCAGCCGAGAACAATGACAAGGCCGACAAGCGCGGTGACCACGGCCGCGAAAAGAACGGGGCTTCGCTCGGCGGAATTGAGCCGCGTCGCGAAATAAATCCTCATCGCGCCGACCGCCAGCATCCCCACGCCCAGCGCCAAGGTGAAAATCGCCGCCGCGAGCAAAGGCTGGGCAAGAGCCAAAGACGCGACGACCATGTAGAGCGCGCCTCCGATTATCCACAGAAAGAAGCGGACCCAAGTTTGCGCGCTCAAACCTATCGCGATTTCCGCAGCGCCCACAATGATCATGAAAATCGCAATGGCGTAGACGGAGGCGATCGTCGCGGAAATGACAAGAAGGAGCGCGATGACGCCAAGGGCGGCGCTGAGACCGCCAAAAGCCATGATCCAGCCCCAGCGATGCCGCAGGCGCCCCGTCTCGGCTCGGGTGCGGTTCGAAGCCTCGGCCGGCGGCCCCGCATTGTTGATCGACATGAGCAAATAGTCCTGTCAGCGCGAGTGGGATCCGACCATGTTAACGAATAATAACATTATAACAATAAGTTGCCATGACTTATTGAGATTTTTGATGCCGTTTTGCGCCTTTGCTTCGCTCCCGCTCGGCCCTGGATCGCCAGGCTTCCTTTTTGTCGCATCTGTGACCCAAAGGTCGCGCCTGACCGGTAAATGGCTGATTTGAGGGCAGTCTGCGTTGCCGCGCCGAAAATTGTCCGTTATTCACCTTTGGGAGAGGATGGCAAGGCGAAAATAGACTGGGTTTTCCCATCTTGAAGCAAATTGGCATTTAGCGCGTACCCCGAGCTTCCGGACCGACATGAGATGAGGCGCCCGTGACTACTTCTTCGAAGACCCCCCTGCTCGACGCGATCGGCTCCCCCGCCGATTTGCGTCGGCTGACGGAGGCGGACCTCACCCAGGTCGCCAACGAACTGCGCACTGAGACGATCGACGCCGTGTCGGTTACGGGAGGCCATCTTGGCGCGGGCCTCGGCGTCGTAGAGCTCACGGTCGCTCTGCATTACGTCTTTGATACGCCCCGGGACCGGATCATCTGGGACGTCGGGCATCAGGCCTACCCGCACAAAATACTGACGGGGCGGCGCGACCGGATCCGGACCTTGCGCCGCGGCGGCGGTCTGTCAGGCTTCACCAAGCGGTCCGAAAGCGAATTTGATCCATTTGGCGCGGCGCATTCCTCGACCTCAATCTCGGCCGGACTCGGCATGGCGGTCGCGAATACGCTATCTGGCCAGCAAGGCAATGTCGTTGCCGTGATCGGCGATGGCGCGATGTCGGCAGGCATGGCCTATGAGGCGATGAACAACGCCGGCGCGATGCATTCCCGCCTCATCGTCATCCTGAATGACAATGAAATGTCGATCGCGCCGCCCGCTGGCGCGCTTTCCTCCTATCTCGCCCGGCTCGTGTCCGGCGGCGCCTATCGCTCCGTCCGCGAGGCGGCGAAACAACTTGGCCGTCTATTGCCGCGCTTCGTCTATGACAGGGCGCGCAAAACGGAGGAATTCGCCCGCAACTTCTGGGCCGGCGGCACGATGTTCGAAGAACTCGGCTTCTATTATGTCGGTCCTATCGATGGCCATAATCTCGACCATCTTCTGCCCGTCTTGAAAAACGTTCGCGATTTCAAGGCTACCGGGCCGATTCTCGTCCATGTCGTGACGCAGAAAGGCAAGGGTTACGGCCCGGCCGAAGCCACCAGCGACAAATATCATGCCGTCAATACATTTGACGTAGTCACCGGCAAGCAAGTAAAGCCGAAGCCGAACGCGCCGGTCTACACGACTGTTTTCGCTGAAGCTTTGGTCAAAGAAGCGACACGGGACGACAAGATCGTCGCGATCACCGCCGCCATGCCGGGGGGCACCGGGCTCGATATCTTCCAGAAATCCTTCCCGGAGCGCACCTTCGACGTCGGCATCGCCGAACAGCACGCAGTCACTTTCGCGGCCGGCCTTGCGACCGAAGGCTATAAGCCGTTCTGCGCCATTTATTCGACATTCCTTCAGCGCGGCTATGATCAGGTCGTCCACGACGTGGCAATCCAGAATTTACCGGTGCGCTTTGCGATCGACCGAGCCGGCCTTGTCGGAGCGGATGGCGCGACCCATGCCGGCTCTTTCGATATCGCGTTCCTCGGCGTTTTGCCGAACATGGTTCTAATGGCGGCGGCCGACGAGGCTGAACTCGTGCATATGGTCGCGACCGCTGCGGCCTATGACGCCGGTCCAATCGCCCTGCGCTATCCCCGCGGCGAAGGCGTCGGCGTCGACATGCCGCTTGAAGGAAAGCCGCTGGAAATCGGCCGCGGCCGCATCCTGCGAGAAGGCAATAAGGTCGCCATTCTCTCGTTCGGCGCCCGTCTCGCGGAGGTGCTGAAGGCGGCGGAAGATCTCGCCGCCTATGGGGTTTCGACAACGGTCGCCGATGCGCGTTTCGCTAAGCCGCTCGATGTCGATTTGCTGATGCGTCTCGCCGCCAATCATGAAGTGCTGATCACCATCGAGGAAGGCTCGGTTGGCGGATTTGGCTCTTTTGTGATGCAAAAGCTTTCCGAGGAAGGCGTGTTCGACGGTTGCGGCGCGCGTGCGCTGAAATTCAGGTCCATGGTCATGCCGGATCTTTTCCTTGACCATGACAAGCCGGAAAAGCTCTATGCGCAGGCGGGTCTTGACGCCAAAGGCATCGTCGCCAAGGTTCTAGCCACCCTTGGCCGCGATAGTGATGCATTGAACAGCCGGATCGCGTAAGGCGGAGCGGATCTGGTAGGCTGATCCGAATTGGTGGCCGCAGACTCGACGGCTGGGCCGGCCCGCGGCGCGAACAAGACCGCCTGGCGCGATGGCGATAGAAATCCGCCGCTGACCTACCAAACATCCGTCTCTCCGACGAGGTTGCGAGACCGCCTCATGCGTCCAACGCCAAAGCCTTCCGATATGTCCGAAACAGGCATCGGTTCGCGCCAACGCGCCGACCTCGCGCTTGTCGACAGAAAATTCTTCGCGAGCCGCGCCAAGGCGCAAGAAGCGATCGCGGCTGGCCTTGTGCGCGCCGACGGCAAAGTTTTGCGCAGAGCCTCCGAGGCAATCAGTCCCTCGACGCAGATTGAGGCCGCGGCGCCCTACCCTTGGGTCTCGCGCGGCGGCGTAAAGCTCGCGGCGGCGCTGGATGCGTTCGGTTTCAATCCGATGGGGCTCGCCTGTCTCGATGTCGGCGCCTCAACGGGAGGCTTCACCCATGTGCTTTTGAGCCGAGGCGCTCGCCAAATCGTCGCAATCGATGTCGGGCGTGGCCAATTGCATCCTGATCTCGCCCGCGACCCGCGCGTGACATCATATGAAGGCGACCGACGCACGAAGTTTTGCGCCTGACTCTCTGCCGGAGCCGCCGAAGTTCATAACCTTCGATGTGAGCTTTATTTCGCTGACCTTGGTTCTTCCGCCGGTGCTTTTGCTTGCCGCGTCAGACGCAAAACTTGTCGCTTTGATCAAGCCTCAGTTCGAAGCGGGCCCTAGCCATGTTGTCAAAGGCATCGTCAAGGACCCGGCCGTTCACGACAAAGTCTGCGCCAAAATCAGGGATCTGATCCAATCGCTCGGTTGGGGGATCGACGGCCTCATCGCCTCCCCAATTGAAGGCGGCGACGGCAATCGCGAATTTCTCATCGGCGCTACAAAGTTATGATCAGCCTCAACGCCCGGCTTCAAATCGAGCGGCTCGGACAGCGCGGCGAAGGCGTCGTGCGAGGACCGGACGGCGGGATTTTCGTACCCTACGCCTTGGCGGGCGAAACGATTATCGCCGAAGTCGACGGCTCTCGCGGAAAATTGGTCGAGATCGCCGTCGCGAGCCCGGATCGCATCGCGCCTTTTTGCCGTTATTTTTCAATCTGCGGCGGCTGCGCGGTTCAAACCCTGGCGCAAGCGCCTTACGCACATTGGAAGGAGAGCCTTCTCGCAGAGGCGTTGCAGCATGCAGGCCTCGCCGCCAAGATTGCGCCTCTCATCGACGCGCATGGCGAGGGGCGCCGCCGCGCAACTTTCCACGCGCGAACTGATGAGACGGGGAATGCAGTCACCGGATTCATGGAAGCCCGCTCGCACAAAATCATCGAGATTGAAGATTGTCCGCTGCTGGCCCCCTCGATGCGCGAGGCTCCGGCGATCGCTGGAGCTTTGGCGCAGGTTCTGGCGAGTTCCGGAAGCCGCTAGACATTCTTGTCACCGCAACAACGTCAGGTCTCGACGTCGATCTCAAAGGTCATGGGGCGCTGAACGAAGACGAGACAAAAAGGCTGGTAAGGCTTGCGCTGAGGCAAAATCTCGCGCGCCTTTCAAACCACGGCGCGATCGTGACTCTCCAGCGACCTACTTTCGTCGCGATGGGCCGGGCGATGGTCGCCCTGCCGCCGGGCGCTTTTCTACAGGCGACGGAGGCCGGCGAGGCGGCGCTCGCGGCGAGAGTTCGCAATGCGCTCGCCGGCGCCCACCGGATCGCCGATCTCTTTGCCGGAGTTGGCACGCTCTCCTTGCGTTTAGCGGAATTCGCGCGGGTTCAGGCCTTTGATTTCGAGGAGCCGGCCCTTGAGGCTCTCGCCAAAGCGTCGCATGTTGAAGGGTTGCGCCCAGTAAGCGTCGAGACGCGCGATCTTTTCCGCCGTCCGCTTGGACCGGCGGAACTGGCCGTTTTCGACGCGGTAGTCTTCGATCCGCCGCGCGCGGGCGCCGAGCAGCAGGCGCGCGCTCTTGCGGGCTCAGTGGTCCCGCTTGTCGTCGCAGTATCCTGCAACGTGCAGACTTTCGCGCGCGATGCGGCAATCCTTTGCGCGGGGGGCTATGAGCTGGCGCAGGTCGAGCCGATCGACCAGTTTCGCCATTCGCCCCATGTTGAAATCATTGCAATCTTCAAACGTCCATTGATGAAGCCGCAGCGGCGCCGACGCATCCTTAGCTGATGGCGCCAAGCGCTGGCGAGCGCGTGCAACCACGATCGACTCAGGGGTTGGCGCCGCCGCGTTGACTGCGCGCGAACGATTCCTCGCAGTGGGCGGCTCGGATGCGCAAGCCCTTACCCGCCATCAACATCTCGGTCACAAATGCGGTCAGCGCGCCAAGCGTGCACAGAACGGCGACCCCAAAAAGCGTAAATAAGATCGATGCGGCGGCCGCATTGCGCAAGGCTCCAACGAATAGCGTTAGCGTCGCGGCGCAGGTTGCGCCGCCGCCCACTGCGCCAAGCAAGACCGCAACGTCTAAATCCAGAGATCGGCGGCGCAGATATTCAAGCTGAACAGATAAACGCGCCGCTTCCTCGGGCGCCGCGGTCTCAGCGGCTTCGGATAAACGATCGACCCGATCGGACACGCGGCCAAGGCGGGTTGAGAAAACGCCGAGCAGCGTCGCCACGCCGCTTAACAGAAAGACCGGCGTCAAAGCCACCTGAATGACGTGGGCTACCGTATCTAGCGATACGACCGTATTACTGAGTTCGAACATGGCGTCCGAAGCCGCTTTAGATTCGAGTGATCGGCGAGCCGGGCTTTTGGTCGCGCTCGACGAAATGAGACGGCGGATCGAACCATCGAAACGCCAGAAAACCAAGCAGAAAGCCCCCGATGTGAGCCTCCCAGGCGATGCTCGCACCGGCAATTCCCGCCGCGCTCGGGAACACGCCAAACAAGAAATTGGCGAGAAACCAGAAACCGAGGAAACCTATCGCAGAGCGATTGGAGAAAACTTCCCGCAGAGGCAACGCCGGTTGGCGATAGACATGATCGCCGCCCGATCGATCCCCAAATCCCAGCGCGGCGCCAAGCGGCGCGCCGGGTTGAAAGGCGAACCGCACCACTGCGGCCATGGCGGCGGAGACCACCGCCGATGCGCCGATGACCGGCTGCAAATCGCTCATATGAGTCAGAAAATGCATGAAGGCGCCGGCAACGGCGGAGATTGCGCAAAAAACCAGAAAGCGCGCGGTTCCGAACCGGCGCGCCACGGCTGAGCCGAAAGCGACAAGCCAAAGGCAGTTCAATCCGACATGCGCCCAGCCGCCATGCAAAAACGCATAGGTAAGCGGCGTCCACCATTGCGGCTCGCCATCGCCGAGGAAAAAGCGGCCGATCTGGGCGCTCGTCTCATCGGTTTGGGCAATCGCGTTATAGGCCGCGGAGACCCGATCCGGATCGAAGGCGAAGGTGAAACGCCCGGGCACGAAAGCAAAGCGTCGGATGATATTGAGTTGGCTTTCCGGCGAGACGAGATCGCATACCGCCTGGATGAGGACGAGAACGCCGACGAGCCCCATCACCACCTTTGGCACATTGAAGATTTTTTCGTTTGCGCGCGGCATATGCAAGGCCTCGGTGGTGAGACTTCTGAAAGAACATTAAAATGCGACGCGAGTTTGGGGCTTGCGGGCTATTCGACCTAATTGGGATCGCCGCACGCAAGCTGCACAATCGCTCCCGTCTGCTCTAGTCGACGTCCTCGACGACGAGCGCAGCGCCGCCCGAGACTCTTTGCGCCAGCGCGGCTTCCATAAAATTATCGAGGTCGCCATCGAGAACGTCGTCGGGCGTCGCCGATGTCGCGCCGGTGCGCAGATCTTTGACCAATTGATAGGGTTGCAGCACGTAGGAGCGGATTTGATGGCCCCAGCCGATTTCGGTTTTCGTCGCTTCGGTGGCGTTCGACTCCGCCTCGCGGCGCTCGATCTCCTGCTCGTATAGGCGTGCGCGCAGCATGTTCCAGGCGGTCGCCCGGTTCTTATGCTGCGAACGCTCACCCTGGCAGGCGACGACGATGCCCGACGGAATATGCGTAATGCGCACTGCGGAATCAGTGGTGTTGACGTGCTGACCGCCCGCACCCGATGAACGATAGGTGTCGATCCGGCAATCGCTTTCCTTGACGTCGATATCGATCTTGTCGTCGATCACCGGGTAAACCCAGACAGAAGCGAAGCTCGTATGGCGGCGAGCATTGGAATCGAACGGCGAAATCCGCACCAGGCGGTGCACTCCGGATTCGGTCTTCGCCCAGCCATGGGCGTTATGGCCCTTGACGACCAGGGTGCCCGACTTCAGGCCAGCCTCGTCGCCAGCGGTCTCCTCGATGATCTCGACCTTGAACTTATGCCGCTCGCCCCAGCGGGCATACATGCGAAATAGCATGCGCGCCCAATCACAACTCTCCGTGCCGCCAGCGCCGGAATGAACCTCGATATATGTATCATTGCCATCAACCTCGCCGGAGAGCAGCGCCTCGATTTGCCGCCGCTCCGCCTCGATCTTCAGCGCTTTCAGCTGATCTATCGCTTCCCTTTCGGTCGCCGCATCCTCCTCCGCCTCGGCCAATTCGACCAGGGTGACAGCGTCCTCAAGCTCGCTTTGAAAGCGATGGATCGAGCCAAGTCTGTCTTCGATTTCGGTGCGCTCGCGCATGATTTTCTGCGCGGCCTCCGTATCGTCCCAAAGATTCGGATCTTCGACTTTGGCGTTCAGTTCGGCGAGCCGCCGGCCAGCAGTATCGACGTCAAAGATGCCTCCTCAGCAATCCCATGGATTGCTTGATGGCTAGAACCAACGCTTCGGCTTCGGCGCGCATTTTTAAAGCTCTCTGAATGGGGGAAGGCGACGGAAGCGCCGCAACAGGTTATACTATAGATAGAGACGCTGGCTTTCCGTGTAAATGGGCGGTCGGGACACCGCGCGCCCTCGCGTCGAGGTGGACGAAGATTTTGCCGTCCCCGCTGGCCATTCTACAATGTTCGTCTGCTTCATGGAGAACGCCATGCCGGACTTCAAGCTGCCACTCTCGGGCGACGTCACCCAATCTTTTAGCTGGCTCACCGGATTTCTCAGTTCAATCGGCGACCAGTTCAGCCTCATCAGCGTCAATATGGGAAAATCCTCAGACCCGAAGGTTGAGGAAAAAGTCATCTCCGAGGTCGCGAGCTACGGCAAGCAGATTGGCCGGATCGAGGACGCGCTCGCCGTATTGCTCGACCATTTTCACCCCGATCGCCCGTTGACCCATAAGGAAGAAAAGGCCATTCGGGATATGAAGCGGATGCTTGAGGACATAGAAGACGTTAAGGGCCGTTATTCGTCCAAGCCCTCAAGTCAGCCATGAGAGACGCTGGCGGAGGGGAGCTTAATACAAGCCTCCCGTCCCAGTTCCCACAAGCCGGTCCGCGTCAGGATTGACGGCTTGCGCGCGCGGGCTTGACTCGCTTGCGGCGTAAGAATCGGGCGGCGCCGTGCCGGGCTTGAACGCCTCGAGTATGGTGCCGGAGCCGCTCGAGCGCATGCCGGACTTTGCGTCGACCGAGATCAGCTTGATCCCCGGCGGTACGCGAAACGGCACGTCGGGCTTGTCTTTCAGCGCCATCTTCATGAAATCGCGGAAAATCGGCGCTGTGTATTGCGCGGCTTGCGCTGAATCGCCCAGCGACCGCGGCTGGTCGTAACCCATGAAAACGCCGACGGCGAGGTCGGGCGAATAGCCGACGAACCACAGATCCTTGGCCTCGTTGGTCGTGCCGGTTTTGCCCGCCAAATGTTTGCCGACCTCCCTGATCGCCTGCCCGGTTCCGCGCTGGATCACGCCTTCCATGATCGAGGTGATCTGATAGGCGGTAAGCGGATCCAGCACCTGCTCGCGATTGTCGATCAGTTTCGGCTCCGGCTGGTTCTCCCACTTCGCGGCGTCGCAACCTTCGCATGTGCGCTCGTCATGGCGGTAGAGCGTATGGCCCCAGCGATCCTGGATGCGGTCGATGAGGGTCGCCTTGATCCTCTTGCCGCCATTGGCCAGCATCGAATAGGCGGTCGTCATGCGGAGCAAGGTCGTCTCGCCTGAGCCGAGCGACATGGACAGAAATGGCGGCAGATCGTCATAAATGCCAAAACGCTTGGCGTATTCCACAATCAGCGGCATTCCGACATCGCGGGCGAGCCGGACGGTCATCTGGTTGATCGAATGCTCGACGCCATAGCGCAAAGTATGCGGACCGCTCGACTTGCCTTCGAAATTCTCCGGCCGCCAAACGCCAAGGCCGGCGCCCTGATCGATTTCGATTGGCGCATCAAGCACGATCGAGGATGGCGTATAGCCATTATCGAGCGCTGTTGCGTAGACGAAAGGCTTGAAGGAGGAGCCCGGCTGACGCAGAGCCTGCGTCGCGCGGTTGAACTCGGATTGATCGAAGGAGAACCCGCCGACCATCGCAAAGACGCGGCCGGTATAGGGATCCATCGCGATGATGGCGCCGCTGACTTCGGGGATCTGGCGCAGCCTATACTGGCCGGGCTTGCCGTCGATCGGCTCAACATAGACGACGTCGCCGGGCCCAAGCGATGATCGCGCGCCAGCGCCTCGCGTCCAATGCATGCCGACATTGGTGAGCGTTCCTGATTCACGCTCGCGCTCAACTTCGCCGGATTTTTCTCGTTTTGGTTGCAGGCCTATTCGCGCGCCGGTCTCATTCGCATCAATAATCACAGCTAAACGCCAAGGCGAGACATCGCCGAGAATCGGAATGTCGGCGAGTGAAACTCCCCAATCTTGGCTAATATCAATATGACGCATCGGTCCGCGAAAGCCATGCGCTTCATCGTAGCGCACGAGACCGTCAACCAAAGCGCGGCGCGCCATAAGCTGCATTTTCGGATCGAGCGTCGTGCGGACTGATAGGCCGCCCTCGTAAAGCTTCTTTTCGCCATAGCGCTCGCCGAGTTCGCGGCGGACCTCTTCCGCGAAATATCCGGCGGCGATCGAATTCGGCGAGAGAACGCGCGGGTTGACGCCAAGCGGTTCGGCCTTGGCCTTCTCGCCATCCGCACGTGAGACGTAGCCGTTCTCGACCATACGGTCGATCACCCAATTGCGCCGCTCGATCGCCCGTTCCCGTTTCAGGAAGGGATGATAATTATTAGGTGCCTTCGGCAAAGCCGCGAGATAAGCTGCTTGCGCAATGGTGAGTTCGTGCACCGACTTGTCGAAGTAATTCAGGGCCGCTGCAGCGACGCCATAATTGCCAAGACCGAGATAGATTTCGTTCAGATAGAGTTCGAGGATCTTATCCTTTGAATAGGCGCCCTCGATGCGAAACGCCAGCAAAGCCTCTCTGATTTTGCGTTCAAAGGAGCGCTCATTCGTCAACAGAAAATTCTTGGCGACCTGCTGTGTAATGGTCGAGGCGCCTTGAACTCTTTTGCCGCCCTGGACCAGCACGACGAAGGCGCGAACGATGCCTTCTGGATCGACGCCCGCATGGGAGTAAAAATTCTTGTCCTCAGCCGATAGGAAGGCGTCTTTGACGAGAGCTGGAATGGCGGCGCTGGGCAGATAGAGGCGCCGTTCATGCGCATATTCGGCGACGAGAGAGCCGTCGCCGGCGTGAACGCGCGTCATCACTTTCGGCTCATAGTTCTTGAGCTGTGTATAATCGGGGAGGTCTTGTTCGAATTTCCAGACCAGCAGTCCGGCCGCACAAGCTGCGACAACAAAAACAATCGCGCCAGTGGCGAAAATAAAACCGAGTAACCGGGCAATAAGCTGCATGCGAACGGGCCTTTTCAGCAACCAAATTAACAAATGCGCTCGGCGCCCAAAGCCGACGACAAAGCTGATCGCTCATCCCTGCGGCGCTTTTGTGTTAATAGTTTGTCAAGCTGCCGGACGCCAGACCGAATTCGCTATTTCGATTGACGCCGCCTCGGTTAGATCCGATCGCCCCACACTTCAATTCGCTTTTGTCGCCAAATCTGCGGACGCCTCGGGCGACGCTGCTTTTTCAGCCGAAAAATTGTCATCCGGCGCAGATCCTGAGCCGGCAGGCGCGTCTGGAATCGTCCCAACCGGCGCCTGATCCTTATCCTCGGGGGCAAAGATTGCCGTCTCGCCTCGCGCGGCGAAAAATGCTTCGATGGCCTCGGCCATGCGGCTGGACGCCTTGTCGCGCCAATCTGGCGAAGTCAGCGCGATATCGTCTTTTTCGTTGGAAAGATAGCCGAGCTCCACCAGAACTGAAGGCACATCAGGCGCCTTCAGAACCCGGAAACCCGCCGACCGCTGCGGATTCTTATTAAGTCGCGCCGCCACCTTCCAATAATTCAGCAAAGTATGAGCGAAGACGTGGCTGTAGGCGCGGGTTTCGCGTCTCGTCAAATCATACAGAATGTCGGAGACGTTGCCGGCGTCATCAGTTCCATCAAGACCCGCCGCGGCGTCCGATTGGTTTTCCTTCTCGGCGACGCGCGCGGCTTCGGCGTCTGAAGCGCGATCCGAAGCGGTATAGACCGTCGCGCCGGAGACATCCGTCGCATCGGCCAGCGTGTCGGCATGAATCGAGACGAACAGCGCTACTTTCCGATCGCGCGCCATCCTCACTCGTTCGCCAAGGGGAATAAAACTGTCGTCCTCGCGCGTCATGACGGGCTGGTAACGCCCATCCGTCTCTAGTTTCGCAGCCAGAGCTTTGGCGAAATCGAGCACCAAATCTTTCTCGATCAACCCGTTGACGGCGGCGCCACGGTCGATTCCGCCATGACCCGGGTCGATCATGACGATCGGCTTACCGGCCGCCGTCTGAATTTTATCCGCGATCCGCGTTTGCGCCGGCGGGGCCAAGGCGGCGCGCGCGTTCTGCGCGTCGGCGGCGAAATGTGCCGAATTCGTCTTGGCGAGCTCGATAACAAGACGCGGCTTCCGCGTCGCATCGCCTTTTTCGCAACTCGCGCGAACAATCCGCGCCGGCGCGCCAAGGTCGATAACGATGCGCGAGCGTCCCGGCCCAAGTTGGCCGAAGCGAAACGAGGCGATGAGCCCCGCAGATTTAATGATCGACTTGACGGGGTTGGCGGCGCGGCGCCGAGGCGTCGAAGCCTTGCCGATTTCCGGATCGATCAAGAACTGGAGTTGCGGCGCATCGACAATGACGCGATCCGGACTAGCCATTACAAAGGCGCTGGCGTCGACCGAGGCCGACAGTTCGAAAACAAGACTGGCTTGGTCGCCGCTGTCTTCAAGGGTCGCCGCCTCGGCAAGAGTCTGGTCGACAGCCGCGGGCTGAGCTGGAGCCTGATCGGCGGGGACGGCGCGTTCTTCAGCTTTCAGTTCCCCAAGCGATATCGATGCGGCAAGAGCCAGCGCCGCGATTCCAGTCGCCAGGGCAATCAGCGTCGAAGCGGCGGTCTTGCAAACCATTACGTTTCCTTACGCATTCGATTCTTTACGCATTCAATGCGCCTCAAGCCTCGCGCGAAGCTGCAGCCGGACAATTGTCGGCTGAATGCGCGCCCTTGATCCTGCCTTTCTAGAACGAACGAGGTTAACGTGAGATAACCATCGCAGAAATGCCCGGAGAGTCCGTAGCGGCGGAGACACAGGTGAGTAAAAACTTGCCAAACCGCTACCGAACCCGATATGAACATATATTGTTTCTCTGGTTTAGAGATTCGCGATAATCGGGGCCCTCAGAAAATTCGAGGTTCTTGCGGATCTTGGCCTTCGCGTTCGGCACAACCTTAAGCGTTGTTCGTTGGCGGCGCAGGTTTGGCCGGTTTGGTTTTTGTCGTTTGGTTGTCGGCGTTTAGGCGCAGAGAGGCCACCGGCTTCATGATCGGCGCGGGCCTCACCAATCTAGAGTTTGGTTTTCGACGGTTTGTTCCGAACAAGCCGTTTTGGTAGGTAAGTAGGATATGGCATTCGCGGCGACGCGTCATTCAGCGACCGTCAAACAATGTGCTGAGGCAGTTGACTCATCCGCACGCGCCAGCATCCTCGTCTGTATAAGATCTAATTCCGTGCGTCGCCGACACGACAAGTCAGCTACAGACTTGCTGAGCAGTCTGCGGTTTCGCCATTCTTTCCCCGACGCGACTAGCAACCCGTCGTCCTCTACTTCCGCCTCACCCTTCCATCCAACGCCTGATGCGCTTTCGTGTCGGCTGCGCCACGCCTCAAAGTCTCGTTTGCAGACTTTTGTCGGCGGCGGCGGCCCCGCGCGCGTCCTGCCTGAACGAGTTTCCCATGCCCAACAAAATGCTGATCGACGCGTCTCACCCGGAAGAAACGCGGGTAGTCGTCCTTCGCGGTAATCGCGTCGAAGAATTCGATTTCGAATCCGCTAGCAAGAAACAGCTTCGCGGCAATATTTATCTTGCTAAAGTCACGCGCGTCGAACCTTCTTTACAGGCGGCGTTCGTCGATTACGGCGGCAACCGGCACGGATTTCTGGCTTTCTCGGAAATTCACCCCGACTATTACCAAATCCCCGTGGTCGATCGACAGGCGCTGATCGAGGACGAGGCGAACGCGCAGCGCGACGAAGAAGACGAAGACGCGCGGGCGCAGCGACGCAGCCGCCGGTTCCGGCGAGGCGACCGCAACGGCCGACGAGCCGAGAAGCGCATCGGCGACGGCGAAACCATCTCCGAGCCTTACGATGCCGCCGAGGCTGGCTCCGGCGCAGAGACGGCGCCCGGCTCGCAGGAACCGTCGGCGGCTCACGAATTTTCCGAGCGCGAGAGCGCTGGCTCGAGTGACTATGCTGTTGGCGAGAATGCCGCAGAGGTCGATCGCGCCGCGCCGCTCGAGACGGTCGAATTCGTCGATGCCGTGAATGCGGGTGCGGCGGATTCGGCAAGCTTTGCATTTGATGCGGATGTTCAGCGCGAACAGGATTTCGAGCGCGAGCAGGAGCATCGCTCTTCCGCAGATCGTGAAGGCCAACAAAACGGCCAAGAGGCCTCAACTGAGGAACGGGCCGAAGAGGTCGAGGTTCTTGAGGGCGCGGCCCCCAGTGACGCCAGCGAGCAGCGGTCGCCGGATCGCCGCGATGAAGCCGATGAGGATGGCGAGGACGAGGAAGAGCACGTCGAGCAGCTCGGCGGCGACGCCATGGAGGAGGTCCCGACCCGTCCCCACCGCTACCGCAAGCAATATAAGATTCAAGAGGTCATCAAGCGCCGCCAAGTGCTGCTGGTTCAGGTCGTCAAGGAAGAGCGCGGCAATAAGGGCGCAGCGCTGACGACTTATTTGTCGCTCGCCGGTCGTTATTCGGTGCTGATGCCAAACACCGCGCGCGGTGGCGGCATATCGCGCAAGATCACCGATTCGACGGATCGGCAAAGGCTGAAATCCATCGCTCAGGAGCTCGAGGTTCCAGAAGGCATGGGCGTCATCCTGCGCACCGCCGGCGCGGCGCGCACCAAAGGCGAAGTCAACCGCGATTTCGAGTATCTGCTGCGCATGTGGGAAACCGTGCGCGAAACGACCTTGAAATCGACGGCTCCGACGCTTGTCTACGAGGAAGGCTCGCTGATCAAGCGCGCCATTCGCGATCTCTACAACAAGGAAATCGACGAGATCGTGGTCGCGGGCGACAGCGGCTACCGCGAGGCCAAGGACTTCATGCGCTTGCTGATGCCAAGCCATATCAAGAATGTGCAGGCCTATCGCGATCCGCAGCCAATTTTCGCAAAATCGGGCGCTGAAGCGCAACTCGACGCTATGTTCCTCAATCAGGTCACCCTGAAATCAGGGGGCTATATCGTCATCAATCAGACCGAGGCTCTGGTTGCGATCGACGTCAACTCGGGACGCTCGACGCGCGAACATAATATCGAAGATACCGCGCTCCGGACCAATCTCGAGGCGGCCGATGAGATCACCCGGCAATTGCGTCTGCGCGATCTTGCCGGCCTCATCGTCATCGATTTCATCGATATGGAGGAAGGCCGCAATAATCGCGCTGTCGAGCGGCGTCTCAAGGACGCGCTGAAGAACGATCGCGCGCGCATTCAGGTCGGCCGCATCTCGCATTTCGGTCTGCTGGAAATGTCGCGTCAGCGCATCCGCACCGGCGTTCTCGAGGGCTCGACGGAAATTTGCCCCCATTGCTGCGGCTCGGGGATGCTGCGCTCCACCGCTTCGGTCGCGCTGCATGTGTTGCGCGTTCTTGAGGACGCTTTGATCAAGAATGCGAGCTACGATCTTGTCGTCAAAACGAGAACCGTCGTCGCGCTCTACATCCTCAACGAAAAGCGCGCGCATTTGCGCGAGCTGGAGCGGCGTTTCGGCGTTTCGGTGACGATCGCCGCCGATGATAGCTTGATTGGCGCCACCTATTACGTATTGGAGCGCGGAGAGCTTGCCACCGGCGGCCACGAGCCGCTTGCCCATGCTTCCGGCGAGCCTTTGCGCTTCGCCCCCGAGGCTGATTTCGATGACATTCCCACCGATGTCGAAGACGAGGCCGAAACCGATGCGCCGGTCAAGACAAGCTCGTTCGATGCCGGGTCGGATGAGCTAACGCGGGAGGAAGGCGCTGAGCGCCGAGAGGGCGAGAGCGAAAGCGACGCCGAAAACCGCCGCAAGCGCAGACGCAGACGTAGGCGCGGCCGTGGCGGCGATCGCGAGGGTTCGGGAATTGCGGCGAATGCGCCGCAGCCGCCTGATGACGCATTGGAAGCGGTCGCGAGAATCGGCGAATTGCAGCCGCCGGCAAATCCCGAAGCCGAAGTCTTCGTAGTCGATGCGGATGCAAGCGCAATCGAAGTCGAAGCTGAGGCTGAAGTCGCCCCAGCGCCTGCTCCGGTAGTTTCGGCTGCTGCTCCGGTGGTTGCTGAAGTTCCGGTTGAGATTCCGGCCGCAGAACCCGTCGAACCCCGTCGTCCGCGCCGAAGCCGCCGCGTTCGCGAGGCCCCGCAGGTCGCCGCAGCCGAGCCCGGCAGCGAATCCGCGCTGGAATTGGCGCTTGAAACCGAGGCGACGAAGGTCTCGGCGGATGCGGAAGCCGGCGCTGAAAGTGCGTCTCCGCCAGCCGCTGCTCCACGCGCTCGCCGAGCGCCGCGTGCGCGTCGCCGCACTGCTACAGTTGGGGAGGCCGAGGCCGCTGCCCCGCAAATCGAGGCGGCCGCGGCAGAACCGCCAGCTGCGGCGCCGCAGACAAGTGAGGCTGCGCCGACAGTCACCGCCGATGTCGCAACGGCCGCTCCTATTCAACAGGCGGCCAATGCGGACGAAGGCGCGCAGAGGTCAAGCAGCGGCCAGGCCGAAATGGCCTCCGATGCCGCGGGCGCTTCAGATGCGAGCGTCGCCGAGGCTCAAAGAGCGCCAGAACCGAGCGCCGCGAAGCCGGAGGAACAGGATCCGGCGCGCCCGAAACGGTCTGGCTGGTGGCAGCGCGCTAAAGCGACTCTGCGCGGATAAAGATAAGCCAGATCATTTCGTCTCGCATCGAAGTGATCTGCTATCTCGCAACTGTGGCCGGATCTCGCATCCGGCCATAATTACGTTAACAGTCTGTTTTATTTAGTCTTTTGTCGCTGATTGATGCATCGACCACAATCGCGCGTGAGCAGGCCGCGCGAGCTACGTCGGCGCTATTGGAAGGCGGCGAAGCGGCCCGGCAAGGCCGGGGCCTCAGCGGCGTGGTCGGATTGACGTGCGGCTAAAATGATTGATTTGAGCCGGCTCGCCATCCATGCTTGCGGGAGACAGAATCATCTTGGCGGTCGCAATTTCGGGGATCGCAGCAAGGGAGCGGATCGTGAAATGGTTCGAAACCGCCGCCTTGATTAGCGAATATCGCAATCGAAATTCGCGGCCGCAGCCAGGACCCCAATAATGAGTTCGGCATATCGCAACCGGATTGCGGCGGCGATCTTGGACGACTTGCTTAGGCGGGACGGAATTGGGGACGCTTTCGACGACCTTGACGACGAAATAATGCAGGAAATCAAAGACGCAATCAGCGCCGCCGCGATCGCGGCTATGGTCCCGTCCACGCTCGAGATGCAAGCCGCCGGGCGTTGGGTCCTCAAAAACCCTTTGGAATTCGACGCCGTATCGAGATGTCAGATCGCTGAGGCGGTATTTGTCCAAATGATGAAGGCTGCGCTCGAAGACGGAGAAAAATAACGCCCGTTCCCATCGTCGATACTAGGCCGTGGTGACGAATTCGGCGTTTGGGGGATTCTCGCGAGGATCTTTCCATGATTCAAGGCTGATTTTTGGAGATCAGCCTTGATGATTCGGGATGTCGATGCGCTGCGAGACGATCAATGGGAGCGGCTTTGTGATCTTGTGCCAGGCGGAAGAGCCGGCCAGCGCGGGCCGCGCTGCGACAATCGACGCTTCGTCGACGCGCTGTTATGGATGGCCCGCTCGGGCGGCCGCTGGCGCGATCTGCCCGAACGCTTCGGCGACCATCAGGCGGTGAAACGCCGCTACTATCGCTGGATCGAGCGCGGCGCCTTGGACGGATTTCTTGAGGCATTCACCGCCGAGGCCGATCTCGAATGGCTGATGATCGACTCAACAATCGTGCGCGCCCATCAGCACGCGGCCGGCGCAAGGATCGCCAAAGGGGGGCGGATGCCCAAGGCCTGGGCCGCTCTCGCGGTGGTTTGAGCACCAAAATCCACGCCGCGACAGACGCACTCGGCAACCCCGTTCGGCTCCTTCTCGGACCTGGGCAGCGCAACGACATCACAAAAGCGCACGCCCTGATCGAAGGCTTTGCGGCCGATGCGATCATCGCCGATAAAGGTTATGACGCCAATCACTTGCGCAAGGCTGTTCTTATGCGTGAGGCTGAGCCGGTGATCCCATCAAAATCCAATCGCCGCGCGCCGCTCCCCTACGACAAGGCGCTCTACAAGGAGCGCAATCTCGTCGAGCGTTTCTTCAATAAATGAAGCAGTTCCGGCGCGTCGCAACCCGATACGACAAGCTCCTCGCAAACTACCGAGGCTTCGTATTGCTCGCCGCTATTGCTATCATGCTCAGGTAATTCGTCACTACTGCCTAGCCTCGCGACGGCCTCCTTGCGCCCGTCGTATACGAAAGGGCGGAATTGCTCCCGCCCCTTTTCAAACTTGCGCAGCGCAGTCGGCGTCGCTTTTAGATCAATAAATCTCGAAAGGCCCACGCGCCGACGAGTGCGTTCCGGCGACATAAGACTGGGGCCTATCCATTTCGTACAGACTGCCCTGCCCTATCACGCCGACTGAACGGCCCTCCCTGACATTATTCTGCGCCCAGCCGCTTAAAACTGAGTGCTCAGATTGAGTCTGTCCTGCTTCGGCAATTCCAAAGGACGCGCCGATGATGATTGCCGCCGCGAATGACAATGTGCTGATTCTCATGGCTATAACTCCGAGTTGAGTTTGCGCGACCGTCGCCCTCCGCGGTTTTGAAGCCGCAGTTAGCCTTTGTCTGATGCTGAAGAGAATTCAGGCCCGGAGGGGGTTCAACAAACTACGATGCCGCTGCATCGCAGCTGTCGAAATGTCGGTCGGGCAATCGCTGTGAAGGTCCATGTGGGTAGTCCCTGAAATAATTCAACGGAGAAAAATTGGAGAGGGTCGCGCAAGAAGGTCGAGCGCGCTATCAGCGGCAGTTGCAGAGCCAAGTTCAGACCAAGTCGAGGAACGGGAGCTTGATGCGCGTGAGACGGAACGGCAACCGCGCGGCTATGCTTCCGCTGGTCAAGAAAGTGACGAGAACGACGAATAAGGCTAATTGACCTTCGAATTCTCTTCCTGCAGGCAGGTCAAGATGGAGGTAAAGCTAGTTATCGATGGCGAGGATTCGATGGGCACGCAAATTGCCCGCGAGCTGGCGGAATAGCCATTCCATTGTTGCTCGAGCACTTTCTGAGAATTTGTCTCGTCTAACATGCACTCTTCATAGGCTTTTTGCGCAGGACCAATTGGATTGGCTTTGGCCGCATCGCAGATCTCCTTAATATTATAATGCGGAAGGGCCTGCGCGAATGCAGGCGCCGCCGCCAGCTGTGAGCACAGAAGAAGCGCAGCATACTGTCTCATTTTGCTACCTTTCCTTTTGGCGTTCAGCAATGACGGGTGGTTATCGGCTTTCGCACGGATAAAGGATGGTGTGGATTCACGGTATATGTAAAGGCTGCGGCATGTCATTTGGGATCAGGCCGTATCGATGCCCATGGACCCTGCGGTTTTACCGCAACCAAGATTTCATCCGCCGCATAGCCTCGACGATGTCGCGCTCTGCCCCGGCAAACGAGAGCCGTACGGCGCAGTCGCCCCTTATTCGATCAAAGTCGAGACCCGGCGTCGCCGCGACGCCGATTTCATCGAGCATTTTTGCGCAAAAGGCCGATGCGCTATCGGTCAATCGAGACACATCGAGATAGACGTAAAAGGCGCCGTCCACCGGAGGGAAACGGCCAAGCCCCATGCCCGGCAATTCCTCGAGAAGAATGGCCCGGTTGCGCGCGTAGCCTGCAAGCACGACTTGCAGTTCTTCTTCCTCGTCAAAAACAGCCTCGGCCCCGAGTTGGCTCAGCAGCGGTACGGAAATCGCCAAACTTTGCTGCAAGCGTTCGACTGGGCGAATCAGATGGTTCGGCAGCACAAGCCAGCCGACCCGCCAGCCCGTCATGCAAAAATATTTTGAAAAGGAGCTGGCGACGATGACGTTGGGAGAAAACTGCAGCGCGGTTCGCGCCGGTTCGGCGTAAGTCAGGCCGTGATAGACCTCATCCGAAATGAAAGTAATCCCAAGCCGGTCGCATGTAGTGCAGACGTCGCGAAGAGCTGCCGCCCCATACATGGTTCCGGTTGGATTGGCCGGGCTCATCAGTAAAACGCCGTCGAGTTTCGCCCTGGCGTGGACGGCTTCGATCATCGCCGCCGTGACGACGAAGCGGCTGTCTTCGTTGGTCTCGATCGTGACCGTCTCGACGCCAAGCGCCTCGAGGCTGTTGCGGTAGGCCGGAAAGCCCGGCGCAGCGATCGCGACCCGCGCGCCGACATCGAACAAGGCGAGGAAAGCGAGCATGAAGCCGCCGGACGATCCCGTCGTCACCGCTATTCGTTCGGGCGCGACGTCTACGCCATAAGCATCGCGATAACCGCGCAATTCGGGCGCGAAGGCTTGGCCGGCCCAGAGCTTCAGTATAGCCGATCCTGCCTCCGTCCAGCGCGGCGATCGCCGCCTTGCGTACGGCGGGCGGCGGCGGCGATCCAGGTTCGCCCAGCTCCAGATGGATAATATGCCGCCCCTCGAGCTCAAGCTGGCGCGCCCGCGACAGAACGTCCATAGCCATGAAAGGGGCGATATTCGATCTCCGAGAGATCGGAACACGAGATAATGATGAATTCGATGCACGCGGCGCGGCTTCCGTCATTAGCCGCGGTGCCGTAAGCTGGGGGCTTGCTTGGCGGCCATATCAATGCCATCTGCGCTTTCGCCTTTGTCAATCATGCGGCAAACTCCCTCAAGTTTCTAAAAGAGCGGCAATATTTTATGATGCGGGCCACGATCGAGGAGTTCAGATCTATGTTTAAGCGAAGCCTAGCGCTTTTCGCACGTCACGCCAGTCTCGTGCTGGCCGCGTCCGCCATTTTCGCCTTCTCGCCCCTCCGCGCGGATGAATTTTCCGCGACGCAGAAGACCGAAATTGAGACGATCATCAAGAACTATCTGGTGGAAAATCCGGAGATTTTACGCGACGTCGCGACTGCGCTCGATGCGCGCGAGAAACTGGCTGAAACCAAAGCTCGTCAGGAGATCGTCAGCGATCCGTCGAGCCCGCTGTTTGACACCAGCAACCAAGCCGTCATCGGCAATCCAAACGGCGCGATCACCTTGATCGAGTTCTTTGATTATAATTGCGGCTATTGCAAACGCGCCTTGGGCGATCTTGCGCGATTGATGAAGGATAACCCCGATCTGCGGGTGGTTCTGCGCGACCTTCCGATTCTGGCTCCAGGCTCCGTCGACGCTGCAAAAATCGCCAATGCGGCGAGCAATCAGTTCAAAGGCGCAAAATTCTGGGAGTTTCACCAAAGGCTTCTTGGCGGCTCCCGCGGGGCCGTAGGGAAGGCCGAAGCGCTCGCCGTCGCGAAAGATCTCGGCGCGGATATGGACAAATTGGCGAAGGACGCCGCACAGCCGCCGGTTACCGCCGCCGTCGCGCAATCCACGGAACTGGCCAAAGATCTGCTGATTAACGGCACGCCGAGCTATGTGATCGGCGATGACGTCGTAGTCGGAGCGGTCGGCTATGCCGATTTGCAGGCCAAAGTCGTCAACGTCCGCAAATGCGGCAAGGTGGTTTGCTCATAAAACTTCGATCTTGCAGCCACGCGAATCCGGCGGGTCGCGAGAACGGCCCATAATGCGGCCCGCGCCCTATCGGCGCGGGCGTTGCTGGATTTAATCGCGGCGCTATCCGTGCGCGATTGCATGATAGCGCCGGCCAAAATAGATCAGGCCGTCGCGTGTGGAGCCCTCTTCGATCCCAATGACGCGACAAAATAGTACGGTGTGAGTTCCGACATCGACCTTGGATTCGATCCGGCAATCGAAAGATGCGACCGCGCCGATAAGGATGGGAGCGCCCGTCGCCGCTCTGGTCCAATCGCTCGCGGCAAAGCGTTCCTCGACCGGAGTCTTGCCGCCAAATAGGGTCGAAAGCTCTTCGTGGGCGGAGGTCAGCGTATTAACGCATAATACTCCATTCCGCCCAAAGGCCTCGCTGACCGAACTATTGCGATTGACGCAAACAAGGAGCGTCGGCGGCGCATCGGTAACGCTACAGACCGCCGAGGCGGTGAAGCCCGCAAGCCCGCCGGGACCATCGGTCGTGACCAGATGGACGGCCGCCCCGACAAGCGCCATTGCATTCCGATAACGCTGCTGCGTCACTGGCGATGCGGCGGCCGGAGCCTCTACTTCCCCGACAG
Source organism: Methylocella sp. (assembly GCA_037200525.1). Classification (NCBI taxonomy): domain Bacteria; kingdom Pseudomonadati; phylum Pseudomonadota; class Alphaproteobacteria; order Hyphomicrobiales; family Beijerinckiaceae; genus Methylocella; species Methylocella sp. The sequence goes on along the minus strand of JBBCGG010000001.1, from coordinate 2,805,527 downwards.
GGTGAACGCGCATGGTTGCGTCCTTGTCCATGGTCTCCTCCATTTCAATGTGGAGTCGGGCTTGCCGAATTGCGAACCTGCCCTGCCGCGAACGGACTCGCGGCGCGGGCGCGTGCGATTATCGAGATCAGAAATCCCGGAGATTGTCCCGCAATGTTTCGTGAGCGTAAGCGGTACGAGCGAGCCCCCGGCGCTGAAGGGCGGGAACCAGACCGTCCGCAATCTCGACGATGTAGCGGCGGCTGACGCGCAGGACTGGGGTGGTGATCAGGAAACCATCGCCGCCGACCTCCTCCATTATCTCCCCCATGCGATCGGCGACCTGATCTGGCGTGCCTATCAGCTCCACCGACGAGACGAGGCCGCCCGCGCCTCCCACGACCAGTTCGCGCAAAGTCTTGCCGCTGCCCCATTCCTGAAACTTGTCGAGCGTGCCCTGCTCGCCATTGGTGACCAGTTTTTTCGGCAGCGGAGCGTCGAGATCGAACTGCGCGAAGTCGATTTCGGTGATGGCTGAGATCGAGGCCAGAACATCGTTGATGAAATGGGTAGACGTCAGCATGCGCTGATGTTTGTCATATGCGTCCTGCTCGGTCTCGCCAAGCGTCGGCGTAATGCAGAACAAAATCTTGATGTCGTCGGGATCGCGGCCCGCCGCTATGGCGCGAGCCCGGATGTCCTCGCGAAACGCCTTCATGCTTGCGACGCCGTTGGCGACGGAGATGATCGAATCGGCGTTGCGCGCGGCGAAGTCTCGCCCTCTTGGAGATGCGCCGGCCTGCACAAAGACGGGGCGTCCCTGCGGCGATGGGACTGTGTTAAGCGGGCCGCGGCATTTGAAGAACTTGCCGTTGTGATTGATGGTGCGGACCTTGGTATGGTCGGCGTAGACGCCGCGTTCGCGGTCGAAAACTACGGCGTCAGAGTCCCATGAGTCGAAAAGTTTTTTGACGACCTCCATATATTCGTCGGCCATTTCATAGCGTAATTCCCTTGCGGGCAACTTATCGAGACCAAAATTCTGCGCCGAAAGATCCTCGGCGCTGGTGACGATATTCCAGCCGAAGCGTCCGCGCGTCAGGCTGTCGATGGTCGAAGATAAACGCGCGAGAAGAAACGGCGGATAGGCGAGCGTCGACATCGTCGCCACCACGCCGAGGCGGGACGTCGCCATGCCCATCGCCGTGGCGAGCGGCGCCGGATCGTGTTTTGGCGCCATCATCGCGTTCTTCAACGCGGCTTCCGAAGATCCGCCAAAAGTTTCGGGAACCATCAGTTTGTCCTCGATCATGATGTAATCGAAGCAGGCGCGTTCGAGGGTGCGCGCCATTTCTATATAAAACTGCCCATCCCACGGCAGCCCGCCATTGCCGAATGGCTCGCGCCATTCGTCCGGCGTGAAGTTCATAAACCACGCAAGGTGGAAGCGTTTGGCGGTCATCGATCTATCCTTTGGTGCTTAGTCAGCATTCCGCCCGGCCCTGCGCAATCATCGGCGCAGGCAGCTTTGGCGGGCGGCCTCGAAAGAGGGAAGCGGCGCGTCATCTGGCGTTCGTCGCGAAATCGCGGAGACGCCGGGAACTGCGTGAGAGAGAGCGTTCGAAACACGATTGGTTAAAAATTTCTCCAGACGACGCCCTTATTAAACGCTAGCTTAATAAGCTTCGCAATCGGTTTTCCAGGGAAATCCAAAATATGCGCAAAAGCATTCGGACAATGCAGGCCTGGAGCCAAAACTACTTGGATAATGAGAGATGATGCCCGGTTTTTGCGCAGAATATCATGAGCCTCGCGCGCGGAAAGGCATCTCGATTATATGCGGCGGACACGAACGCGGTCCCGGCGCGAATAGCGGAAAGGTCAAGGCATGATTGCGAAGGCGCTGCGACAACGCCTCAATCCCGCCAAGCGGCGCGAACTGATCCTGGACGAGGCGCTTCAATTGTTCACGAAGCGCCACTATAGCATCGTCACCGTTCGCGAGATCGCGGTCCAGTGTGGAATAAACGTCGGCTTGATCTATCACTACTTCGATTCGAAAGATCATCTCTTCAGGTGCGCGCTCGAATATGCGATCGATCAGTTGGTCGCGGCCTTCGAGGAGCGCCAACGCGAACTCGAAGATCCTCTCTCCGTCATCATGGCTTGGCTCGATGCGCACACGACGCTGACGCCCGTAATCGCCCGCATGGTGAAGGTGATGGCCGATTACGCGGCCTTCGGCATGCGGAAGCCGGAGGTGGATGAATTGGTGTCGGGTTTCTATCGCCGTGAAAGAGAGCTGCTCGAGGACGCGCTGCGGCGCGGCATCCGAATGGGGGCGTTTCGCCCTGTCGACGCACCGAAAATGGCGCGGCTGATCGGCTTGCATCTCGACGGCATCTTCCACGGATCAGAAAGCCGCGGCGATCATCGGATCGAGGAAGACATCCGCGACCTCGAAGACGTCGTAAAATATTTGATCGTCATGCGCTAAACAGCAGAGCGTGACCTCAGCGCTTGGCGTCGCCGGGGTGCGCGGAGGCGCTTGTTCGGGCGCCCGGCTTGCGGCGCGTCGCAGATCAATAAATCTCCCACAAACCGGGCGTGGCGAGCTCCACGAGGTGCCCATCCGGATCGCGAAAATAGATGCTGTGGCCGCCGCGCGGCCATTCAGTGCAGCCTTCAATCGCGATTTCGCGCTGACGCAGTTTTGCCTCCCAGGCTGGCAGATCCTTGGCCGCCATAGCGAAGGCGATGTGCAACGGACCGCAGCCATCATGAGGTGGAATCGTCCCGCCCGGCAGGCGGGTCGTTTCAAGCGACGCGCCGCGCCGAAACAGGAGCAGCACGCTCTGGCCGCCGACCGAGAAAGCCTGCAGCCGATCGTCCCGATATAGCTGCCGAAGTTCAAGAACATTGGCGTAAAATTCGGCCGCACGATCAAGATCGTCGACATAAAGCGCCGTTTCGAGGACCCGGTCCAGATGGGGCATGGCGCTTCGAACCTCCCGCATTCGGGGTCTCGCCGGGCCATATGATATATTCGATCTCTGCAGCCGCCAATATTCTTGATTTGAAAGCGCGAGAGCCGGAGTGCGGGACGCCTTGGGCTCCGTCGCATTGGCGGGATGTAAATTGGACATGAGCTAACGAAGGTCAACGCCATGCTCAGTGCGCAGCGCTCGACCGAAAATTTTACGCGACCCCCAACGCGGTTCTTGGCATGAAACCCACCTCCTGTCGCGCCGGCGGCGCCAATGAGGACATCCGCTTTGCCGTCGGCGAATGCTCCCTCGGTTCAATCCTGGTCGCGCGCAGCGAGCGCGGCGTCTGCGCAATTCTTGTCGGCGACGCCAAGGAGGAGCTTATTCGCGAACTTGGCGACTATTTTCCGCGAGCCAAACTGGCCGCCGCTGATGGGGATTTCGAGGATTTGTTCGCGAAGGTAGTCGGCCTTGCGGAGACGCCTGCAGTTGGTGTCGATCTTCCGCTTGATGTGCGCGGCACGGCGTTCCAGCAGCGCGTTTGGGAGGCGGTGCGAGCGATCCCGGCGGGCAAAACGGCGAGCTATACCGAAATCGCCAAGCGGATCGGATCGCCAAAATCTGTCCGCGCCGTCGCTAACGCATGCGCCGCCAACCCGATAGCGATTGCGATACCGTGCCATCGCGTGATTGGGCATAACGGCGCTCTCTCCGGCTACGGCGGAGGCGTCCATCGCAAACGCGCCTTGCTTGAAATAGAAAGCAAGGCGCGAACACGTCAATAAAGCATGAGCTTTGAGGCCATCACCACCGCAACAGCCGCGACCCTACTGCTGCGCCAATCGCAGTGACGATGGCGATGGCCAAGGAATACCACACCGCGACGAACAGCGGCGAATCATCAGGGCAATGCGTCGCATAAAGCAGCGCGCCGATCGCGCCGGCGAAAAGTCCAGCGACCGCGCCAGCCAGCGCGGGACGTTCTGGAGCGCCATTGCGCAAGGCGATCAGAATGCCGACAAGCGGAGCCAAGGCCAGGAAAGGTATGGTCTTCATGCAGAACATCGAATTACTTCCGATCATCTGATGGCTCCAGTGCGCAGCGGGAACGGCAAAAAGTTCGGCCACGACGGCAATCGCCAGCAAAGCGGGTGCGATCGCCATAAGACGAGCGGGGCTTTGCGCGTCGGCCCCAGGGCGCGCGACGCGCAAGACGAGCATTGCGGAGAGCGCGACGAACAACGCCGTCAGGCAAACCTTGAAAAGCAACCTCGGCTCGCCGAGCAGCGTCAGGAAATGCGGCCTGAGGCCCACAATCCCAAAATAAAAGCAAAGCGCGATTGCAACGCCCGGCGTCAAAGCGAGCGCCAGGGCGCGCCGGGGCGAAGGCGAAACAACCTTGTCGGCGGAAAGGGCGCGAATGAGGTCAGCGGTCTTCACGAGTCGGTGCTCCGGAATTTGGCGGCGAGCGTCGCAAGCCCACGATGCAGAGCCACGCGGACTGCCCCGTTGCTCATCGAAAGAAGGGCGGCGGCTTGATCAATCGAAGCGCCTTCGACTGCAATGAATCTAACGACATTGCGCTGTCCGCTCGGCAGGCACTCGAGGTGACGATCGACATCGGCGACGATTGAAGTCAGTTGATCATCGGCAACGCCCAGCACCTCCACGAAATCATCGATCGAAACCTCCACCCGGCGGCCGCGGCGACGCAGCGCATCAATGACTTTGTGGCGCGCTATCGCGAAAAGCCAAGGCGCAAGCGGAGCATTCTCATCCCAGGTTTGACGCTTGAGATGAACCGCAAGCAGGGTCTCCTGGACGATGTCCTCCGCATCGGTCGTCGCCATTCCGGCGCGAGCAAGCCCCCTGGCCGCAAATGACCGAAGCGGCGGCGTCAGCTCGCGCAGCAATCGCTGATAACAATCTGCATCGCCCGCATTGCCGGCGCGCATCAGCACAGCCCATTCCTTTTCTGGATTACCGTCGCGCACGCGCGTCCCACTCAATCGTTTCGGCAGCCGCAGCAGCGGCGTTACATCTCAAAAGGCGTTGGCGCATCACTTTTTCGTTATGGAAGAAAAAACTCAAGATGCGTAACGCCAGCCCTCAATGCCGCGAAGAAATGGGCGTAGGACGGATGCGTCCAAGCCTACCGCAGGGCGAGACCAAACAGGATCGCTCCGCTGCACCGCGAATATCGTTTGGATAGAGGAAATAGCCATGATCACCAAGACCCAGATATCCGCAGCCACGCTTGCCGGCGCTTTCGCCACAGCGCTCACGCTTCTCGCAGCCCCGGCTTCCGCCGGCCCGGTCGCGCCGCAGCCCGATAAAGATAAGTGCTACGGCATTTCACTCGCGGGCCACAATGATTGCAAGGCTGGCGCTGGCACCTCTTGCGCCGGCACCGCAAAGGCTGACTATCAGGGCAATGCTTGGAAATACGTCGCCAAGGGCACTTGCGACACGATCAAAACCCCGAAGGGCGCCGGCTCGCTGTCGCCGACCTAATCGCCAAACCGGTCTCGAGGCGCGTGGCGTTTTCCGCGCGCCTCTTATGATGTCAGCCGTTTGATCTGATCTTTGACGGGGGGCGATTTACGATCGCGTGCCGAGGCTTTTGCGGGAAGCTCGTATGGAGCCGCGAGTGCCGCTGACTTATGCGAACGCCTGATGCCAAGAGAAATTGTTCCTTCTATGCTGCGGGTCTTGTTTGGATAGAGGACATAATCATGGTCACCAAGACTGACATCTCGGCCGCGATGCTTGCGGGCGCTTTCGCCACGGCGCTCACGCTTATCGCTGCGCCGGCCTCCGCCGATGACGCGGGCTCGGCTAAGGAAAAGTGCTTTGGCGTCGCGCTAAAGGGTCACAATGATTGCGCCGCCGGCGCTGGGACTACCTGCGCCGGCACGTCGAAGATCGACTATGACGGCGCGCACTGGAGCTTGGTCCCCAAGGGAACATGCACGACGATTAAAACGCCGAACGGCATGGGCTCCTCGACCCCCATCAAGATGTAATCAGCCTCAGCGGGCGCGCGGAAATTTCGCGCGCCCGCCTCATAAGCCTGTTTCAAAAGAAAGCGGCAGAGGGCCAAAGTCTATGCCATATCCGTCAAAGCTTCCAGCCAGCGTCGGCGTCGGCATTAAGCCGGAGCACTTCGAGGCCATCGCGGCCGCGCATCAGCCGCTCGGCTTTTTCGAGGTCCATGCCGAAAATTATATGGGCGCGGGGGGACTGCCGCACGCACAGCTTCGGGCTCTCCGCGCGGATTACGCATTGTCCGTACATGGCGTTGGCCTATCGATTGGCTCTATCGCGCCCCTCGATCGCGCGCACCTCTCGCGCTTAAAGCAGCTTTGCGATCGCTATCAGCCGCAGAGCTTTTCGGAACATCTCGCCTGGTCCACGCACGACGGCGTTTTTTTCAACGATCTTTTGCCGCTTCCTTACACGGAGACGACCTTGGCGAACGTCATCGCCCACGTCGACGAGGTGCAGACCGCGCTCGGGCGCCGCATGCTGCTCGAAAATCCCGCGACTTACGTGCGCTTTGCCGAGAGCTCCATTCCAGAGACCGCCTTTTTAAATGAGATCGCGCGCGCAACCGGCTGCGGCTTGCTGCTCGACATCAACAACGTATTCGTTTCAACGCGCAATCATGGCGCCCACGCGCGCGCTTATCTTGCCGAATTTCCGCTGGATCGCGTTGGCGAAATCCATCTCGCCGGTCACTTCGAGACGGTGGACGACGCGGGCGCGCCTCTCTGCATTGACGCGCATGGATCGCCGGTCATCGAGGATGTTTTTGCGCTTTTCGATAGCGTTATCCGCCGCGCCGGACCGCTCCCGACATTGATCGAATGGGACAATGACGTGCCGGATTGGCCAACCCTGCGCGATGAAGCCCTGGCGGCGCAAATGCATCTTGATCGCGCAGCCGCCTCCGGGACGCAATCGACCGCGTGAGCGACACAGGGAGATCCAGCCGTCGTGCAAACATCAGAAAGCGCATTCGCCGCCGCCCTGCTCGACTCCGATTTGGCGTTGCCGTCCGGCCTCGTCTCGCACACCGCGCAGATTCCGCAGAAAAGATTCGGCGTCTATCGCAACAATGTGATGGTTGGTCTCATTGGCGCGCTAGAGGCGCGTTTTCCGGCGACGAAACGCATCGTCGGCGAAGATTTCTTCAAGGCGATGGCGCGCGCCTTCGCCACGGCGCATCCGCCCCGCTCTCCGATGATGATGGTCTATGGCGATGACTTCCCGGATTTCATCGCAGCGTTCGAACCGGCAGCCGAAATTGTCTATCTCGCCGATGTGGCGCGCATCGAGACCGCGCGAATGCGCGCCTATCACGCCGCCGACGCTGAGCCTTTGTCTCAAGTAGCCCTCGCGAGCGTCGCTGTCGAAGCCTTGGGCGATCTCCGATTCGCGTTACACCCCTCGCTTGAAATCATTGCCTCGCCATTTCCCGCAGTCACCATTTGGGCGATGAACGTCGATGAAATCGCCCTGGCTCCGCTTGACGATTGGAGCGGCGAAGACGCGCTGATCGTGCGGCCCTGGCGCAACATCGAAGTTCGCCGATTGCCTCCCGGAGCCGGAACATTTCTGCAAAGCCTCAAAGCCGGCGAGCCGCTCGGCGAGGCTGCGGAGCGCGCGCAGAGCGCGAGCCCGGATTTCGATCTTGCGATCAATCTCGCCCTTCTGTTTAGCGCCGGCCTCGCCATCGCATTTACAAGTCCGACCTAAGAAAGATATTCCATTATGAGCGTACGAAGCGATTTGGATTCAGCGCGGACCCATCCCGTAAGCGCCATCATCACGATTCTGGATAAGATTCCACAATCCTTTATCTCGCTATGCGCGAGGATTTTCCCGGCCGCGGTTTTTTGGATGTCCGGAGAAACCAAGGTCGAGGGTTGGCATTTGAGCGATAGCGCTGTCGACCTCTTTCGCGATGAATATCGCCTGCCCCTGATCGACCCGTCCGTAGCGGCCCATATCTCCGCCTTTTCCGAGCATTTCTTCCCGGTCCTGCTCGTTCTCGGCCTCGCCAGTCGTTTCGCCGCGCTGGCCTTGCTCGGCATGACTCTCGTGATCGAGACTTTCGTCTATCCTGACGCCTGGCCAACCCACGGCGTCTGGGCGACCTGCTTCCTTGTCGTCATCGCGCGGGGTCCGGGCGTCATTTCGCTGGATTATTTGCTGGGGCGGTTTTTTCGTCGTTCGCCCAAAGCCTGATGATGGCCCGAGTATTGAAATGGCCGCCGCCTGTTGGTCCAGTTAATTGGAAAAGAACGCCTTCTGGCGGAACTTTTTTCGCCGTTTCTGGTTAGGCAATCGTAAGTGGTCTTTGGATCGGGCTCGGTTGTTGAAGCGGGGAAAGAAATTGACACATTTTTCTTTGAGATTGGCGTTTAGCGGCGCGATCATTCTCGGGACGGCGGGTTTTGCGTTAGCAGATCAGGGGCAATGGCCCATGATGACGTCTGACGCAGGTTATGCGGAACCCAGCATAGGCGTCGTGCAGCCCGATCAAATTTACGAGGGGCGCAGCGCCTTTTCACCCACTGAAGCCAGCGCCTTCAGTCAGGATTTTAATGGAGCCGGCTCTGCTTCCGACGAAGCCGCAGCGCCCGAAGACAAGTAAAAGGCCAATCGATTCGGCGAGGGCGGCCTCGCCGAACAACTACGATTCGAAATCGAGCCCGATATCCAGAACGGCCGCGCTGTGAGTTAGCCAGCCGATGGAGATCAGATCGACGCCGGAGGCGGCTACAGCTGGGGCTGTCGCCGGCGTGATGCGGCCGGAAGCTTCAGTTATGGCTCTGCCGGCGACAAGAGCGACTGCCTGCGCAAGCATCTTCGAGTCCATATTATCGAGCAAGACGGCGTCGACGCCCTCCTCCAAAGCCTCGACCAGTTGCTCCAGCGTATCGACTTCCAATTCAATTTTGACGAGATGGCCGACGCCCCCGCGCGCGCGGCGCAGCGCCTCTCTGACGCCGCCCGCCATGGCGACATGATTGTCCTTGATCAGCACAGCGTCGTCGAGGCCAAACCGATGGTTGCCGCCGCCGCCGGCGCGGACGGCATATTTCTCAATTGCGCGGAGGCCCGGCATGGTTTTTCGGGTACAGACGATCTGCGCCTTATAGTCCCGCACAGCTGAAACAATCGACGCTGTCGCGCTGGCGATGCCGCTCAAATGACCAAGAAAATTCAGCGCCGTCCGCTCGGCCGTCAAAATGCCGCGCGCGGGTCCTTCAATCGATGCGATGTGATCGCCGGGGCTAATTTCAACGCCATCTTCGCGCTCAACCCGCACAGTGATCCGCGGATCGATCAGCTCGAAGGCGAGACGCGCCAAATCGAGCCCGGCGACCACCCCCGGCTGACGCGCGGCGAGAACAGTCCGCGCGTTGAGGCCGGCGGGAATGACCGCATTCGACGTGAGGTCGCCGGCGCGGCCGAGATCTTCGAGCAGAGCGGCGCGCACAAGAGGTTCAATCAGTATCCGCGGCAGCGGCGCAGGAGTCATTGCAGGTCCACTTCAGTCGGCCATTTCAGGCATGATTTCTTGAGCGCTTTGGAGCGCATCATCAAGATGCAAGACGCTTCTTTGGGCGCTTGTCGCTGCATCGGGAAAGTCAGTCCGCGCGTGCGCGCCGCGGCTCTCGCGCCGGCGCAAGGCGGCGATCACGATCATCAAGCCGACAATCGCCGGATCGCTCGAACCCGCGCCGCCGAGCGCAAGCGGAAGCAGCGCTTCGGCCGCCTCGCGCAAGCCTTCTTCATTGCGCAATACGCCCGCAGCGCGCGACATGATTTCACGCACTGGTGCCGGGTCGCTGGCGACTAGCGGCGTCGCATCGAAAGCCGGCTTGCCCCGCTTCGGCGGCTGGCTTGCAGCGAAGCTTTCAGCGACAAAGCGTCCGCAAACCACGGCCTCCAACAGCGAGTTGCTGGCCAGTCGATTGGCTCCATGAAGACCTGTGCACGCCGCCTCGCCGCAAGCCCAGAGGCCTTCGATGGATGTGCGCCCGGCAAGATCGACGGCGATGCCGCCCATGTGATAGTGAGCCGCCGGCCGGATCGGGATCAGCTGCGTCGCCGGATCGATTCCGGCCGCATGGCAAAAACCGGTGATCGCCGGAAAGCGTCGCGTAAACTCAAGCCCCAGCGCCTCGCGGGCATCGAGAAAAACCTGATGTCCCGCCGCCATTCGTCGCCAAACAGCGCGCGCGACCACATCGCGCGGGGCAAGCTCGGCGCCTGGAATATCGGCCATAAACCGATCGCCGGTTTCATCGACGAGAATCGCGCCTTCGCCACGCACGGTCTCGCTGACGAGCTTTAGCGGAAAAGCGTCGCTATCGAGCGCGGTCGGATGAAACTGCACGAATTCGAGATCGCCCATGAAGGCGCCGGCTTTCGCCGCTAGCGCAAGCCCCTCGCCGAAGGAACCCGCCGGATTAGTGCCATAGCGGAAGAGGCCGCCGACGCCGCCGGTGGCGATCACGACGCGATTGCTGGCGAAGAGAACCGGCCCGTTCTCGCCCTCGGCGAGGACGCCGGTCACTGCATTATCATCGACGATAAGTTTCCGCGCGGAAATCCCCTCGATGACTGTTATGGAGGGCGTCTGGCGCGCGCGTAGAATCAAGGCGCGCATGATTTCGCGGCCGCTGCTGTCGCCGCCGGCATGCACGATGCGGCGGCGCGAATGTGCGGCCTCGAGGCCAAGCAGCAGATTGCCATTGGCGTCGCGATCGAATGGCGCGCCAAGCCGGATCAAATCTTCGATCGCCGCCGGAGCCGCGGTCAGAATTGTTTTTACTACGGCCTCATCGCAAAGGCCATCGCCGGCTTTCAGCGTATCTGCAAGATGCAAGTCGGCGTCATCATCCGGCCCCAGACTTGCGGCGACGCCGCCCTGCGCCAGCACGCTCGAGGCTTCAAAGCCGAGGCGCGCCTTGGTCAACAGGATGACCGGCCGCGGCGCTAGCGCCAAAGCCGCAGTCAGGCCCGCGAGGCCTCCGCCGATGATGATGCATGCATCCGGCGCATCGCGCATTTCGATCTCCAGACTTTACTTGACTGCGAGCATGCGCTCGACGGCGCGGCGAGCCGGGGCCGCAAGGGCGGGATCGATGCGCACCTCATGCTGCATCGTCTCAAGCGCACGCCTGATATTGCCGAGCGAGATCCTCTTCATATGCGGGCAGAGATTGCACGGACGCACGAATTCGAGCTCCGGATATTGGACCGCGACATTGTCGCTCATCGAACACTCGGTCAGAAGAACTACGCGCGCCGGACGGTTTTTCGCAACATAGGCCTGCATTGCAGCGGTTGAGCCGGAAAAATCCGCCTCCGCCACAACTTCCGGCGGACATTCTGGATGCGCCAACACGACTACGCCCGGATAATCTTCACGCAGTTCGCGCACTTCAGCGGCGGTGAACAGCTCATGCACCTCACAATGGCCTGACCAAGTGAGGATCTTGACGCCTGTTTCGGCGGCGATGTTGCGGGCGAGATATTCATCGGGCAGCATGATCACTCGCTCGACGCCGAGGGATTCAATGATGGCTTTGGCGTTGCCCGACGTGCAGCAAATATCGGACTCGGCCTTCACCGCCGCCGAGGTATTGACATAGGTGACGATCGGAACGCCCGGATGAGCGAGCCGCAGCCGCCGCACATCCTCCGGGGTGATCGAGTCTGCAAGCGAACAGCCGGCCCCCATATCGGGAATGAGAACTGTCTTGTCGGGATTAAGCAATTTCGCGGTTTCAGCCATGAAGTGCACGCCGGCGAGAACGATGACGTCGGCGTCGACATTCATTGCTTCGCGCGCAAGCGCCAAGCTGTCGCCAACGATATCGGCCACGCAGTGGAAGATCTCAGGCGTCTGATAATTATGCGCCAGAATGACCGCGTTGCGGCTGCGCTTCAGCGCCAGGATGGCGTCGATGTCTCGCGCATAAATAGGCCATTCGATCGCCGGAATGGCGTGGCGCACTTTGGCGTAGAGTTCGGGCGCGTAGAGGCCCGGCGCGAGGGCATGGTCGCCGCCGCGATTGTTTGTACGCATTACTTCCGCGGGCATCGCCATCCCTTATACTCCCATTGAGCATTATTGGTACATATGCTGGGGATGAGTATAAGATTTGTCAAGCCTTTGAAATGGGCAGCTTGGTTCCGACGATAGCGCGTTCGGTGAAAACGATGCGGCGAAAACGAAACAACTTGGCCGGCCGGCCGCCTGTATCCTGGCTGGTTTGCCCGGTTTCCTCGACGAGTTCCTGCTGTTCTATCAGCCGCCGAAAATTCTGCTTATGCACGAGCCGGCCCGCCAAAGCTTCTACGCACCGCTGTAATTGCAACAAAGTGAATGTCTCCGGCATTAGTTCGAAGACCACGGGATGATATTTGATTTTCGCACGCAGCCTCGCGATCCCGGTCGCCAGAATGCGGCGATGGTCTAGGATCATCGCCCGTCCGGCGCTCGACGCCTTGACTGGCGCCTCGTGGCGCGCGGCCCCCGCCGAACTACGCTCGGCCTCAGCGATAAGCCCAGCCTCATAAAGCAGCTCATAGCGCTGCAGAATAAGCTCCTCATTCCAGGGCCGGCCATCAAAGCCAAATGTGATCGTCGCCCGCTGAGCGCGATTCTGGCGAAGACTGGAATCCTTTGTCGCCGCGATCCACGCCTGCAGTTGCGGCTTCAGGACTTCTTCGATCATCGCAGGGACGCCAAGGCGATGGTCCTCCCACGGGAAATAGACGTACCAACTGCGCCAGCTCGCTTCATATTCCCCAGACGCCGGCTGTTCGCGCGTAAGGCCGAGGTAGCTGATCGAGATGACCTGCTGCTCGGCGCCAGCGCGATCCTTATCGGCGAACGTATAGAGCTGTTCGACATAACCAAGCGGCAGACGGGTCTGCCGCTCAACCCATGCGCGAAGGCCCGATTGCAGCGACCGGTGCGCCAGCTCAAAGGGGCCGGAAGGCAATGCGCCCTGATCCTGTATCGTCAGCACGCGGGGATCGCCGCAGGTCACCGCCGTCAGGACGGCGATCAGATCGGCCGCGATCCCCTGCCCGGCCGCTACAGAAGTTTTGGGACTGCTTTTGAGCGCGCTCGGCTTCGCAATGTCGGCATTGTGAAATGTTCCCATCACCGGTCGCGGTCACCTCGCCTCACGCCTTCGATCGCTGACCCGATTTGGATCGATTCCGCGTGTTGGGTCAACCATTTCCGCTCGCTTTCCACGGCCAGATGTCAGCTGCCTTAAAGGCTGCCAACCAATGAAGCCCCGAGGCGGGGCGGTCGATTTATCAAAAATTCAGCTCAAACGCCGCAATGTCATGACGCGGCCATCGCCACGGCGCGACGAAGACCGCGTCGCCGCGCCATGTCAAAGCTGCCGTGGACGGATGAGCGGCGATCCACGCTCGCGCCGCGCGGGAGATGCGACGACGTTTGGCGAGAGTGATCGCGCTGCTGGCTTCATCAAGGCTGGGACGCACTTTCACTTCGACGAATGCGATAGTGTCGCCGCGCCGCGCAATAATATCGATTTCGCCGCCGTGGACCCGGAAGCGGCGGGCCAAAATCGAATAGAATTTGAGCCGCAAAACCGCCTCTGCAAGCCGCTCGGCGATAAGGCCGCGCCAATGCGCCTCGCGACGATCGACCGAGTTCAGCAAGGCTCACTCGCGCGCGACGAAGGCTGCGGACAGCTCGATAGCCCGCGCGTAAACCTTCCGGCGCGGTTGACCGGTCGCCGCCGACACCACTGCCGCGGCGTCCTTGACCGAAAGCGTCTCCAGCGCCTTGTTCAGCTTGGCGTCAAGTTCTTCCGCGCTCTCGTGCGGCGCATCCGATCCCGGCGGTCCAACGAGGAGGACAATCTCGCCTTTGGGCGGCGCTTCGCCGGCCACAGCCGCCGCAAGATCGGGTAATTGTCCTCGCCGCACCGTTTCGTAATATTTCGTCAGTTCGCGGGCCATCGCCGCCTCGCGCGGGCCGAGCACGGCGGAGAGATCCGCCAGGGTTTCGGCGACCCGGCGCGGCGATTCAAAAAACACCAATGTGCCGGGAATAGGCGCAAGCTCGGCGATGCGCTGGCGTCGCGCGCTCGACTTCGGGGGCAGAAATCCTTCAAAAAAGAAACGATCCGTCGGCAAGCCCGCCACCACGAGAGCCGCGAGGACGGCGGACGCGCCCGGAACCGAAATGACCTCGATGTTCTGCGCCAAGGCATCGGAGACCAGCTTGAACCCGGGATCCGAAATCAGCGGCGTGCCGGCGTCCGACACCAAAGCCAGCGCGGCCCCCTCGGCCAGGCGGGCGAGCAGATGCGGACGCATCACGGCCGCATTATGCTCGTGATAAGCGACAAGAGGCGTCGCAATGCCATAATGGGCGAGCAGCGTTTTGGTGACGCGGGTGTCCTCAGCGATCACGGCATCGGCGGCGGCGAGCGTCGCCAGCGCGCGAAATGAAATATCGCCGAGATTGCCGATTGGCGTCGCGACCACATGCAGACCTTTGCGGATCGGCTCCGCTTCAGCCCGAAGGCCGAACGCCGTAAAGGCGCCGCTTTGGGTTTTGGCTTGTTCGCTCAGCTCGGTCACGCCAAAGTTCCCGCCCGACTCGGGATCAGGTCCGTTCCGTTCGCCTGTGGTCATGGTCTCGCCCGCCGTTGGCCGCCCGCGCTCGTGCAAATTCGCCGGCCGGCTTGTTCGTTAAAACATCCAATCGTTCTGATTATAGAACATACCGACCCCATCGGCAAGAATGCGCCGCGCGTTTTTGATTGCATAAGTCCAAAATTTGTGACTGAACCTCATTTTAATTTTTATGCTATCACGATTAGGGCCAGTTTTTCGGCCATCTAGGGCGTGATCGCCGCAAGTTGAATCGATCGCGTCCCGATACGTCACCGGAACGCATGACCTTATCCAAAGGGCCTGAATTTCTTAAAGGTCGTGCACGCTATCCGTTTGTTTCAATGCGGGGGCCTCGAGAAGTCCGCGCCCTTTTAAAGATCATGAATTGCTGCGCCAGATCATGCGCTTGGAGGTTGCCCGGATGAAAATTTTGTCGCGCGGCGGCGCCTTGGAAGCGCTTGGGGCGCTCGCTCTCGCCTTTTCCCTGGCGGCTTGCGGCCCCTCGAATGGAACCTTTGGACGAGGGCCGACCGACTCGTTCGGGACGGGTCAAAAACTCGCGACGCCGGCGCCGAACGCAAGCGAGCACATCGGCTCCGGCCCGGTGCGCGTCGCGCTCGTTCTGCCTTTGACGCAGGCCTCCGGCCCAAGCGTCGTTGGAGCCTCTTTGCGCAACGCCGCCGAACTCGCTTTGACGGAAGCGGGCGGCAATGACCTTACCTTGATCGTCAAGGATGATCACTCCACGGCCGAAGGGGCGCGCATCGCGGCGCAGGAAGCGCTATCGGAAGGGGCCGATCTCATCATTGGCCCGCTTTTCGCTCCCGACGTCCGCGAGGTCGGAAGCGTCGCGCGCGCCGCCGGCAAACCTGTGATAGCCTTCTCCACGGATACATCCACAGCCGGTCGCGGCGTCTATCTGCTCTCCTTCCTGGTCGAGAGTTATGTCGACCGCATCATCGATTTCGCCGCCTCAAAGGGCAAGAAATCGCTGGCCGCGCTGATCCCGGAAAATGATTACGGCCGCGTCGCGGAGGCCGCCTTTCAACAAGCGGCGGCGCGCAACAACATCCGCGTTATGACGATCGAACATTATCAGCCGCAGACCCTCGCCGCCGCCGTGCAAAAAGTCGCCGCGCTCGGCGATCAGATCGATGGGCTGTTCATTCCCGAACAGGCCGACGCCATGCCGACCGTCTCGCAGACGCTGGCCGCCGCGGGCTTCAACAACAAGAAAACGCAAATTCTTGGCACGGGCCTATGGAACGACGCTCGCGTCCTGCGCCTTCCCGCTTTGCAAGGGGCCTGGTTCTCTGCGCCGGAGAATGGCGGATTTAATGCATTCTCCACGCGCTACCACGCCAAATATGGCGTCGACCCAACGCGGATCGCCACCCTCAGTTATGATGCGGTGTCGCTCGCTGCGGCGCTCGCGCACACTCAAGGGTCGCAGCGTTACTCGGATAATGTTCTGACCAACCGCTCGGGATTCAACGGCGCGGACGGGGTGTTCCGCTTCCTGCCCGACGGCGCCAATGATCGCGGCCTCTCAGTGCTAGAGATCAACAATGGCGTCGCGACGCCGATCAGCCCGGCGCCGCATTCTTTTGCCGGCGCATCTTCCGCGACGTAGCATTCGCAGCATGATCAGCTCAACCGGGAATTGGTCATGCGCTAATGCAGCAAGTATATGAGCGCGAAGGCGACGATGACCAGCGCCAAGCCGCCATAGAGCACATAGTGCAAGGGCGCTCTGTTGCTTCCTTGACGCGCTTCGGTCTTGTTCAGAACGACTTGCGGCTCTTGATCCATCGCTAGGCTCCTGCTCAGGCCGCCGTCCGATTGACGCTCGCCAGCGCTAGCTGCGTCAAAGTCTGATCCGTTTTCTTTTCCTCATCGAGCGTCTCGCGCAAGAGCTTGCTCGCCTCGCCCATGCCGAGTTGGTCAGCCCACGCGATCAGTGAGCCATAACGCGCAATCTCGTAATGCTCGACAGTCTGCGCGGCGGCTACAATGCCCGCGTCGCAAACCTCGGCATCGTCGATGTCCTCCATGGACTCCTTGGCCTCTGCCAATATGCCGTCCATAGCTTCGCAACGGATGGATCGCGCCGCAACGCCGCAGTCATCAAAGATTTTTTCCAATCTTTCGATTTGATGTTCTGTTTCTCGCCGATGCTTTTCAAAAGCCTGCTTAAGCTCAGGCGAATGAGCGCCCTTCTCCATCTTCGGAAGGCTCTTGTAGATCTGCTTTTCGGCGTAATAGATGTCCTTCAGCGTATGCAGAAAGAGATCGTTCATAGACTTAACGGCCATGGTGCTTCTCCCAATCGCTGCGAGCAAAACGCCCGCGCTCCAGACATTGGAAGCATTTACGCGCCAGAAGGTTCACCGCGTCGCGCGTATTGCGGCCGATTTTTTTGCGGGCAGAACCTGCTTGATCTTGTTGATTCCTTGCCAAGGTTCAGCGTGCAGCGTCTGCAAGCGCCGGTCGACGTTAGCGAGGGTGAAATAATCAGCCCGCGTGATCGAGTTCAATTCGTCCCAATCAAGCGGCATTGAAACGCCTGCCTCTGGCCGCGCCCGCGTGGAATAAGCCGCGATGGCGGTTGCGCCGCGAGCATTGCGCAAATAATCAATGAAGATACGACCGATGCGTTCGCGCTTCGCCATGGTCGCCGTCAATTGACTGGGTTTTGCCGCCGCCATAGCCTCGGCGACCGCGCGGCAATAGGCCTTGGCGTCGTCCCAATTAGATCCAGGCGCGATTGGCGCCACGACATGCAGGCCTTTGCCGCCTGACGTTTTGACGAAGCTTTCAAGCCCGTCCTCACGCAGTCGTTCGCGCACCTCTAGCGCCGCCGCGACAAGGTCGCCCCAGGTGATTTTATCGCCGGGATCGAGATCGAAAATCAGCCGATCCGGAGCCTCAAGATTATCAATCTTCGCGCCCCAAGGATGAATTTCGAGAACGCTCGCCTGCACCAGCGCCATAAGGCCGTCGAAATCGGCGATGCTCACAAGCGATTTATCGTCATGAGGATCTTCCGTCAGCACGATGTGCTCGTCCGCTCCCTCCCATTGATGTTTCTGGAAGAAACAATCGTGATCGATGCCCGTCGGGCAACGCACGAGGGCGAGCGGCCGGCCGATAATTTGCGGCCCGATCAGCGGCCACGCCAAATCGTAATAGTCGGCGAGCGACTGCTTCGTGAATCCCGCCTGCGGCCACAACACGCGATCGGGATGAGTGAGCTTGACGCTCGTTTTCTGCGCGGCCACTGCTTTGGATCTGCTCATCTGCCAGCCTCCCGCTGGCGGCGAAACCGCGACTTCGCGAACGATCTCGGTCGGCGCCTTATCGTCGCGCAATCCTTTGAACGAGGCTTGGCGCAGCATGTTGGCCGTGGTCCAGCCGCGAAACTCGATTTCGGCGACAAGCTTGGGCTCGCTCCAACGAACGTCGCGTCGAGCCTCGGCTGTAAGCGGCCCATCGACCGGAGGCTTGTCACGCTTGATCTTTTCAAGTTCGCCAAAAAGATCTTTGGCCATCTGCTGGTTATAGCCAGTTCCGGCGCGGCCGGCGTGATTGAGCTTTCCCTCGTCGTAATACCCAAGCACGAGCGAGCCGATCGCCTTTGGCGTCGCCGTCGAAAGCGTATAGCCGATGACCACGAATTCCTGACGGTTGGCGCATTTGGCCTTCAACCAATCGCCGTCGCGCCCAGAGCGATAGGGCCTCTCGATTTGTTTTGAAACGATGCCCTCTGCTCTGAGAGCGCAGACATGCTTCAGCAACGTTTCGCCGTTGGCGGCGAAATGCGCGCTATAGCGAAGCGGGCCAGCTTGCGGCGCTGTTGCGATCACCTGTTCGAGCACGGCTTTGCGCTCAGTCAGCGGCGCAGGGCGCAGATCAAAGCCATTGAGATAGAGGAGGTCGAATGCGTAGAAAACGATCGCTTCTTGCCGGCCCTCTTTCAGCGCGTCCTGTAGCACTGCGAAATCGGCGATCCCGCCCTTGTCTTCGACGACAGCCTCGCCATCGAAGATTGCGCTTTCAACCGGCAACGCCGCAATTGCATTTGCGATCGAGGGAAATCTTTGCGTCCAATCGAGGCCGCGCCGCGTGCGAATGATCGTCTCGCCCGCATCGAGCGCAGGCTGGAGGCGGTAGCCATCGAATTTGATCTCATGCGCCCAGCCGGCGCCCGAGGGCGGCGCGCTTGACGCCGTCGCTAGGCACGGCTCGATAAAGCCCGGCATCTTGGCCTTCCGCGCGGCTTTTGGCGCGATAAATGTGAAAGGCTTCGCGGCGACGTTCCGCTTGGCCGATTTGGGGGCCGGCTCGGCATCGCCTTGCGGCAATGGCGCGCGGGCGCGCTGGCGCGGCGTCAACTCCTCGGCCGATGCGGCTGGCGGCGCGGCGGACTTTCCGCTTGTCCATGTGCGGCTCAAGGAATCCTTGGCGATGGCCTCAACCGGCTTGCCGCTCAGCACCGAAAGCGGCATCTCTTCAAGGATGTCGGGGTCCTTGGCCTCGCGCGCGAAATCATCGGTGGCTTTGATGAGCAGCCAATTGTCGCCGCGCTCGCCTTTTCTCTGCGCCATTCGCACGAGATGCCAGCCGCCTTTCAGCTTCTCGCCTTCCAAGGTGAAATTAAGATGGCCTTTGGCGTAGCCCTTGTGCGGATCGCCTTCAGGACGCCATATGCCGCGATCCCAAAGGATCACCGAACCCGCGCCATATTGGCCTTGCGGGATCATCCCTTCGAATCCGCCGTAATCGAGCGGATGATCTTCGACATGGACGGCAAGCCGCTTTTCGCCGGGGACGAGGCTTGGGCCTTTGGCGACCGCCCAACTCTTCAACACGCCGTCAAGTTCAAGGCGAAAATCATAGTGCAGTCGTCGCGCCGCATGCTTCTGGACGACGAAGCTTAGATCCGGCTTCGCCGCGCGGCGCGACGCCTCTTCTCCGCTCGGCTCCCGCGTTACCGTGAAATCGCGCTTGGCGCGATAGGCTTCTAGAGTTTTGGCCGGAGAGCGCATCAACTCGCCCTTTTCGCGCGCGCTTTAACGACGGTTGCGGCCTTGGGTTTCTGCGGCGTTGCGTGCGCTTGCGGCCTCGGCTTTGAGGCAGCTTTAGCCTTATCCGCGCCAGAAGCCTTGGCCGCGCCCCCCTTCTCTGTCGCGAGGCTGCGCCGGAGAGCGTCCATCAGGTTGACGACATTGCTCGGCTGCGGCTCATGAGGCGCTGGCGCAGGACGACCGGCGCGCTTGGCGCGAATGAGATCGACCACCGCTTCCTGATAATGATCCTTGAATTTGGCGGGGTCGAAGTTCGTCGCCTTTGTGTCGATGATATGCAAAGCAAGATCGAGCATCTCTTTGTCTAATTCGATCCTGGGAATTTCATCGAAATAAGCGGCATCGTCGCGCACCTCATAGCCATAGCGCAGCGTCGTGCCCATGATGCCCTTTGACCTCGGCTCAAGCAGGATAATGCGCTCGCGCCCGTAAAGCACGACGCGGGCGACGCCGACCATATCCCGGACCCGCATTGCCTCGCGAATGACGGCGAAGGCCTCTTCGCCGACCTTGTCATCAGGAGCGATGTAATAGCGGCTGTCGTAATACACCGGATCGACCTCAGATCTCGGTGCGAAGCTCTCGATATCGATCGTATGGCTGCTCTCGATTTCGATTTGACTGAGCTCGTCATCGGTCACAACGACATAATCGCCCTTGGCGATTTCATAACCCTTCACCCGCTCGTCCCGATCGACGATGTCGCCAGTTTCGGCATCGACATATTGCTGTTTGAGACGGTTTCCAGTCTCGCCATTCAGCATATGAAACGAGACTTTTTCGCTGGCGCTAACGGCGGGAAAAAGCGCCACCGGACAGGAAACCAGCGATAACTTGAGATAGCCCTTCCAATTGGCCCGTGGCGGCATGACGCTCCCCTGATACGCAACGCGAGGAATAGCCTACAAGAACGCGGCCTCTGCTTTTCCGGTTCCTTAAGGATTCACTCTGGAACCTCGAGATCAATGCCGCGTTGCTGGCCGTTCTTCAAATCTTCTAAAGGATCTTGATCTTGAGCGCCGTTCGCTACGTCAAAACCCAGCAGCCGCCGAAGCCTCCAGCCCCGGAGCCTGGGCCGCCCCCCCCCCCGGCAATATTCCAGCGCCGCCGCGGCAGCCGGAAATCCCCTCGCCAGACCCCGCCCCGCCGCCGGTCGACAATCCGGGAGACATTCCACCGCTTCCCCTCGGCGACCCTGACGTTCCTGATCCCGGCGGCCCAACGCCCGCCAATCCTCCGATGCGATTGACTGGCGAGAAACCTGGAAATCAGAGATTCTAAACGACGGAATTACGAGTAAACAGTAGACAGGAACTATTTCAACAGCGAGAGAGTTGGCGTTACATACGGCTTTAGAATATCGGTG
The DNA here is from genome assembly GCA_037200525.1 of Methylocella sp. Lineage (NCBI taxonomy): Bacteria > Pseudomonadati > Pseudomonadota > Alphaproteobacteria > Hyphomicrobiales > Beijerinckiaceae > Methylocella > Methylocella sp. The sequence continues at coordinate 2,784,411 of JBBCGG010000001.1, read as the reverse complement.
TTTTAATAGTGAGGTTTGCGATGTCTCTCACGACAATCCTCCTGATCGTGCTTATCCTAATGCTGGTAGGCGCTATCCCATCTTGGCCGTACAACCGGTCGTGGGGTTATGGCCCCTCCGGCATCGTCGGCGTGCTTCTCGTCGTCGTCGTTATCATCCTACTCACGCGCGGCGGCGTCTGACGCCCTGTGGTTGGGTTTTGAATTGTGAGCACAGCTCAAAGCCGCAACTGATGCGGCCTGGAGCTGCGTCCCGGTTAGCTGCGTCGCGGGTTTTTGTTAGGCAGCGTGGCGCTTCAGGCAGTTGCGCCAGTCATAAAAATCAGTGACGTTCCTCGAATTGATGGAGTCAACATGACCAACGATAAGCCTTTTGAAGAAGCTTCGCACAATTTCGCTGCTGACTTGACGGCGTTGCGCGAGGATATCACGAGATTAAGCGCCTCGGTCACAGAGCTGGTGCGCGGGCAAGCGTCTGTGACGACGGAGTCGGTTTTCGGCGCCGTCGACGCCGCGCGCCAAAAGCTGTCCGATGGAGCCTCGGACGCCAAAGACCGGCTGGCGGGGGCCAGTTCAGATCTTGAAGCCACGATCGAGCGCAATCCACTCATTGCAGTCCTCATCGCGATGGCGGCGGGACTGTTGATCGGATTGATGAGCCGCGCTCGTAAATGAATCCGCTGATCGCGCGGGTCGCTCACGATGCAGCCGCCCCGCTGGAGGCGATGATTGCGCGGCTGCTGAAAAAAGTCGCGTTGGTCGCCCTCGGCATGGGCTGCGTAATCGCCGCTTCGGTCTTTCTCACGATCGATCTTTTCGCTTTTATCCAAACTTTGGCGGGGACATTGGTGGCGGCGCTGAGCGTCGCCGCACTCTTTCTGATCGCCGCGATTGTCTGCCTCTGGTTAGCAAGTCGTCCCGAGAGAGCGGCGACGGCCGCGGCCCAGCCGCTTGCAGCCGTTGCGTCCAAGGAGGCCCAAGACAATCTGCCGAAGCCCAATCCCGAATTCGTGGCCAAGATCGACGCGATAGTGGCTCCCATTCTGGAGATTTTACGTCAGGCTGGCCTGGAGAAGGAAGCATTGGCGGTCGAGGCCGGAGCTGAGATCGCCAAACAGCTCAACGCTTTTTCACTTGTCGGCTTTGCGATTGTCGCGGGCGTCGTCATTGGCCGAATTTTGCGGAGCAAGCGAGCGCTTTTGTAAGGCGGCAGGAGTGCGCCGCTGCCGCCGAATGCTCACGCCGCCCCTTCTCAGGCGAGAACGTTTCTCGATTTTGTTTCGTCTTTGCGATGCGATTTACGATCGAAAAACAGCGCCTGGCTGATGACTGCTTTCAGACTGTCGACTCCGAAAGGCTTGGTGATCAGGAATGCGGGCTCCGGCGGCGCGCCGGTCAGGAACCTTTCCGGATAGGCGGTAATGAAAATCACCGGCACGGAGAAGTTGCCCAAAATTTCATTCACCGCTTCAAGGCCCGAACTGCCGTCCGCGAGTTGAATATCGGCGAGAATCAGACCTGGGCGTTCTTTGGCGATGGCTTCCACCGCCTCGCGGTGCGTCCGCGCCACAGCGATGACTCTGTGGCCCTGCTCCTCGACCAATGTCTGCAAATCGAGCGCTATGAAAGGCTCGTCCTCGATGATTACGACATCGGTGCGGATCTGATTGGCGATTTCCTTACCAGCTGCGTCAATCAGACTTGCAGCCTCCGCAAGGGGGCAATCGAGCGCGGCGGCGACTTCTGCGGTATTGAATCCTTCGAGCGAGCTTAGGAGAAAAGCGATTCGAGGCCGCAATGTGATGGCTTCAAGATTGCGATGAGCGCCGGCTTCATCGCCAGAAAACCCGAGCTCATCGACGTGATCATTAACTGAGACGGAGCCCCAGACCTCAAGGAACAGACGGTAAAGCGTTGTGCGCACATCGGCGTCAGAGTCGAAATTGCCGGGGTCCGCAACGATCGCCTCAAGGGTGGCGAGCACATAAGCATCTCCTCCCGCTTGCGACCCTGTCAGAGCCCGAGAAAATCGGCGCAGATAGGGGATATGCGAAGAGATAGCTTGAGAAATCGACATCGATAAACGCCCCTTTGACCATTAGCGCCGCGTCAAGCAGCTCGGTCTGAGAATGCAAATTGTTAAGAAAGGTTCCAGGCTTGCGGAACTTTACCCCATGTGATGCGTTAGAAGGCGCTGAGTGCAGCAAACTATTTGTGAAGTTTGCACGTCGAACACGGGTTTATCAAGGCGTTTGGAAATGCCAACCGGCCATCTCGGGATGGCGGCCATGGCGTAACCGCCACTGAGGAGGGTAACGAAGATGGTGGGAACCGAAACAAAGGTGATCCTGTGGTGAAGACAACGAAGTCGGACAGTGGAATGTCGAAGGGACCGGACTTACGTTCGAACGTAGTAACAACCGACAGGGAGTATGACTCGATAGATCTCGATGAATATGTGGACGGCAAAATAGTCGCCGTATCGCGTATAAGGAAGACATCGGCCAAGCCCGAAATGGGGGATCAAATTGGCCTCGGTCTACGCAGCGTATACAATGACGTTTTGTCACAACCGGTCCCCGACCGGTTTTTTGATCTTCTGCGGCAGCTTGAAACCGCCTCGGGCGCTCAGTTCAAGAAGGATGCTTCGTGACAGCGGAACAGAAGGAATTTCTCGACGACGAAACGGAAGTGGACGCGCCGGTTGACCGGGCGGCGAGCGCTCAAATCACGGCGGACATTCTCGCGGTTATCCCCAATTTGCGCGCCTTTGCGGTCTCGCTATGCGGCAATCTCGATCGCGCCGACGATCTGGTACAAGAGACCTTAGTGAAGGCCTGGAGCAAGCTCGGCTCGTTTGTCGAGGGGACGAACCTCAGAGCATGGCTTTTTACAATTCTGCGCAATATCTATTATTCCGAATATCGCAAGCGAAGGCGCGAGGTCGCGGACTCGGATGGGACCATCGCCGCCAAGCTGGCGACCGCCCCGGCGCAGAACAGCCACATGGACATGCTCGATTTTCGCGAGGCGCTTCAGCAATTGCCGACCGATCAGCGCGAGGCGCTGATTCTGATTGGCGGCTCCGGCTTGTCCTACGAGGAAGCGGCGGGAGTCTGTTGCTGCGCAGTCGGCACGATGAAAAGTCGCGTCAACCGCGCGCGTGGCCGTCTCGCCGAGCTTTTGTCGATCAGTTCGAGTAGCGAGTTTGGCGACATTAGCGACTGGCAGGCAGCGGATCCTGTCCTGGTCGGCCAGCGTTATTTGCGCGGCACAGGCGATTGATTGCGCTCTGTAGGAGTAATGAATAAACCCCGAAAAGTCAGAAGCCTTTTCGGGGTTAGAATTCAATTCTGCAGCCAGCCGACCCAAACGCCAGCGAGAAGCAATACGCCCATCAGCGCCCGATAGATAACGAACGGCCACGCTGAGAAGCGCTCCAAGATGCGCAAGAGGCCCCAGATGGCGGCGAAGGCCGAAATCGAGGCGATGACGAGGCCAAACGCCAGAATCGACCAGCCTTGCGCGTCGAGATGGGCCTTATGCAATTCCCATAATTCTTTCAGACCGGCGGCGGCTATTGCTGGAAGCCCAAGCAGAAACGAAAAGCGGGCCGCCTCTTCCCGCTTGAAGTCCCGAAAAAGGGCGGCGGTCAAAGTCGAGCCCGACCGCGAGACGCCGGGGATAAGCGCGCCGATTTGCGCAATTCCAATCACCAAAGAGTCTTTCAACGTCGCGTGGTCGAGCGTGCGCCTCGGCCGCGAATAGATCTCGGCGAGCGCGAGCAAAGCCGCCATCACGATGCAGGCGACGCCGATGACGTTGAGGCTGCGCAACGGCGAGTTGCAGGTGTTGAGAATGGGCGCGAGCAGGATGCCCGCAATGATGATCGGGAGCGTCGCCAGAATGATCCAGACCGCGAAGCGAAAGTTCCAGTCCTTGAAATCGCGCCGCCGCGCCGCGCCAATCGAACCGAAGACGAGGCCGCGCACATCGCTCCAGAAATAGCTGACGACCGCTGCGAGCGCTGCAACCTGCATCGCCGCTGAAAAGGCCGATCCTGGATCCTGCCAGCCGAGCACAGCAGGGACGATTCGCATATGAGCCGTCGAGGAGATCGGCAGAAGCTCGGTAATGCCTTGTATGACGCCAAGAAAGCCAACTTTGGCGTAGCCAAGCGCGACGAAGCCAGTATCGATCCCTTCAGTGCAGGCAGAAGCCATCGTTAATCTTCCTCGAGTTTGCACGCCGCGACGAAACGCGGCTTGCGTTCAATCTTGTTTTTCCAGAGTCCGGGCAGAAGATCAACGCAAAACCAAGCTCTAGCTAGAAGCTGATGGTAAAGATGCCGCGGCGCTTCACCGCAGAGCTTCACGCGGCGGCTCATGCAGATAGTTTGCGGCATAATTACACATCATAATTACACATGACGAAGCGATTCATCGCCCCGACATCCCGAGCTGGACAGCGACGCATAACGATTGCGAGTCGGATTGCTGCTGTGCGGCTTTCAGCAGGTTTTTTTTCGCCGAGGTCGGCGCGCAGGGCCATCGTCTCTCCGAGCTCTCCTGACAGAACTATTCCAAAAGCCCGTTAGCCGCCTCATCCGGCTTTCGTCTTGCACGCGAAATCGCGGCGTTCAGTTCGCCGCCGAAGATGAAAATGGAGGCGATCATGTAAAGAAACACCAGAGCGATCATCACGGAAGCAAGGCCCGCATAAGTAGTGACGTAATTGCGGGCGAACTCGGCCAGATAGGAGCCGAACAGGATGCCAGCCGCGACCCAGAAAGCAAAGGTGAACGCAATTCCGGGGGCGATGTCGCGCAGTGACTGTCGCTTGGCGGGCAACAATTTGTGCACAATGACGAGCGCCACCAAAAGCACCAAAGTGGCGATGCTGAATCGACTAAAAGTAACCAGCCTGTCAAGCGGCTCGAGACCCGGCGCAAAGCGCAATACTACCGACCAGATCAACGGCGCGAAGACAACGAAAAGAGCCAAAGTCAGCAGCGCGAAAGCGCCGATGAAAACGTAGGCGATCGATTCGAGGCGCAGTTTCCACCAAGGCCGCATTTCCTTGACGTCGTAAGCGCGGTTGAGGCCAACGCGCAGCGCCTCTACGCCGCTGGAGGAGAAATAAATCGCCAACACGACGCCGATGGTGAGGAGACCGCCGCGCGGCTGCGTCAAGACGCTATGAATCTCTTTCGCCAGCGGCGCTGCGACTTGATCCGGCCAAGTCTGGAACAAAATCTTCACCGCTTCGTCAGCGAGGCCCTGCGAACCCAGAAAGCCGCCGAGCGCCGTCACAAAGATCAAGAAAGGAAACATCGATGTCAGGATCGACAGAGCGATATGGCTCGAGATCGCCCAGCCGTCGTCCTCAACAAAGCGCATGCAACTTTCATATATAACCCGAAAAACAAAGCGCATCGCCAAGACGCCTCATGCGGCCGGAGCTTAAGAGATAGCACGAAAGATCAACTGGCGTCGTTCCTCGCTCTCGCCGCTCGCGAGCGCAAAAATGCTCTTGCAACTTGAACTCCTTATGTCAAATGTTCCAGATTCGTTCCAGCATCGCCCCGAATCATGTAAAGACGCCCTATGGAGCGCGTGGTTTTCTTCCTCAATGGCGCGCCGGTAGAGGTCTGGCGGCTGCTTGTCGGAGCATTGGCGATCGCCCTTGCGCTGCTGGCCTATATGGCGATCAGCATTGCGCGGTCCGCGCGCGCGAGGAGCGTCGACGCCCTCAGCGCAGCGGAGCGCCAGCGCGAGATGGAGCAAGCGATGGCCGTCATCGCGCGGCAGAATGCGGAGCTCACCGGCCGCGTCCGCAGCGTGGCTGAGGTTTTGGGGGTCGCGCCAGACCGATCTCGCGCGGCTTGTGGCCGAACGGCTCGACGCCGTCGGCGTGCGCGTCGGCGTCGGCCTTGAATCCTCCGGCAAGAGCGCCGGCGAGCAGCTCGCCAAATTGAACGAACGGCTGGCCGTGATCGACGCGGCGCAGGCGAGACTGACCAGCCTGACCGAGGAGGTCGTCAGCCTCAAGGATATTTTCGCCAACAAACAGGCGCGCGGCGCTTTTGGCCAGGGCAGGCTCGAAGCCATCATCCGCGACGCCCTGCCCGACTCGGCCTATGCGTTTCAGCATACGCTCTCGAACAGAACGCGGCCCGATTGCGTCATCCGCCTGCCCGGCGATCCGCGCCTCATGGTGGTGGACGCCAAATTTCCGCTTGAAGCTTTCGCCGCGCTGAAATCGGCCGACAGCGAAGAGGCCCGGAAATATGCCGCCGCCCGCGCCCGCGTCGATATGGGCAAACACATCCGCGATATCGCCGAGCGTTATTTTCTTCCCGAGGAAACTCAGGATATCGCCATGCTGTTCGTCCCGTCGGAATCGCTTTACGCCGACATTAACGAACATTTCGATGATGTCGTTCAAAAAGCTCACCGCATGCGCATCATCATTGTTTCGCCGTCGCTGCTGGTGATGGCCGTGCAGGTCATGCAGGCAATCGTGCGTGACGCCAAGGTGCGCGAACAGACGCATATGATCCAGGCCGAAGTGCGCCGGCTCGTTGATGACGTCATGCGGCTCCGCGCGCGCGCAGCAAAGCTCGACGCCCACTTCCAGAACGCGCAGGAAGATGTCGTTCAGCTCATCGCTTCAGCCGACAAAATCGCCAAATGCGGCGAGCGGATCGACCAGATGGACTTCACCGACGACGGTAATATCGCCGTCGTCGAAAAAATGAAGGCCGCCGAATAGCAGCCTCTCCCGCAAAGGGCCGGCGTCACTTCGTCTTTGATTGCCAGAACCCGATCGTCGCGCCTGTGGGATCCGTAACGATTGACAGCCAGCCCGCGTCCATCACTTCGGTAACGTCACGGCAGATCGTCGCGCCAAGCGCCTCGGCTTTCGCCGTCGCCGCCGCAATGTCATCCACGAGAACATAAGGCATCCAGGCGGACTTCATGCCGGGCCCAGGCGTTTGCATCATGCCGCCACCCGTGCCTTCGCCGACGCTGATCATCGTGTAGTTCATCCCCGGACCGATTTCTTGATCGTCCAGCTTCCAGTCGAACATACCCTGATAGAATGCCTTCGCCTTGGCTAGATCAGTAGTGGTGAGCTCAACGTGAACAAAAGGATTGGCCATGACTGCTCCTTTGCGTTGCGCGATCTCGGCGAACGAATTCGCCGGTTAGATGATAGGGCTGTGACGCGCCGCGTAAACCTCAAAGATCGCGAAGGAACGCCAAAGGCAAAAAGGGCTCTTTTTGCTTTCTGCTGATCTGGGTCGGCCATCGCGCGGGGTGGAGCATTGGTTAGCCCAGCCTTTGGCTGGTCAATAAGCCCGCGCGCAACCTGGCCGGAAAATACGCCAAAGCGTCCAAAGATATGGCCGCCTAAAAATCGGTGCGGGCGCGCATCGCTGCGGCGAGCGTGCCTTCATCGAGATAGTCGAGTTCGCCGCCGACGGGAACGCCATGTGCGAGACGGGTAATCTTGACCTTCAAATGCGCCAGAATATCGGTGATGTAATGCGCCGTCGTCTGCCCATCGACCGTGGCGTTGACGGCGAGAATCACTTCCTTGATCTCATTTTCCGTCACGCGCGAAACGAGACTGTCGAGATTCAAATCCTTGGGGCCGACGCCATCGAGCGGCGACAAGGTTCCGCCAAGGACATGATAACGCGCGCGCAAAGCGGCGGCGCGTTCAAGCGCCCATAAATCGGCGACCGTCTCAACGACGACGAGGGTCGCGCCATCTCGCCGCTCGTCACTGCATATGGTGCATGGATCGCATGTATCGACATTGCCGCAGACCGAGCATGTGACGATTTTCTCGCGCGCGACCCGCATGGCTTCGGCCAGAGGTCCAAACAGCTCTTCCCGTTTCCGAATCAAGTGCAGCGCGGCGCGGCGCGCCGATCGCGGTCCAAGCCCAGGCAAACGCGCCAGCAATTGGATGAGGCGCTCGATCTCGGGACCCGAGACGCGCTCTCCCATCAGTTTAAATCCATCAAAACGGCAGTTTCATGCCGGGCGGCAAAGCAAGGCCGGCGGTCATGCCTTGCATTTTTTCTTCCATCAGGCGTTCTGATTTCTTCCGCGCATCCTCATGCGCGGTGACGATGAGATCCTCAAGAATCTGCTTCTCCTCGGCCTTAAGGAGCTGATCATCGATGACGATGTTTTTCAGGCTGCCTTTCGCGCTCAGGGTGACCCGCACCATGCCGCCGCCCGACTGGCCTTCGACTTCAAGGCGCTCCATCTCGGCTTGCATCTCCTGGATCTTCTCCTGCATGGCCTGCGCCTGTTTCATCAACCCCAACATGTCGCGCATCACTGATCCTCTTTCTTGGCGGGAGGGCCAAAGACTATCTTGGAAATCTTCGCTCAAAGGTCGCCCTCGCCGTAATCGTCGATAAAACCGATGTCATCATCCCCAGGTTTTGTCGCGGCGCCTGACTGCTCCGGCGTCGCCGCCTCTTCGCTCGAGCGGACAGCGACAATCTCGGCGCCGGGAAAAAGTTCGAGGACGCGCTTCACCAGGGGATCGGCCCGCACTCCCATGATCGACTGCTGCGCCTTGGCGTCTTCAACCTCTTTCAGGCTGGGCGCGCCGGGTTCGCGCGAGATCGCGACCATCCAGCGCCGTCCGGTCCATTCCTGCAACCTGCGCGTCACGGTCTGTGCGAGTTGCGGCGAGGCGTCGGGCGTCGCCGAAAACTCGATCGCGCCATCCTCGAACCGCACCAGCCGAACATCGCGTTCGAGGGCGAGTTTCAGTTGTATGTCGCGATGTTGCGCAGCAAGCGCAACGACATCCTCGAAGCGGGCCAGCCGGGCCGAGGGCTCCTGCGCGACCGGGAGCGGCGCAAACGCCGCCGCCGCGCTTGATCTCGTTGGCCCGGAGCTCGCATCGCGCGCCGGATAATCGCGCCCATTTTGATTGCGCGCGTTTAAATCTCGCCCTGCCGGCGTAATTGCCGCCGGAGCAGTTTTCGGCGCATCAGCCGGAGAGGCGCCCGCCGTCGCCGCCAATTTGCGCAACGCCTCGTCGGGCGTTGGCAGATCGGCGGCATAAGCAAGGCGCACAAGAACCATGTCGGCGGCGGCCAAGGGGCGCGGCGAATCCTTGACCTCTTGCAAACCTTTGGTCAGCAATTGCCAAGCTCTGGTCAAAACCGGCATTGACAGCATCTGCGCGAAACGCGAGCCCCGGCTGCGCTCATCCGGCGTGATCGCGGCGTCATCGCCGGCTTCCGGGGAAAGCTTCAGCCGCGTAATGAGATGCACGAATTCAGCAAGTTCGACGAGAACCGCCGCCGGATCGGCCCCGCCGTCGTAGAGATCTTTGAGGCCGCCAAGCGCTTGCGCCATTTGGCCCTGCATCACCGCTTCGAACAGATCGATGATGCGGCCGCGATCGGCGAGTCCCAACATAGCGCGCAGATTTTCGGCGGAGATTTCCCGCTGTCCTGACGCGGGGCCATGAGCGATAGCCTGATCCAACAGCGAAAGCGCGTCGCGCGCGGAGCCTTCGGCGGCGCGAGCTATCAAAGCGAGCGCCTCATCCTCGATCGCGACCCCCTCCTTGGCGCATATCGACGCGAGATATTTGATCAAAACCGCCGAATCGATGCGGCGCAGGTCAAATCTCTGGCAGCGCGAGCGGACCGTAATCGGCACTTTGTCAATTTCCGTCGTCGCAAACAGAAATTTGACGTGGTCCGGCGGTTCTTCCAAAGTTTTCAAAAGGCCATTGAAGGCCTGTTTCGACAGCATATGCACTTCGTCGATGATATAGACTTTGGTGCGCGCCATGACCGGCCGGTAGCGCGCCCCTTCGATGATTTCGCGCACGTCGTCAATGCCGGTGTGCGAGGCGGCGTCCATTTCGATGACGTCGACATGGCGCGAATCGATGATCGCCTGGCAATGAACGCCAAGCTCGGACATATGAATCGTTGGGCGCGTCACCGCCGCCTCGGCGCCGCGGCCCGGCAACTCATAATTGAAGGCGCGCGCCAGGATCCGAGCCGTCGTCGTCTTACCGACGCCACGAACGCCGGTTAAAATATAGGCTTGGTGAATGCGATCGAGATCGAAGGCGTTGGACAGCGTTCTGACCATAGCCTCCTGCCCGATCAGGTCCTCAAAACCAGCCGGGCGATATTTTCTTGCGAGAACGCGATATGGCGCGGGAATCGCGTTGGCGGCGCTGGCTGCGCCGTCAAAACCGAGCGGCAATGTCTCGCCGCCGTAGGCGCTCGCATTTTCGATGCGATCGTCTTGCATCGCGATAGCCCGTTCGAAAGGAGAAGACGGCTTTGAACTGATGTGGTCGCACCCGCGTCGCGCGCTGGCCGACCGCATAAATGCGTCAAGTGGGAGGCTGGACAGAGACCCGCCCGGTCTCGTTAGGGCTGCTTCCTTCCGGACCTGACCCGGTTGGCGAGTGGTGCGTCCACCGCCAACCTCCCGAACTCTATTTGGACTGCCGGCGGAAATTTCGCAACCTCCCAATCGGGTGGGATAGAGAATTGGCTCAAATCGAGACATGATTTGTTGAGAATGACCGAAGGGCATAAGTTCGCCGCGGTCTGGCTCCAGACTGACCGCGACTGAGGAAAATTGATGCACGGCCGCACGCTTCACCCAAACGACCTCAAAGAACGCTCGGCGCGCGCGGGTTTTGCCGGCAATCGGCTCAATCGCATGTCCGAAAAGCGCGACGACGTCGAATTTATCGATCGCTTGAAGCAATTGCCGACGACGCGCAGCCTCGTTTTGTCCGGCGACACGCCGGTCCTGAAACGCGTCGGAGACGGTTTTGACGCTCTTTTCACCTTCAGCGAAGCAGAGAGGCTGGGCGCCGTCCGGGAGACCGCGTTTCTTGGCTGCGACGGCGAAACGGCGCTTTTCGCGATGTTGATCGAGATCGAGGCGCCCGAAAAAGCCCCTGCCCGCGAGGACGTCGCTTTGCTTGATCTGCGCGCCGTCGCGGCGCAAGAGCTCGTCCCGGCAGAGATGCTCGGCGTGTTCGGCCAGACCAAAAGCCTAATGTCCTGGCATGCGCGGCATCGATTTTGCTCGAATTGCGGCGCGCCGAGCCGGGTTTCCGCCGCCGGCTGGCGGCGCAGCTGCGATGTCTGCGGGACCCACCATTTTCCCCGCACCGATCCGGTCGTCATCATGCTGGTGATCTCCGGCGAGGACTGCCTGCTTGGACGCCAGAGCAGCTTTCCAACCGGGATGTATTCCTGCCTCGCCGGATTTATCGAAGCGGGCGAAACCTTTGAGAATGCAGTCCGCCGCGAAGTGTTGGAGGAGGCGGGAATCGTCATCGGCCGAGTCGATTATCTGGCCTCGCAGCCCTGGCCATTCCCCAGTTCGCTGATGATTGGCTGCATCGCGGACGCGCTGAGCCGCGATCTGACGATCGACGCCGAACTCGAGGACGCGCGCTGGTTTAGCCGTGCGGAGATTCGCCTGATGCTTCAGAACGCCCATCCGGCGGGGCTGCTCTCCCCGCCGAGGATCGCCGTGGCCAATCTGCTTATGACGGCCTGGGCGGCTGGCGAGGTCTCGTGAATAGGCGGCGGAAAGCGGAGGGCGCGCCGTGATCGGAAAGGCGCTGGTGCTGTTTTCTGGCGGGCAAGATTCAACCACGTGTCTCGCCTATGCGCTTGAACGCTGGACCCATGTCGAAACGATCGGCTTCGATTACAACCAGAGGCATCGGATCGAACTCGACCAGCGGGCCGCGATTCGCGACGCGATCTGCCGCGAGTTTCCCGCTTGGCGCGAGAGGCTCGGCGAGGATCATCTGATTCGCATCGAGGCTTTGGCCGAGATCTCGGCCACGGCGATGACGCATGACATCGCCATCGA